>NZ_JASHLT010000025.1:0-104233 GCF_030056615.1 Streptomyces sp. HNM0645 | reverse complement strand
CCGTTGCCGGGCCCGCGGGAAGACCCATACCCAGGCCCTCCTCCGACTCGCTCGCCACCGCATCAGCGTCCTGTTCGCCATGCTCCGCGACGGCACCTTCTACGAGTCACGCGTCCCCGAGGCAGCCGCCGCATGACCACCTCGGGCTTGACGAAGGACATAGAGGCACCCCCCGGGCGCCGAGCGGGCCGTCCGTTCCCCTTGCGCCGAGCGGGCCGTCCGTTGCCCGGGGCGCTCGCCGCGGGGACCATTGGACCCCGCCCAGCGGCCTGTTCGGCCCCTGCCGGGCCCGGTCCGCCGCGGTTGAATTGCCGTGTCGTACGCGCGCGAGGGCCGCGGTACGCACCGGGCTCGCCGCACACCCAGGGCCGAGGTCCGCTCGATCGCCCGGGCCCCGTGGGCGCCGGCTCGACAGGAGTGGCGAACATGAAGCACAGCAAGGTCGGAAGCCTGATGGTGGGGGAGGTCGTCTCGGTCGTGCCGTCGACCCCGTTCAAGGAAGTCGCCAAGCAACTCGCCGAGCACGACATCAGCGGTCTGCCGGTCCTCGACGAGGACGACCGGGTGGTCGGCGTCGTCTCGGAGACCGATCTCCTGGCGCGCCAGGCCGCCGCCGGTCCCGGTGCCGGACCTGCCGTCCACGCGTCGTGGTACGGCGCCGGCGGCTCCCCCGGCGACGATCGGGACGCGCCCACCGCCGGACGGCTGATGTCCGCGCCCGCGGTGACCGTCCACGCCGAGGACACGATCGCCGAGGCGGCCCGCACCATGCTGCGGCGCGGTGTCGAGCGGATGCCCGTCGTCGACGAGGAGGACCGCCTGGTCGGCATCGTCACACGGCGCGACCTCCTCCAGGTGTTTCTCCGGCCCGATCCGGAGATCCGTCTCCAGGTGGTCGAGGAAGTGCTGGTGGGCGCGCTGGGGCTGGCGCCCGACGCGATCGACGTCCATGTCGTCGACGGAAGGGTCACCCTGGAAGGGCGACTCGAGGCGGCCGGGCAGATCCCCCTCCTGGTGAAGCTGACGGAGCAGATGGACGGGGTGGTCGCGGTGAGCCAGCACCTGGCCGCATCCTCCGACGGGGCCGGCCCACGGCATGGTCGTCGGGAGGGCTGACCCGCGCCCGGGAACGGGGTGACGCTTAGGGGCGGGACGGAAGGGGGCCGGATCCCCCGGCAGGGGCGCGGCCGGTGCGCCCCGCGACCGACCCGCAGTCCTGGTCCCCCGCGAGGGGGACGTGGACCGGCGCGTTGCCGGAGTTGCCGCTGCCGTCGACGACGGTCAGCGGATCCCCGTGCCCGCCCGACCTCGTTCGCCGCCCCCGCGGAGGGAGCCGCCCGGACGGCGTGGACGCGTGCGTGCGGGCCGGGACCGCGGGGCAGAGTCGACGTATGAGCGGCGAAGCCGACGACCGGGACCCGGGCCTGTTCGGCCCCGCGTCGGTCACCTGGCAGATGCACGGCGACCCCATGATGTGGATCGCCGGGGTCCGCGCGCTCTACCTCCAGGCCCTGCACCCCCGCGCCGTACGCGGAGTCATGGCCAACAGCGACTTCCGCAAGGACGCCTGGGGCCGGCTGCTGCGCACCGCGGACTTCGTCGGCACCATCTCCTACGGCACCACCGAGGCGGCCGAGCGGGCCGGTGCCCGCGTCCGCAGGATCCACCGACTCCTCGGCGTGGACGATCCCGGCCTGCTGCTCTGGGTGCACTGCGCCGAGGTGGACTCGTACCTGGACGTCCTGCGGCGTTCCGGGTTCCCCCTCACCGACGCCCAGGCGGACCGGTACGTCGACGAGCACCGGACGAGCGCCCGCCTCGTCGGGCTCGACCCGGCCGCCGTCCCGGCCACCACGGCGGCGCTCGCCAAGTACTTCGCCGCCGTACGGCCCGCGCTGGAAGCCGGTGCGGACGCCCGCGTCGTCGACGACTTCCTGCGCCGCCCGCCCGTCCACACCCTGCTCGTCCCGGCGCGTGGACTGATCTGGCGGCGCGTCGCGGCGCTCGCCTACGACGCGCTGCCCCCGTACGCCCACGACCTCTACGGCCGGCCCGCGCCCCCGCCCGGACGCGTCACCCGGCGGCTCTCCGCAACCGGAGCGGCCCTGCGCTGCGTCCCCTCGCGCGTGCGCTGGCAGCTGCCGCCAGGTCACATCTTGAAGGCGATGGCGCGACTCGGGCCCGGGAGCAGGCCCGCACCGTACAAACTGCGCAGACAGGCGGCCATACTGGACGGGCCGGGGAGGGCGTAGCGAAGCGACGGGGGCGACGGCACGGGATGGCGGACACCAGGCTGATCCAGGGCCGGTACCGGCTGCTTGAACTGATCGGTCGGGGCGGCATGGGCGAGGTGTGGCAGGCCCGCGACGAGTCATTGGGCAGGCGGGTCGCGGTCAAGTGCCTCAAACCGCTCGGGCCGCAGCACGACCGGACGTTCATACGGGTCCTGCGGGAGCGCTTCCGCAGGGAGGCCAGGGTCGCCGCCGCCCTGCAGCACCGCGGCGTGACCGTCGTCCATGACTTCGGCGAGCACGAGGGCGTGCTCTACCTGGTGATGGAACTGCTCGAGGGCCGCAACCTCAGCCAGCTGATGGAGGACAACGAGCAGCATCCGCTGCCGGTGTCCGACGTCGTCGACATCGCGGACCAGGTCGCCGACGCCCTCGCCTACACCCATGAACAGAACATCGTCCACCGGGACCTGAAGCCGGCCAACATCATGCGGCTCACCGACGGCACGGTGAAGATCTGCGACTTCGGCATCGCCCGGCTCGGCCACGACATCGGGTTCACGTCCCGGCTCACCGGCACGGGCATCGCCATGGGCACCCCCCACTACATGTCGCCCGAGCAGATCGGCGGGGGCCACGTCGACCACCGCAGCGACCTGTACTCCCTGGGGTGCGTGCTGTACGAGATCGCCACCGGCGCGCCGCCCTTCGACCTCGGCGACTCCTGGTCCATCCTCGTCGGCCACCGCGACACCGCGCCCCGGCCGCTGCGCAGCCACCGGCCGGAACTCCCCGGCTTCATCGAGGAGATCGTCCTCGAACTGCTCGCCAAGACGCCCGAGGAGCGACCCGCCGACGCCAAGGACCTGCGGCGCAGGATCGGCGCCGGGCGCGTGACGGCCACGCCCGCCGCCGGAACCGCGCCGCCGCCCCCGCGTCGGCACGGCGGCGGAGAACCGGGGCTGCCGTCCTGGACGCGCGGAATGACGACCGGTCACAAGGCGATCACGGTCTCGGCGCTGCGGGCCCTGCCGCCCGACTTCACGGCGGGCCTGACCGGCGAATGGACCACCGGCGTGGATCTGCGCGGTCCCGCACCCGTGCGGCTGCCCCGGCCGGAGCGGCCCACCCCGTCGCCGGAACTGCTGGCCGTCCTCACCGGCCGGCACAACGCCGGGCTCAGCCTCGGCAGGCTCGGCCGCTGGGAGGAGGCGGGCGAGGTGCACCGGGCGGTCGCCACCGAGCGCGAGCACGCGCTCGGTCCCGACCACCCGGACACCCTCGCCAGCCGGTACGAGGTCGGCTTCACGCTCAGCAGGACCGGCCGGGCGGCCGACGCGCTCCGCGAGTTCGGCCGCGTCGCCGAGGGCCGCGAGCGAGCCCTGGGCCCCGACCACCCGGAGACCCTGGCCGCCCGCCAGGAGATGGCGTACGTCCTCGGGCGGCTCGGCCGGCACTTCGAGGCGCACCAGGTGTACACGTCGGTGCTCGCCTCCCGGGAACGGACCGTCGGGCCGGAGCACCCCGACACCCTGCGCTGCCGTCACAACCTCGCCTTCAACCTGAGCCGTCTCGGCCGGCTCGAGGACTCGTACCGCATGGCGGAGGAGGTGGCCGCGGCGCGCACCAGGGTGCTGGGCGCCGGGCATCCGGACACGCTCGTCACCCGGTACGAGGTCGCGTACGCCCTCGGTCAGCTGGGCCGCTGGACCGAAGCCCTGCAGAACTACCGGGACGTGGCGGGGGCCCGCGCGCAGGCGCTCGGTCCCGACCACCCGGACACCCTCGCCGCACGCTACGAGATCGGGATCAGCCTCGGCCGTCTGGGACGGAGCGCCGAGGCGCTGGAGCAGTACCGGGCACTGGTGGCCGACCGCACCCGGGTCCACGGCGCAGCCGACCCGGAGACCCTGCGGGCCCGCCACGGGCTCGGCGTCAACCTGGGTCGGCTCGCCCGCTGGGAGGAGGCGCTGGCCGAGGCCCGTGACGTCTGCGCGGTCCGTGAGCGGGTTCTCGGTCCCGACCACCCGGACACCCTCGTCAGTCGCCGTGAAGTCGCGGTCGGCCTGGGCTGGCTGGGCCGCTGGAGCGATGCGCTGGCCGTCTACCAGCAGGTGGCCGAGTCCCGCGAACGCGTCCTCGGCGCCGGCCACCCCGACGCCCTGGCCAGCCGCAACGACCAGGCCCACTGCCTGGAGCAACTCGGCCGCGGCGGCGAGGCGGTCGAGCTCTACCGCCGCGTCGCGGCGCTCCGGCGACAGGGCGGGGCCGGCTGACCGCCCTGCCCCCCGGGGGACTGCGGGCGGGGCCGATCCTCGCCGGTGCGACGCCCGCGCGGGCCCTCGGCAGGCGAGCCCTCCGTGACCGGTGCGCCCGCCGGGAACGCCGCCCCGCGTCGCGGCGTTCCCGCCGCGACCGCACACTGTGACCATGACGGACCTGGCCGAGGAGAGGGAACGCGGCCGCGCCGTGCGCAAGGAGGTGCCGCGGTCCTCCCACGGGCGCTGGATCCCGGCCGCCGACCGGCCGGATCCGCTCGCGGTGCTGGAGGACCAGGCGAAGACCCGTGAGCCGGACCTGGTGCCCGTGCGGTACGGAAGGATGGCCGTCTCGCCGTTCACCTATCTGCGGGGCGCTCCGGCCGTCATGGCCGCAGATCTCGCCGTCCAGCGGAACACCGGTCTCCGGGTCCAGCTCTGCGGCGACGCCCATCTGCTGAACTTCGGGGTCTTCGCCTCGCCCGAACGCACCTTGCTGTTCGACCTCAACGACTTCGACGAGACGCTGCCGGGCCCCTTCGAGTGGGACGTGAAACGCCTCGTCGCCAGCGTCGCCGTCGCCGCACGCGACAACGGTCAGCCGGACGCCGGGGCCCGCCGGGCCGCGCGGGCGGCGTCCGAGTCGTACCGGCTGTCCATGCGGCACCTCGCCGGGCTCGGTGAGCTCGACGTCTGGTACGAGCGCATCGCCGCCGAGGATCTGGTGCCCCTCGTGCGCGACCTGGAGCGGGCGCGCCTCGAGGCCCGGCTGGCCAAGGCGCGGCGCCGGACGAGTCTGCAGGCGCTGGAGAAGCTGACCGAGGTCGTCGGCGGGCGGCGCCGGATCGTGCAGGATCCGCCGCTGCTCGAGGCCGTGGCCGGGCTCGACGCCGCGTCCGTGCGCAAGATCCTCAGCGACTACCGCAGCACTCTGCCCGAGGACCGCAGGGTCCTGCTGGACCGGTACCGGTTCGTCGAGGCGGCCCGCAAGGTCGTCGGTGTCGGCAGTGTCGGGACGCGCTGCTTCGTCGCGCTGATGACCGGACGCGACACGGAGGACCCGCTCTTCCTGCAGATCAAGGAGGCCCAGCGGTCCGTGTTGGAGCCCCATCTGCCGAAGTCCGCCTACCGCCACCAGGGCCAGCGCGTCGTCGCCGGCCAGCGGCTGCTGCAGGCGGCGAGCGACATCTTCCTCGGCTGGGTCAGCGGTCCGGGCGGCCGGCACTTCTACTGGCGCCAGCTACGGGACATGAAGGGCTCGGCGGACGTCGCGACGATGTCACCGACGCTGCTGCGCGACTACGCGGCGCTCTGCGGCAGGGCGCTGGCCCGGGCCCACGCCCGGTCCGGGGAGCGCATCGCGATCGCCGCGTACCTCGGCGCGTCCGACACCTTCGACCGGGCCATGGGCGACTTCGCGGTGGCGTACGCGGACCGGACCGTCGAGGACCACCAGGCCCTCCTCTCGGCCATCGGGTCCGGGTCGGTCGAGGCCGCCCCGGGTGTCTGAGGCCGCCTTCCGAGCCCGGCGCCGCCTCCCGGGTGCGCGGCGCGTCACGCATGCCGGCCTTCCGCCCGGCCCCGAGCCGCCTTCCCGGTCCGGGGCCCCTCCCCGCGCCGCTGGGCACCGGCAGCGTCCGCATCCGGGGCAGCCCCGCGGCGCGGTACCGCCTCCCGTCTCCGGGGAACCTCCGCGGTCCGGGACGGCAAACGCGACGCCGCCCTCTGGCCCGTGCGATCATCGCGTGTTACGAAGAGGCATGTCTGCAGCCTCCGAATCGTTCAGCCGGTCCGTGTACGACGCCGTCATCGTGGGCGGCGGCCACAACGGACTGGTCGCCGCCGCCTACCTGGCCCGTGCGGGACGTACCGTCCTGGTCCTCGAGCGCCTCGGGAACACCGGGGGTGCGGCGGTCTCCACCCGCCCGTTCGCCGGTGTCGACGCGCGGCTGTCCCGCTACTCGTACCTGGTGTCCCTGCTGCCCGGCAGTATCGTCCGCGACCTCGGGCTGGCGTTCTCGGTCCGCAAGCGCACCGTCTCCTCGTACACCCCGGTCGTGCGCGAGGGCCGGGCCACCGGACTGCTCGTCGGCGGCGACCGTACGCGCGAGTCGTTCGCGGCCCTCACCGGTTCCGACCGCGAATACACCGCCTGGGAGGCGTTCTACGACCGGACGAGGCAGGTCGCCGAGAGGGTCTTCCCCACGTTGACCCAGCCGCTGCCGACCCGCCGGGAGCTGCGGGAGCGGGTCGGGGACGAGACGGCTTGGCGGACGCTGTTCGAGGAGCCCATCGGTGCCGCGATCGAGGAGAACTTCACCGACGACCTGGTGCGCGGCGTCGTCCTGACCGATGCCCTCATCGGTACGTTCGCGGACGCCCACGACCCGTCGCTGGTCCAGAACCGCTGCTTCCTCTACCACGTCATCGGCAACGGCACCGGCGACTGGGACGTGCCCGTCGGCGGGATGGGCGCACTGACCGACGCGCTCGCCGGGGCCGCCCGGGCCGCCGGCGCCGAGATCGTCACCGGCCACGAGGCGATCCGGATCGAGACCGACGGGACGGCCGCCGAGGTCGTCTTCCGCACGGACGACCGCGAGGGCACGGTCGCCGCCCGCAAGGTGCTGGTCAACGCCTCCCCGCAGGCCCTGTCCGCCCTTCTCGGCGAGCCCGCCCCGCCCCCGGCGGAGGGCGCCCAGCTCAAGGTCAACATGCTGCTGCGCCGGCTGCCCCGGCTGCGGGACCGCTCGGTCGACCCGCGGGAGGCCTTCTCCGGAACCTTCCACATCTCCGAGGGATACGGCCAGCTGGGGGCGGCGTACGCCCAGGCCGCGGCCGGACGCCTGCCCGAGGCGCCGCCGTCGGAGATCTACTGCCACTCGCTGACCGACCCGTCCATCCTCGGCCCCGGACTGGCCGCCCAGGGCTACCAGACCCTGACCCTGTTCGGGCTCCACACGCCGGCCCGGCTGTTCACCGAGGCACCGGACGCGACCCGTGACGCGCTGCTCAAGGCGACCCTCGCCGAGCTCGACACCCATCTGGACGAGCCGATCACCGACTGCCTGGCGCTCGACGAGGCGGGGCGTCCCTGCATCGAGGCGAAGACCCCGCTGGATCTGGAGCACGATCTGAGGCTCCCCGGCGGGCACATCTTCCACCGCGATCTCGCCTTTCCCTGGGCGGACGGCTCGACCGGCCGATGGGGAGTGGAGACCAGCCATGCCAATGTGCTGCTCTGCGGCGCGGGAGCCGTGCGCGGCGGGGGTGTGAGCGGCATCCCGGGCCACAACGCGGCGATGGCGGCACTGGGCCGCTGACAGTCCGCCGCCGGAGGCGGGCGGCCGGGATCCGGACGCCCGCCTGCCGCCCCGCGATGATCAGAGCCCGGTGGTGGCCCGGCCGGCGGCGGCCGCGGCGTGGTCCGGGATGCCGGCGGCGGGGGAGACGCCGACGAGTTCGCGCATGTGCTGCCGCAGCGAGTCGACGCTGCCGAAGCCGGCGCGGTCGGCCACCAGGCCGATCGACGGGTCGCTGGTCTCCAGCAGTGGCTCGGCCACCTCGACCCGCTGGGCGGTGATCCACTGGCCGGGGGTGACTCCCGCCTCGTCGCGGAACCGCCGGGTGAACGTCCGCACGCTCATCCGCGCGTGCGCGGCCGGCTCGCCCAGCGTCAGCGGGCGGTCCAGCCGCTCCAGGGCCCAGGCCAGGGTGGGGGCGGTGGTGGCCGTCGTGGGCCCGGGCACCCGATTCGGGAATCCCCGTGGATCGGGAACGCGGCCGGGGCCCTGGCCGCGCCCCGGTCCCTCCGCCGACCGCCGTAACCCCCGGGAAGTCCGGCCCGCCCACCGCGCTCGAGCCCGTCCACGGGCCCTCAGTCGGCGGACGGGCTCCAGCCGGCCGCCTCGATCCGCGCCGCGTCGCCTGTCCGGGACTCGTCGAAGAGGGTCCTGCCGCCGTCGTCGATCCGCAGGCCGTCCACGTATGCGCCGCGTCCGACGTACGACCGGTCCGTCGTGTACCGCCAGCGCAGCCGGAGCGGCCGTCCGTGCCAGGCGGACAGTTCCGCCTCGACGCCGTGCCAGACCCGGCCCGACCAGCCGGTGACCCAGCCCTCGGGGCGGGGCACCGCGTGCTCCCCCCGGCGCCGGGTCTCGAACGGCAGCGCCTGCCAGGTCGTCCCGCCGTCGGCGGACGCCTCCAGGAACACCCTGTCGGAGCCCGGTTCGGTGTCCCACCACAGGGAGCACCGCAGCCGGGCGCGCCCGGTGGAGGGCGTGACCTCGGGCAGCGCCAGCGTCGCGGTGGTGGCCGAGGCCATCCCGGAGAACCAGGCGGTGCGCCCGTGTGCGGGACGTACCGGGACGGCGCGGGCGAGGTCGTTCGCGGCGGCGACGCGCGGCGCGCTGCCGGATCGCCATGTGCGCACCGGATGGACGGAGTTGCCGAGGACGATCAGGAAGGAGTCCGTCGACGGGTCGAGTACGAGACTGGTCCCGGTGAAACCCGTGTGCCCGGCGGTGCGTGGCGTGGCCATCGCGCCCATGTACCAGTGCTGGTACAGCTCGAAACCGAGCCCGTGCCCGTCGCCCGGGAACGCGGTGTTGAAGTCGGTGAACAGCAGTTCCACCGACTTCGGGGCGAGAACGCGGGCCCGCCCGTACGCGCCCCCGTTGAGCAGGGTGCGGGCGAGGACCGCCAGGTCCCAGGCACGGGAGAACACCCCGGCGTGCCCGGCGACCCCGCCGAACGCGTGGGCGTTCTCGTCGTGCACCTCGCCCCACACCAGCCCGCGGTCCAGGCCGGACCACGGCAGCCGGGCGTCCTCGGTTGCCGCGATTCCCGGACGCCAGGAGGCGGGCGGGTTGAACCGGGTGCGTTCCATGCCGAGCGGCTCCGTGATGTCCGCCCGCAGCAGGGCGTCCAGGCCCCGGCCGGTGATCTCCTCCAGGATCAGCTGAAGCGTGATCAGATTCAGGTCGGAGTAGAGGTACGCGGTGCCCGGCGTACTGGCGGGTGCCTCGTTCCACAGCAGCCGGAGCCGGCCCGCGTGCGTCGGCTCCCTGAAGAGGGGGATCCACGCCCGGAACCCCGAGGTGTGGGTGAGCAGTTGGCGTACGGTGACGTCCTGCTTGCCCGCCGCCCCGAACTCCGGCAGGTACGACGCGACCTTCGCCTCAGGCTCCAGCGCGCCCCGTTCGATCTGCTGCACGGCGAGGATCGAGGTGAACAGCTTGGACACCGACGCCAGATCGAACACGGTGTCCGCGGCCATGGGGATCTGCCGCTCCGGCGGGAACTCCACGCCGGTGTCCGTCTTCTCGTCGTAGGCCGAGTAGCGCACGGCCCTGCCGATCGGGTGGTGCAGCGCCACCGTGCCGCCGCGGCCGGCGAGCAGGACGGCCCCGGCGTACCAGGGGCGCCGGGGCGAGGGGGACAGGAAAGCCTCCGCGTCCGCGACCAGCCGGTCCAGATGGCCGGCGACGAGCCCGGCCCGCTCGGGCGTACCGTGCCGCAGTGTCGTCCGCCGGCCGCCCGCGGCCGGCACCCCCGCGGCGGCACCCGGGACCGGTCCGATCACCTGGGGTACCTCCCGTGCGCGGTTCTGGGGGGAGACTGCTCCCGGTACCGGCGGCGGCTGATCCCGCTGCCTGCCGAGGCCTCCGTCATACCGCACCCTTCCTGAAAGAATCCTTCGGGTGGCCCTGCAACACGTGGAACTTTCTTACCGGGGTGAGCGGGCGTCAAGACCACCCAAGAATCTGACACTGCATCAGAAATTCTCTTCCCTCGGTCGTTCCGCTGCGGCATCCTGCGCCCATGGAGACGGAGCTGAGCAAGAGACTGGGAATCGAGCACGCCATCTTCGGCTTCACCCCCTTCCCCGCGGTCGCCGCCGCCATCAGCCGGGCCGGGGGCCTCGGCGTCCTGGGCGCGGTCCGCTACACCGCGCCCGGCGACCTCGCCCGGGACCTCGACTGGATGCAGGAGCACACCGGCGGCAGACCGTACGGACTCGATGTCGTGATGCCGGCCAGGAAGGTCGAGGGCGTCACCGAGGCCGACGTCGAGGCAATGATCCCCGAGGGGCACCGCCGCTTCGTCGAGGAACTCCTCACCAAGCACGGTGTACCCCCGCTGCCTGCCGGTGAGGCCTCCGGCTGGCGGATCACCGGCTGGATGGAACACGTCGCCCGCAGCCAGCTCGACGTCGCCTTCGACTATCCCATCAAGCTCCTCGCCAACGCCCTCGGCTCCCCACCGCCCGACGTCGTCGGCCGGGCCCACGACCGCGGAGTGCTCGTCGCGGCCCTCGCCGGCAGCGCCGCACACGCCCGCCGTCATGCCGAGGCGGGCATCGACATCGTCGTCGCCCAGGGTTACGAGGCGGGCGGTCACACCGGCGAGATCGCCTCGATGGTCCTCACCCCCGAAGTCGTCGACGCCGTCGGCCCGCTGCCGGTGCTCGCCGCCGGAGGCATCGGCAGCGGAGAGCAGATCGCCGCCGGACTGGCCCTGGGCGCCCAGGGCGTCTGGCTCGGCTCGGTCTGGCTCACCACCACCGAGGCCGACCTCCACTCCCGCACGCTCACCGCGAAACTGCTCGCCGCGGGATCCGGCGACACCGTCCGCTCCCGCGCCCTCACCGGCAAGCCCGCCCGCCAGCTGCGCACCGAGTGGACCGACGCCTGGGACGACCCGGACGGGCCCGGCACCCTGCCCATGCCCCTGCAGGGCCTCCTCGTCGCCGAAGCCGTCTCCCGCATCCAGAAGTACGGGACCGAACCGCTCCTCGGCACCCCCGTCGGGCAGATCGTCGGCCGGATGAACTCGGAGCGGAGCGTCCGGCAGGTGTTCGACGAGCTCACGCGCGGATTCGAACGCGCCGTGGACCGCATCCAGCGCATCGCCGGAAGGAGCGCATCATGAGTGAGCGGCCGTCGGGAGCACCGCTGACGGAGACCCCGGGAGGCTTCTGGGCCCAGGCCGGTGCCGATCCGGAACGCACCGTGCTGATCGCCCCCGGCGGCGAGGAGTGGACCGCGGGACGGCTGCACGAGGACGTCAACCGCCTCGTGCACGGGCTGCGCGCGGCGGGGATGGAACGGGGCGACGCCTTCGCCGTCGTACTGCCCAACGGCGTCGAGTTCCTCACCGCCTATCTCGCCGCCTCCCAGGCGGGCTTCTACCTCGTCCCCGTCAACCACCATCTCGTCGCCCCGGAGATCGCCTGGATCGTCGCCGACTCCGGCGCCAAGGTCCTCATCGCGCACGCGCGCTTCGGCGCCGCAGCGACCGCCGCCGCGGACGAGGCGGGGCTGCCCGCGGACCGGCGCTACGCAGTCGGCGACGTGGGCGGCTTCCGCCCGTACGCCGAGCTTGTGGACGGACAGCCGGTGACCCCGCCCGGGGACCGCACGCTCGGCTGGGTCATGAACTACACCTCCGGCACCACAGGCAGGCCCCGTGGCATCCGCCGCCCGCTGCCCGGCAGGCCGCCGGAGGAGACGCACCTCGGCGGGTTCCTCGGCATCTTCGGCATCAGGCCCTTCGACGACAACGTCCACCTCGTGTGCTCGCCGCTCTACCACACGGCCGTGCTCCAGTTCGCGGGAGCGTCGCTGCACATCGGCCACCGGCTGGTGCTGATGGACAAGTGGACGCCCGAGGAGATGCTGCGGCTCATCGAGACCCATGCCTGCACCCACACCCACATGGTCCCGACCCAGTTCCACCGGCTGCTCGCGCTGCCCGAGGAGGTCCGTGCCCGGTACGACGTCAGTTCCATGCGGCACGCCATCCACGGCGCCGCGCCCTGCCCCGACCACGTGAAGCGGGCGATGATCGACTGGTGGGGACAGTGCGTCGAGGAGTACTACGCGGCGAGCGAGGGCGGGGGCGCCTTCGCCACCGCCGAGGACTGGCTGAAGAAGCCCGGTACGGTCGGCCGGGCCTGGCCCATCAGCGAACTCGCCGTCTTCGACGACGAAGGAAACCGGCTGCCACCCGGTGAACTCGGCACCGTCTACATGAAGATGTCCACCGGAGGCTTCAGTTACCACAAGGACGAGGCCAAGACCCGGGGGAACCGCATCGGCGACTTCTTCACGGTCGGCGACCTCGGTCTCCTCGACGAGGACGGCTACCTCTTCCTGCGCGACCGCAAGATCGACATGATCATCTCGGGCGGCGTCAACATCTACCCCGCCGAGATCGAGTCCGTGCTCCTCGGCCACCCGGCCGTCGCCGACGCCGCAGCCTTCGGCATCCCGCACGCCGACTGGGGCGAGGAGGTCAAGGCCGTCGTCGAGCCGGCCGAGGGCCACACCCCGGGCCCCGGCCTCGCCGCCGCGCTCCTCGCCCACTGCGAGGAACGCCTCGCGGGCTACAAACGGCCCAGGAGCGTGGACTTCATCGCCGCCATGCCCCGCGACCCCAACGGCAAGCTCTACAAGCGCCGGCTGCGCGAACCGTACTGGGAGGGGCACGAGCGTCCGGTGTGACGGTCTGTGGGATCCCGTTGCCCGGCCCGGTTCCGGACGCAGCTCCGTCCTCCGGGCGGGAGCCGCGTCCCGTACGGGAATGCCGCCCGTGGCGCGCCCGACCGTGTGCGGACCGGGGCCGTCCGGAGCCGCCCCGGACCCCCGTGGTCCCGTTGGCCCACCAGGCCGCGCGAGCCGCCCGGCCTCCTGGCAGCGTGGCGCGCATGAGGACCGGCACGAACGCGCTGAGCGCGCAGTGGACCACCTGGGTGCCGGTGGCCGCCGCGTTGGCGCTCGTCGTCGGCTGGGGCAGACACCTGCCGGGCTTCGCCGTGACCGTCGTGGGACTGTGCCTCGTCGGCGCCGTGCTGGCCGCGGTGCACCACGCCGAGGTCGTCGCGCACCGGGTCGGCGAGCCGTTCGGCTCGATCGTCCTCGCCGTCGCGGTGACCGTCATCGAGGTCGGGCTCATCGTCACCCTGATGGCGGGCGGCGGGGGCAAGGCCTCCACCTACGCCAGGGACACCGTCTTCGCGGCCGTGATGATCACCTGCAACGGGATCGTCGGACTGTCCCTGCTCGTCACCGCCCTGCGCAAGCGGATCGCCGTCTTCCACGCCGAGGGCTCGGGCGGGGCGCTGGCCACCGTGTGCACCCTCGCGACCATGACGCTGGTGCTGCCGGGTTTCACCACGGGCCGCCCGGGCGGCGAGTTCACCACGGCCCAGTTGGCCTTCGCCGCGATCGCCTCGCTCTGCCTCTACGCCATCTTCATCGCCGTACAGACCGTCCGGCACCGTGTCCCCGGCCGGGCCACCCTGCTCCAGGGCTTCGTCCACCTCGTGCTGTTCGCCGCCTTCGTCCTGCTGTCGTTCAGTCCCTGACGACGGGCGGGCGGTCGCTGTCGCCGGCCGGACCGGAGCGGCCGCGTCGCCGGGGTCCCGCGTTCCCCCGGTCGGTGCGTCCGCCGGGAACCACGCCGCCCCCTCTGCCGTTTCCTGACCGTCGGCTGTGACGAGGGAGAGAGGCCGGTTGTGGCGATGTGGGCCGCGTCGTTCCCGGCGTTCGCGTGCCTACTGGTCTTGTTCGCCCTGGTGGAGAGCGCGTGGAGATGGCTCACGGGCCTGGGCATGATCCCATGGCTGCGCAGGCGCACGGGGCGGTCGTTGTCGAACACGGCCTTCGACGAGTTCACGGCGGTCGTGAACGGAAACAAGACGGTGGAGCTGGAGCAGCGGCGAGTGGAACTGCTGCGGCGGGACGACGAGAGCGACGGTGCGCCGCCCCGCTCCTGCATCGACCTGACCAAGGGCACCGCGTACATCGTGCTGCCACGGAAAGCGGACGGCTCGCGCGCTGACAGGCACGACGCCCGTGAGGGCCGACGGTGAAACGCGAACCGGAGGGAACGGGCGCGGAACCGTCCGCGTTGTGGGGGCGCATCGGGTGCTGGTGGTCGGTCGCGTTCGCCGGGCTGCACTTCTACTGGGCAGTCGGCGGTGGTGTGGGGCTGAGCGTCTCCGCCGGTCCGCTGGCCACCGAGCGCCCGCTGTGGTTCGTCGTAGCCGGTTTGTGGGGTGTGGGTGTGCTCTGCCTCCTCGGCGCCCTGCTGGCATGGCTGCTCGCGCGTTCCAGGCTCCGGGGCGTTCCCGCCCTGCTGGCAAGGTGGCTGGGGTGGGGCGTCAGCGCCCTGCTGCTGGCCCGCGGCATCGGTGTCGAGGTGTTGCTGCTGACCGGCACCACACGTCTGGACGCCTCCGTGAGCGAGGGGCAGCGGGCCTGGACGCTCGCCCTCTGGAACCCCTGGTTCGTCGCCGGAGGGCTGGCCTTCGGCCTCGCCGCCCTTGGTTCCCGCAGGCATACCGAAGCCGGGCGGACCCCCGCGTCCGGACGCTGAGCGACGCCGAGCCGGCCCCGGACCGCCGTCGGCACCGGCGAGTCGGCCGACGCAGGACACCGGGGGTGGTGAGTCGGGCGATGGATGCTCAGTCGTGAGTGACCGCTGGGGCGTTGAACGAGATCCAGACGTCAGGAGGCAAGTCGGGCCGACCGGGTGTCGGTCTGCGTTCCTCGGTCCATGCATCGTCGGCGATCGCCGTGGCGGCGCGACGCCAGAAGTGCACCGCCGCTCTGCCGGCATCCTGAACGCGACCTCCCACGAGCCGGGGTGCATGGTCGCGATCTTCCGAACAGCGTGCAGCCCGACCCCTGTCCGCCGTGCCCCGCGCACCACGAAGAAGCTGTTCAGCACGCGCGTCGGGGTGGTCAAACCGCGGACGAACGCGAACCCGGAAGGCTGCCACCGCTGGTGAGGAGGTATGGCGCCCAGTCCGGCTCGGAGAAGGCCATATGGAGCCGGTCGCTGCGGAAGGTTCCCTCAGCGTTGGGCAGCAGGCCGTCGAACTCCGACAGGTCATGGCGGAACAGCAGCCACAACCGCTCCACTGCGGCACGGTCGGCGATGCCTGCGCGGCGAATGGATACGTCTGGCACGAGACTCCTTTGCAGAGGTGGTCAACCGGTGCGCTGCACATGCCCGGACCGGCGACACCGAGGCTCGGGGCTGACGCCCGTTCGATCATCGCTGGTCCCCGGGCAGGCGGCCCAGGGCATGAAAACAGCCTCCCCAGGCGGATGTTGTATCCGGGCCGGGAAGGCCGTGCTGCGGCGGCCGGGGCGGTTGATGCATCGTCCGGCGGTACACCGACACCCGGTCTGGAACTTCCAGGCGATCGCATCGATCACCTCACGGCGGTCTCGTCGCCGCCACCCCGCTTCGGCGTCCGGTCCGGGAGCGACAGCTCTGTCCGCGTCCGCGGCGCGTCAGTCAACGGCATACCCGACCCGACGGTCAGGTGATCCGAACGAGACGGCCTAACTGCCGGGCGGGAACGGCTGAGCCTGCTGTGGGGGCGTACCGGACGGAACCACACCCGACCGGAGCACCTGCTCCAGACCGCGCAGGGTCTGCTCGGCCTCCCGGCGCACCTGAGCGGGCACATCACCGCGTTCGGTGACGAGCCGGTCGTAGATCGGCGCCTCTTGCCACACAGCCAACCAGCCCTCTCCCCAGACAAGTTCCACCCCCGGTTCCGGAGGCGGCTGCCGAGCTTAGCCGGTCCCCGGCACGGTGCCGAAACCGGCCCGTGGAACCGCCGGTCCGACCGTCCGCCGAACCGGCCCGCCCTGCGCGCCGGGGCCGGCGCGGGCACCGGGTCAGCGGTGCCGGACCGCGAACGCCGCGGTCGAGGTGTCGTCCAGGTCCACGCAGCACCCGTAGCCCCAGTAGACGTAGTAGTGCGGCGTGGCGAGCCGCCGGCGGCACTCGACGCACTGCACCTGCTGGTGCGGGTTGGCGCGGATCACGGCGGTGTCCTTGAGTGCGAACACCGCCCGGGTGGCGTCGAGGCCGTGTTCCTCGATGCCCTGCTTGACGAACTCGAACGCCCCGTAGACGTGGCCAGAAGGGCACTTGATCCGGTTGGAGTAGGCGGACCCGCACGCCTCGGCCCCGAGTTCCGCCGTGATCCGCGCCATCTCCTCGTCGGACACCGGCTCCAGACCGAGCTGCTTCATCCGGTTGGGGGTCCAGTACCAGGCGTTCACGGCGTCGAACTGGGGCCGGGTCAGATAGAAGGTCGCCGTACGGCCGCTGCGCACGGTCTCCTTCACCGCGTCCACGACAGCGGTGTCGTCGGCCGCCATCACGGCTCTGCCGCCCTTGACGACCGACTCGATCCCGGCCAGTGAGGATGTGTCCACGGTGCATCCCTCCGCGGGACGGACAGGCCCGGGTGGCCTGTGGCAGGAGGCTTCCGCAGTGATGGTCCGTCCGGCGCGGCTGGACCGCAAAGCGTGGCGGGCGTTCGGGTGGACCGGCGAGGACGGCGGGACGCGGCGCGCGCGGTGCACATGGCGCGGGCGGTGGGGCGCTGGCGACAGCCGGGCGCGCCCTGCCTCGGGGCCGGGTCAGGTCGACCGCAGGTCGACGATCCGCTTGATCTTGCCGACGGATCGCTCCAGCGTCTCCGGATCGACCACCTCGACCGCGACGGACACTCCGACCCCCTCCTTGACCGCCGCCGCGATCCCCAGGGCCGCGGCCTCGCGCTGCTCCGGCGACACGCCCCCGCGCGCCTCGGCCCGGACGGTGAGCGCGTCCATCCGGCCGTCCCGTGTCAGGCGCAGCTGGAAGTGCGGGGCGACACCGGGTGTGCGGAGCACGATCTCCTCGATCTGGGTCGGGAAGAGGTTCACCCCACGCAGGATGATCATGTCGTCGCTGCGCCCGGTGACCTTCTCCATCCGCCGGAACACCCGTGCCGTTCCCGGCAGCAGCCGCGTCAGGTCCCGTGTCCGGTAGCGGATCACGGGCATGGCCTCCTTGGTGAGCGAGGTGAAGACCAGCTCGCCCTCCTCGCCGTCCGGAAGCACCTCGCCCGTGGAGGGGTCCACGACCTCCGGATAGAAGTGGTCCTCCCAGACGTGCAGACCGTCCTTGGTCTCCACGCACTCCTGGGCCACGCCCGGCCCCATCACCTCCGACAGCCCGTAGATGTCGACCGCGTCGATCGCGAACCGCTCCTCGATCTCCCGCCGCATCTCCTCGGTCCACGGCTCCGCGCCGAATATCCCCACCTTCAGCGAGGTTGAGCGCGGATCGACGCCCTGCCGCTCGAACTCGTCCAGCAGCGTCAGCATGTACGACGGGGTCACCATGATGATCTCGGGCCGGAAGTCCTGGATCAGCTGAACCTGCCGGGCCGTCATCCCGCCCGAGGCCGGGACGACCGTACAGCCGAGACGCTCCGCGCCGTAGTGCGCGCCGAGGCCGCCCGTGAACAGGCCGTAGCCGTACGCCACATGGACCTTGTGCCCCGGCCTGCCGCCGGCCGCGCGGATGGAGCGGGCCACCACGTCCGCCCAGGTGTCCAGGTCCCGGTCCGTGTAGCCGACCACCGTGGGCCGCCCGGTCGTGCCGCTGGAGGCGTGGATGCGGCGCACCCGTGACTCCTCCACGGCGAACATCCCGAACGGGTAGCTGTCGCGCAGATCCGCCTTGGTGGTGAAGGGGAAGCGGGCCAGGTCCGCCAGGGAGCGGCAGTCCTCGGGCCGCAGTCCGGCCTTGTCGAACGACTCCCGGTAGAAGCCGACGTTGTCGTACGCGTGGCGCAGGGTCGTCCCCAGCCGCTCGAGCTGCAGGGCCCGCAGCTCCCCGCGGCCGAGGCGCTCACCGGCGTCCAGCAGGTCCGCAGGCTCCGTCGGTTCCGTCCGATCCGTCATACGGATGACTCCCGTGTCACTCGCAAACCGGGCGACCGATCATTCGGTCGAGCTGTCCCGGATCAGTAATCCAGTCACCCGGGCCGGGCGTCAAGACGTCGGTGAGGCCCGGTCGGGTCCGCGGCCGGGCGGCGCACCGTGGGCCGCCCGATCCGTTGGCGGGATCGCCGCCGCCCGGAGAAGATCACCGTATGCCGACCTTCAGCGCCTACGACGGCACGGCGCTCGCCTACCACGCCGACGGCGAGGGCGAGCCGCTGGTCTGCCTGCCCGGCGGCCCGATGCGCGCCTCGGCGTACCTCGGTGACCTCGGCGGCCTGACGGCCCACCGCGGGCTCGTACGCCTCGATCTGCGCGGCACGGGCGACTCCGCGGTCCCCGGCGACGACGCGACGTACCGCTGCGACCGGCTCGTCGACGACGTCGATGCGCTCCGCGAGCACCTCGGACTCGACCGCGCCGATGTCCTCGCCCACTCGGCGGGCGGCAACCTCGCCCTGCTGTACGCGGCGGCGCACCCCGGACGGGTGCGCTCCCTGACCCTCGTCACCCCCGGCACGCGCGCCCTCGGCATCGAGGCCACCGCGGAGGACTGGCGCGGCGCGGTCGCGCTGCGCCGGGGCGAACCGTGGTTCGAGGCCGGCCGCTCGGCCTGGGAGGCGTTCCTCGGCGGGGCGGAGCTCGACGACCTCTGGCCGGACATCGTGCCCTTCATGTACGGCCGCTGGGACGCCGCCGCCCGGGAGCACGCCGCGGACGACGCGCACCAGACGAACCCGCACGCGCGCGGCTGCTACTACGCCCGAGGCGCGTTCGACCCGGGCGCCACACGGCAGGCGATGGCCGCACTGGAGGCGCCCGTCCTGGTACTCGCCGGCGAGTACGACGGCGGTCCCACACCTGCCAGGGCACGCGAGATCGCCGCGGTGTTCCCGCACGGCACGGCGGCCGTGCAGTCCGGCGCCGGCCACTATCCGTGGCTCGACGACCCCCGCGCCTTCCGCCGTACCGTCGCGGCCTTCCTGGAGGCGGACGGACGCCCGCCGTGAAGTTCTGCTGTCGGCCCGCTTAAGAAGATCTCGATGGACTGAACGCCCCGGGCTCGGCAGATTGGTGCGCATCACCGTCGGCCGGGTCGTCATGCCTGGTCAACCCCTCGCCACGCCTGGAGCCGCACCCATGAAGGCACTCGTCAAGCAGCACGCCGAGCCCGGGCTGTGGCTCATGGACGTTCCCGAGCCCGAGTACGGTCCCGGCGACGTGCTGATCAAGGTCCTGCGCACCGGCATCTGCGGAACCGACCTCCACATCCGCTCCTGGGACGGCTGGGCGCAGCAGACGATCTCCACGCCGCTCGTGGCCGGCCACGAGTTCGTCGGGGAGGTCGCCGCCGTCGGCACCGACGTCGAGGACGTGGCCGTCGGCGACCTGGTCAGCGGTGAGGGCCATCTGGTCTGTGGGAAGTGCCGCAACTGCCTCGCCGGCCGCCGCCACCTGTGCCGCAGCACGGTCGGGCTCGGCGTCGGCCGCGACGGCGCGTTCGCCGAGTACGTTTCCCTCCCCGCTTCGAACGTCTGGGTCCACCGCACCCGGGTCGACCTCGACGTCGCCGCGATCTTCGACCCGTTCGGCAACGCGGTGCACACCGCGCTGTCGTTCCCGCTCGTCGGCGAGGACGTCCTCATCACCGGCGCGGGCCCGATCGGCGTCATGGCGGCGGCCGTCGCCCGCCACGCAGGCGCCCGCAACGTCGTGATCACCGATGTCAGCGAGCCCCGCCTCGACCTGGCCCGCAAGGTGGGCGCCACGCTGGCGGTCAACGTCGCCGAGACCGGCATCGCCGAGGCGCAGCGCTCGCTGGGTCTGAAGGAGGGCTTCGACGTCGGTCTGGAGATGTCCGGCCGTCCCGAGGCCGTCCGCGACATGATCGACAACATGACGCACGGCGGCCGGATCGCGATGCTGGGCCTGCCCGCGCAGGAGTTCGCCGTCGACTGGTCGAAGATCGTCACCTCGATGATCACGATCAAGGGCATCTACGGCCGTGAGATGTTCGAGACCTGGTACGCGATGACGGTCCTGCTGGAGGGCGGGCTCGACCTCAGTCCCGTGATCACCGGCAGCTACGGCTACCAGGAGTTCGAGGCCGCCTTCGACGAGGCCGCCACCGCCCGCAGCGGCAAGATCATCCTCGACTGGACCGCCTGATCCCCGCCCCGGCGCCCGCGCCGGGCCGCAGGGCGTCCTCCGCCACTCGCCCGCAGCCACATCCCAAGGGAGCACCCGCATGTACGCCTCCGTGCGCGACGACCTCCGCGCCACCCTCGACGAGATCCGCGCCGCCGGCCTCCACAAGCCCGAGCGGGTCATCGGCACCCCCCAGTCGGCCTCGGTGGCCGTCACCGCCGGTGGTGCCCCCGGCGAGGTGCTGAACTTCTGCGCCAACAACTACCTCGGACTCGCCGACCACCCCGAGATCGTCGCCGCCGGCAAGGAGGCCCTCGACCGCTGGGGCTACGGCATGGCCTCCGTCCGCTTCATCTGCGGCACCCAGGAGGTCCACAAGGAGCTCGAGCGGCGCCTGTCCGCGTTCCTCGGCCAAGAGGACACGATCCTCTACTCCTCCTGCTTCGACGCGAACGGCGGTGTCTTCGAGACCCTCCTCGGCCCGGAGGACGCCGTCATCTCCGACGCCCTCAACCACGCCAGCATCATCGACGGGATCCGCCTGTCGAAGGCCGCCCGCTTCCGCTACGCCAACCGCGACATGGCCGAGCTGGAGGCCCGTCTCAAGGAGGCGGCCGACGGCGGCGCCCGTCGCAAGCTGATCGTCACCGACGGCGTGTTCTCCATGGACGGCTATGTGGCGCCGCTGAACGAGATCTGCGACCTGGCCGACCGGTACGACGCGATGGTCATGGTCGACGACTCGCACGCCGTCGGCTTCGTCGGCCCCGGTGGCCGCGGCACCCCCGAACTGCACGGGGTGATGGACCGTGTCGACATCGTCACCGGCACCCTCGGCAAGGCCCTCGGCGGTGCCTCCGGCGGTTACGTGGCGGCCCGCGCCGAGATCGTCGAACTGCTGCGCCAGCGCTCCCGCCCGTACCTGTTCTCCAACTCCCTCGCCCCGGTCATCGCCGCCGCGTCACTCAAGGTCCTGGACCTGCTGGAGTCCGCCGGCGACCTGCGCGGGAAGCTCGCCGCCAACACCGCGCTCTTCCGCCGCCGGATGACCGAGGAGGGCTTCGAGATCCTGCCCGGCGACCACGCGATCGCCCCCGTCATGATCGGTGACGCGGCCGAGGCCGGGCGCATGGCCGAGCTGCTGCTGGAGCGCGGCGTCTACGTGATCGGCTTCTCGTACCCGGTGGTCCCCATGGGCCAGGCCCGTATCCGGGTGCAGCTCTCCGCCGCGCACTCGACCGAGGACGTGGAGCGGGCGGTGGGGGCGTTCGTCGACGCCCGGGCGACAATGGCGGGGTGATCGACCCTCGCAGGCTGCGCATTCTGCGCGCCGTGGCGGACCACCGTACGGTGACCGCCGCGGCCGCGGCGCTGTATCTGACCCCGTCGGCCGTCTCCCAGCAGCTCGCCGCGCTGGAGCAGGAGACCGGCCACACCCTGCTCATCCGCAGCGGCCGGGGCGTGACGCTGACGGCGGCCGGCGAGATCCTGCTCGGCCACGCCCACGCCGTGCTCTCCCAGCTGGAGCGGGCGGAGGCGGAGCTCGCGGCGTACGCGGGCGGCGCGGCCGGCGAGGTGACCGTCGCCTCCTTCGCCACCGGGATCGCCGAGGTCCTCGCCCCGGCCATCGGACGGCTCGCCCAGGACCACCCCGGGATCCGGGTGCGCGTCCGTGACGCCGAGGGCGACGAGAGCCTGCCCATGGTCCTGGACGGGGAGGCCGACCTCGCCCTGGCCGTGGAGTACCGGGGTGCCCCGCGCGAGGACGACCGCCGCCTCGCGCGGGTTCCGCTCTACGCGGAGCCCTTCGACGCCGTGCTGCACTGCGGCCACCCGCTCGCGGACCGCGGCCGGGTGGAGCTCGCCGCCCTCGCGGACAGCGACTGGATCGGCCAGTACCCCGGCAACCCCTGCCATGACGTGATGCTCCTGGCCTGCGAACTCGCCGGATTCCAGCCGCGCCTCACCCACTCGTCGGACGACTTCCGGGCCGTGGTGGCCCTGGCCGGCGTGGGCGCCGGAGTGGCCCTCGTACCCCGCTCGGCCCTGCGCGGCATGGAGCTGAAGGACACCGTGGTCCTTCCCGTCGCCGGCCCGGCCGCCACCCGGCGCGTCTTCGCGGCGGTCCGGCGCGGCGCCGAGAGCCATCCGCTGCTCAGCCCGGTCCTGGAAGCCCTGGCGCGCGCGGCGGGGGGTCTCTCCACCGGCTGACCACCCGCCGGGCTTCCGCCGGGGCGGCGTCACCCCTGCCGGGCCGGCCCCTGCGGCCGGTACAGGAACGGCGTCGTCGTGCCCAGCGCGGTGAATCCCAGCCGCTCCAGGATCGGCCGGCTCGACGGCAGCGCGTCCACCTGGAGGAAGCGGTGGCCCCGTTCGGCCGCGAGGCGTGCGCGGAAGGCCACCGAGGCGCGGTACAGACCGCGGCCGCGCCACTGAGGCACCGTGCCTCCGCTCCACAGGCCGGCGAAGTCCCGGCCCGGGGCCAGCTCCAGCCGCGAGGTGCCCACCGGCTCCCCGTCCGCGGTCGCCACCACGGCCACCGTCGTCCGCCGCGCGGACGACAGCTGCGCCGGCAGGTGCTCCCGCAGCCAGGAGCCGTCCGCGCCGAACGCCCGCCCGTAACCGCGCACCGCGAGTTCGACCCCGGCCGCGTCCGTCACCTCGCGGAGCGCCACCCCCGCGGGGAGCGCCACCTCGAGACCCCGGAGGGCGCCGACCGGGGCGGCCATCAGCGTCTCGGCGGGCTCCCGCACGAACCCGGCGGCGAGCAGCCGGTCCGCCAGGTCGGCCGGCCGGTCGTGTCCGTACAGCTTCCACTCGAAGTCCCGCCCGAGGGAGCCGAAGTGGTGCACCTGCTCCGCGACGGCTCCGTCCGCCGTCGCTCCGTCCAGGTCCGACCAGAGGACCCCGTTCCAGCCGCCGTCGTCCCCGGCGGTCTGCCGGACGACCCCGCCCACGTGCTCGACCCGTGCACCGGGCCCGTCCGCCACCGCGCCCCGCCGCATCTGCCGGTCGTAGAGCGCGAGTACCGCCTCAGGCTGATCCATCCGGACAGTCGAGCACCGGGGTGCCGCGGCGGCAACGGAGTTTCACCGGGGCGCGGTGACCGTGCGGGCCGGGTTCAGGCGCCCTGCACCAGCCGGTCCACCGCGGCCGTGCCGGAGGCGTACGGCATCGCGTGCGCCGGGGAGGGGTGGGCGGCGTGCGTGGGCATCGGGCCGGGGTGCCGTGCGGCGGGCACCAGGTCCTGGCCCGGCACCAGGTCCTGGCCCGGCACCAGGTCGTGGCCCGGCACCAGGTCCTGGCCGGGCAGCGGGGCCGGGCCGGACGTGTGGGGCGTCCCGTACAGCGTCCGTTCCAGCCCCGCCACCAGCCGCTGGACGTCCGGCTGCGGCCGTACCACGAGCCGCAGGTACCTGCTGGAGCTGCCGATCTTGTTGCCGCACTCCCGCACCAGCACGCCGTGCTCCTCCAGCAGGCGGTCCCGCAGCAGCGCGCCGTCCGCCCCCTCCGGGAGCCGCACGTACACGAAGTTGCCCTGCGACGGGTACACCGTGAGTCCGGGCAGCCGGCTCAGCTGCCAGATCATCTCCTGGCGGTCGCGCTGCACCAGCCGCAGACTGTGCGTGTACTCCAGCCGGTACTCCTTCAGCATGAACACCACGGTCTCCGCGAAGGAGTTGAGGTTCCACTTGGGCAGGGCCGCCCGTACCCGGCCGGCGAGCCCCGGGTTGGCGACGAGATAGCCGAAGCGCACCCCGTGGAGCCCGAAGTTCTTGCCCAGGCTCCTCAGCACGATCGTGTTGGGCCGCAGCACCGCGTCGCCGACGACACTGGCGTCCGCCTCGGCGTCGGCGAACTCCAGGAACGACTCGTCCACGACGACCAGGTCCAGGTCCTGGAGCTGGTCGAGCAGAGCGAGGACGGCGTGCCGCGGCAGCAGACCGCCGTCCGGATTGTTCGGATTGCAGATGACGGCGGTACGGGAGCCGCGCGAGCGTACGAAGTCGACGAACGTCGCCGGATCGAGCACGAAACCGTGGGACTCGGGCAGCGGGAACATGTCCACGCGCTTGCCCGTCTCCATGGGCTGGTCCGTCCAGCGGCCGAACGTCGGCACCGGCACCGCCAGCGACTCGCGCACCAGCAGATGGTCGATCCAGGTGATCAGTTCGGTGGAGCCGTTGCCCATGGCCACGGTCTGCGGATTGAGTCCCAGCACGGAGCACAGCTCCGCGGTGATGGTGTCCGCTCCGCTTGGGTAGTAGGTGAGGATCTCCCGCAACCGGTCACCCAATTCCTCGAACATCTCGGGTGTCGGGAAGTACGGGTTGCAGGGGATGCAGAAGTCGGTGATCGGCTGCTGGTCACGGGTCGCCCGGCTCAGCGCGGCGTACGACGGGCTGTGCGCCGTGGACGTGCGGAAGAGCTCGGTGACGTTGCTGCCGGCTTCGGCCATGGGGGTCCTCCGGAGGTGGCTCGCTGCTCCCTGCCGGGGGAATACGTACGGGCGCGCGAACGTGCTCAACGCGAGTGGCCGATGCTGTTCCCGGGGCGGGCGGACGGGCGCCGCCGCCTCGGGCCGCCGGCGAGCACTCCCGCCCCGGCCACCTGGGCGGCGGGGCCCCTTGACCGTGGGCGGTTCGCCTCGCCGGGCCCGGCGGGGGTGTCCGGGCGGGGGCTCACTCGGTCCCGGTGCCGCCGGCCGCCGCGGCGACCGCCCGTGCCCAGCGGTAGTCCGCCTTGCCGCTCGGAGAGCGCTGGATGGCCGGGGCGAGGACCAGTTGCCGCGGGATCTTGTACCCCGCCAGCATGCTGCGGCAGTGCGCCTGCACGGACCCCAGGTCCAGCGCGGGCGCCCCCTCCCGCAGTTGTACGACCGCGGCCACGTGACTGCCCCACTTCGCGTCGGGAACCCCGGCCACCAGTGCGTCGTAGACGTCCGGATGGGCCTTCAGCGCCTGCTCGACCTCCTCCGGATAGACCTTCTCCCCACCGGTGTTGATGCACTGGGAGCCCCGCCCCAGCACGGTGACCACGCCCTGCTCGTCCACCGTTGCCATGTCGCCGAGCAGCACCCAGCGCTCGCCGCCCCGGCGGAAGAAGGTCTCGGCGGTCTTGGCCGGGTCGTTGTAGTAGCCGAGCGGCACATGGCCGCGCTGGGCGATCCGGCCCGGTTCGCCCACCGCGACCGGCTCGCAGGTCACCGGATCGACCACCTGCGTACGGTGGTTGACCCGCAGCCGGAACCCGTTCCCCGGACCCGAGTCCTCCGTGGCCGTCCCGTTGAAGCCGGACTCCGACGAGCCGAAGTTGTCCAGGAGCATCACATGCGGTGCCAGCGCCTTGAACTGCTTCCGGACCGTCTCGGACATGATCGCGCCGGAGGACGACACGCTGAACAGCGACGAGAGGTCCGTGCCCTGCAACGGGCCGTTCAGCGCGTCGACCAGTGGTCGCAGCATCGCGTCGCCCACCAGCGACACCGACGTCACCCGCTCCCGCTCGATCGTGCGCAGCACCTCCTCCGGCACGTACTTGCGGTGCAGCACCACCCGCTGGCCGAAGCCGAAGCCGATGAACGAGGTGAGCGTCGACGTGCCGTGCATCAGCGGGGGAGTGGGGAAGAAGGTGATGCCGGCGCCGCCCGCCGCGACGCGCTCCGCCAGTTCCTCCGGCCGCGTCACCGGGTCACCGGTCGGCGCCCCACCGCCGAGCCCGGCGAAGAAGAGGTCCTCCTGGCGCCACATCACCCCCTTGGGCATCCCGGTCGTGCCGCCCGTGTAGATGATGAACTGGTCGTCCGCCGAGCGCGCCCCGAAGCCGCGCTCCGGCGAGCCGGACGCCTCGGCGTCCGTGAACACGGCGCAGTCCAGGGCCGGCGCGTCAGGCTCCGGGGCGCCGACGCGCACGAGGTGCCGCAGCTTCTCCGTCCGCGGCAGGGCGGCCGCCACCCGCCCGGTGAACTCGGCGTCGAAGACGAGGGCCGCGAGATCGGCGTCGCGGTAGAGGTAGACGAGTTCCTCCTCGACATAGCGGTAGTTCACGTTGACGGGGACGACGCGCGCCTTGAGGCAGCCGAGGACCGTCTGCAGGTACTCGACGCCGTTGTAGAGGTGCAGGCCGAGGTGCTCCCCGGGCTTCAGTCCCGCGTCGGCGAGGTGGTGGGCGATCCGGTTGGCCGCCGCGTCGAGCTGCGCGTAGGTGAGTCGACGCTCGGCCCCCGTTCCCGGGTGGTCGAGGTAGAGGAGCGCCTCGCGGTCCGGCACCACGTCGACGACCGACTCGAACAGGTCGGCAAGGTTGTACTCCACCGTTCCTCCTGACCCCGGCCCGTACGGCGCAACCGCCTCGGAGCGGTCATTAGAGCGCCGCCGTCCACAACTGGGAAGGGCTACCGCAGAAGAAATCTGACTGACTGTCAGAAAACTATTGAACTGCTCCCCGGGCTCCTGCAACCTGTTCTAGGTCTTGAGACGGGAGGACGGCCATGACGGGTACGGAACACCTCACCGTGCTGCGCGAAGGCGCCACTCTGGTGCTCACGCTGAACAGACCGGAGGCCAGGAACGCACTGTCGCTGCCCATGCTGGTCGGGCTGTACGACGCCTGGCTGGAGGCCGACGCGGACGACGGCGTCCGCTCGGTCGTCCTGACCGGCGCGGGCGGCTCGTTCTGCGCCGGAATGGATCTCAAGGCCCTGGCCGGGAAGGGCATGGAGGGCGAGGAGTACCGCGACCGGCTCAGGGCCGACCCCGACCTCCACTGGAAGGCCATGCTCCGCCACCACCGCCCCCGCAAGCCGGTCGTCGCCGCGGTCGAGGGGCCCTGCGTCGCCGGGGGCACCGAGATCCTCCAGGGCACGGACATCCGGGTTGCCGCGCAGAGCGCCGTGTTCGGGCTGTTCGAAGTCCGTAGAGGACTCTTCCCCATCGGAGGCTCGACCGTGCGGCTCCAGCGTCAGATCCCGCGCACCCACGCCCTCGAGATGCTGCTCACCGGCCGCCCCTACAGCGCCGCCGAGGCGGAGCGCATCGGCCTCGTCGGCAGCGTCGTCCCCGACGGCACGGCGCTGGAGCGGGCCCTCGAGATCGCCGGGAGGATCAACGCCTGCGGTCCGCTCGCCGTGGAGGCGGTGAAGGCGTCCGT
This sequence comes from Streptomyces sp. HNM0645, assembly GCF_030056615.1. Taxonomy (NCBI): domain Bacteria; kingdom Bacillati; phylum Actinomycetota; class Actinomycetes; order Kitasatosporales; family Streptomycetaceae; genus Streptomyces; species Streptomyces sp. HNM0645. The sequence goes on along the minus strand of NZ_JASHLT010000025.1, from coordinate 76,639 downwards.
CTACGAGACGGCCGAGATGACGGAGGCCGAAGGGCTCGCGGCCGAACTGAGGCGCGGCTGGCCGGTCTTCGACACCGCCGACGCGAAGGAGGGCGCCCGCGCCTTCGCCGAGAAGCGCGACCCCGTGTACCGCCGGGCCTGACCGCCTGACCGCCTGACCGCCTGATTGCCCGTGCGCCTCGCCGCCCGCCCGACGGACCGTTCGGCGGCCCGAGCGCCGGATCCCGCCGCCTCGCGCCCGGGCAGCCGGACTCCGGGGCGGTCCGCACGGGAGCACCACGGCAACCCGGGGACCCGCAGGGCCCTCCGCACGCAACCGGCAGAAGGAGTCCCATGACCGCCACCCCCGCACCCCGGGTGCCCCCCGCACCGGAGGTGCTGCGCGCCCCGCTCACCGTCGAGTTTCCCTTCACCCGCTCCCTCGGCCCCGTGCAGTCCGCGTTCCTCACCGGACTGCGCGAGCGCACCGTGCTCGGTGTCAGGACCACCGGCGGCCGGATCCTCGTCCCGCCGGTGGAGTACGACCCCGAGAACGCCGAGGAGATACGCGAACTCGTCGAGGTCGGCACCGCCGGCACCGTCACCACCTGGGCCTGGAACCCGGAACCGCGCCGGGGTCAGCCCCTCGCCACCCCCTTCGCCTGGGTGCTGGTGAGGCTCGACGGCGCCGACACGGCCCTCCTCCACGCCCTCGACGCCCCCGGCCCCGACGCCGTGCGCACCGGAATGCGGGTCCGCGTCCGCTGGGCCGCCGAGCGTGCGGGAGCCATCACGGACATCGCCTGCTTCGAGCCGTGCGAGGACCGCGGCCAGGGGGTGCCGACCCCGGCGACGCCCGGGACCGAGGGGCGCGCCGCGACCCGACCCCGTCTCCACAGCGGGGAGTTCGACGACCCCGTCACCGGCATCGTCGTCCCGGCCCGGCTCGACTACACCTACACGCCCGGGCGTGCCCAGACCCGCTTCATCAACGCCCTCGCGGAGCGCCGCACCACCGGCGAGCGCTGCCCATCCTGCCGCAAGGTCTACGTACCGCCGAGGGGCGCCTGCCCGACGTGCGGCATCGCGACCTCCGAACAGGTCGAGGTCGGTCCCCGCGGCACCGTCACCACGTTCTGCATCGTCAACATCAAGGCGAAGAACCTCGACATCGACGTCCCGTACGTGTACGCGCACATCGCCCTCGACGGTGCCGGCCTCGCGCTCCACGGCCGCATCGGGGGCATTCCCTACGACCAGGTGCGCATGGGCCTGCGCGTCGAACCGGTGTGGACCGAGGACGGCCGGCACCCCGACCACTACCGGCCCACCGGCGAACCCGACGCGGACTACGACGCCTACAAGGAGCTGCTGTAGCCATGCGAGACGTCGCGATCGTCGCCTTCTCCCAGACCGACCACGTACGCGGCAGCGAGGAGCTCTCCGAGGTCGAGATGCTCATGCCCGTGCTCCACGACGTCCTCGGACGCACCGGGCTGCGCACCGGTGACATCGGCTTCACCTGCTCCGGTTCCTCCGACTACCTCGCCGGCCGGGCGTTCTCCTTCACGATGGCGCTCGACGGCGTGGGCGCCTGGCCGCCCATCGCCGAGTCGCACGTGGAGACGGACGGTGCCTGGGCGCTGTACGAGGCCTGGGTCGAACTCCTCACCGGCGAGGCGGACACGGCCCTCGTCTACTCCTGGGGCAAGTCCTCGCCCGGCTCCGTCCGCGACGTCCTCACCCGTCAGCTCGACCCCTACTACCTCGCCCCGCTCTGGCCCGACTCGGTGGCCCTCGCCGCCCTGCAGGCCCAGGCGCTCGTCGACGCGGGGGAGACGGACGAGCCGGCCCTGGCCGCGATCGCGGCACGCAGCAGGACAGACGCCGCGGACAATCCGCACGCCCAGCTCCGCGGGGCCCGCGGGCAGGGGGACTACGTCGTCCGGCCCCTGCGCACCGGCGACTGCCCACCCGTCGGCGACGGCGCGGCCGCGGTGGTCCTCGCCGCCGGGGACAGGGCACGGGAACTGTGTGACCGCCCCGCCTGGATCCGGGGCATGGACCACCGCATCGAACCGCACTCCCTCGGGGTGCGCGACCTCACCGACTCGCCCTCGACGCGGCTCGCAGCCGAAGGGGCCGGAGCCTTCGAGCGGCCCGTGGACACCGCCGAACTCCACGCCCCGTTCACCTCCCAGGAGGTCGTGCTGCGCAAGGCGCTGCGTCTCGGCGGCTCCGTGCGGATCAACGCCTCGGGCGGCGCCCTCGCGGCCAATCCCGTCATGGCAGCGGGCCTGATCCGCATCGGCGAGGCCGCCGCCGCCGTCCACCGGGGCGCCTCCGACCGCGCCCTCGCCCACGCCACCTCCGGCCCCTGCCTGCAGCAGAACCTGGTCGCCGTCCTCGAAGGAGAGCCGCATGCCCGCTGAGGAACCCGTGGCCGTCGTCGGCGTCGGCCAGACCAAGCACGTCGCGGCCCGCCGCGACGTGTCGATAGCCGGGCTCGTCCGTGAGGCCGCGCGGCGGGCGCTCGACGACGCAGGACTCGGCTGGGCCGACGTCGACGCCGTCGTCATCGGCAAGGCCCCCGACTTCTTCGAGGGCGTGATGATGCCGGAGCTGTACCTGGCCGACGCCCTCGGCGCCGTCGGCAAGCCGATGCTGCGCGTGCACACGGCGGGCTCGGTCGGCGGATCGACGGCGCTGGTCGCCGCCAACCTCGTGGCGGCCCGTGTCCACCGGACGGTCCTCACCCTCGCCTTCGAAAAACAGTCCGAATCGAACGCGATGTGGGGCCTGTCGCTGCCCGTCCCGTTCCAGCAGCCGCTCCTCGCCGGCGCGGGCGGGTTCTTCGCCCCGCACGTACGTGCGTACATGCGCCGCAGCGGCGCACCCCGGACCGTGGGCTCCCTGGTCGCGTACAAGGACCGCCGCAACGCGCTGAAGAACCCGTACGCCCACCTCCACGAGCACGGCATCACTCTGGAGAAGGTGCAGTCCTCGCCGATGCTCTGGGACCCGATCCGGTACTCGGAGACCTGCCCGTCCTCCGACGGCGCCTGTGCGATGGTCCTCACCGACCGGGCCGGAGCCGCCCGTTCGCCGCACCGCCCGGCCTGGGTGCACGGCGGTGCCATGCGCAGCGAACCGACGCTGTTCGCGGGAAAGGACTTCGTGTCCCCGCAGGCCGGCAAGGACTGCGCCGTCGACGTCTACCGGCAGGCGGGCATCACCGACCCTCGCCGCGAGATCGACGCCGTCGAGATGTACGTGCCCTTCTCCTGGTACGAGCCGATGTGGCTGGAGAACCTGGGCTTCGCGGCGGAGGGCGAGGGCTGGAAGCTCACCGAGTCCGGCGTCACGGAACTGGACGGCGACCTGCCGGTGAACCCGTCCGGCGGGGTGCTGTCCGCCAACCCCATCGGTGCTTCCGGGATGATCCGCTTCGCCGAGGCGGCCCTCCAGGTACGGGGCCGGGCGGGTGCGCACCAGGTGGAGGGTGCGCGGAAGGCCCTCGGCCACGCCTACGGCGGGGGCTCGCAGTTCTTCTCCATGTGGCTGGTGGGCGCCGAGCCTCCGGCGACCTGAAGTCCGTGCCCCGGTGGGTCCGGTCGCCCACCGGGGCACGACGACGGGCGGCAACTGCGCACACCGGGGCGGTGGGGCACACGGAGGCGGGCCCTGAGAGCGGCCCCGGCCGGCATTCCGGACGCAGCCGCGAGTCCTCCTGTGGCGGCCTGTCCGCGCCCGGCCCCGATCGCTACGCTGACCCCGGACGACGAACCGGGAGGAGTAGGGACGTGGCCGAGAGCATCACCACGGAGCAGCCGCTTTCGGGTTGGGACAAGCCGGAGCTCGACCTCAGTCGGGCGGACTGGCAGTCGGGGAGCCAGGGGGCGGGAGACGTCCAGATCGCCTTCGTCGAGGGCTTCATCGCGATGAGGAACGGCGGCCGTCCCGGCAGCCCGTCACTGATCTTCAGCCCGGCCGAGTGGCGCGCCTTCGTCATGAACGCCCGGCACGGGGAGTTCGACCTCACCTGACATGCCTCCGGCGGCGGCCCGTGTGCGAGGCGCGCCGGGCCGCCACCCTGGACGCCGACCTTCGAATGAAAGGCAAATGCTTCGAGAACCCTTGGATTCAAGCGCTCGGTTTGCGCTGGTGACGGTCGCATCGACGAGGAAGAGGAGAACCCGCCCGCACGGCCTAGGCTGACGATCATGAGCCCAGAACGTGACCTCGGCCGTCTGCTGACCGGCATGCGTCCCGAACCGAACCCCGGCCGCTATGTCTTCACCACCGTCACCGGTGCGCCGCCGCCCGGCCTCGCCCCCGTGGTCACCGTCGCCGAGGACGAGGGCCTGACCCTCGTCCTGCGCGAGGAGGAGGCCGACGCCGCAGGGCTGGCCCACGACTACGTCGCCGGCTGGATCACCCTGCGCGTGCACTCCGCGCTCGACGCCGTCGGGCTCACCGCCGCCGTCGCCACCGCCCTGGCCGACGCGGGCATCAGCTGCAACGTCGTCGCCGGCCACCACCACGACCACCTGTTCGTGCCGCACGAACGCGTGGACGAGTCGGTCACCCTCCTGCAGGAGCTGGCGGCACGCGCCGGCTGAGCCCGCGGGCCCCGGTGCGACCGGCCGTCCGCCCCGTTCCGGCGTGTCGCGCACGGGAGCGCCCGCTCGGCGGCACGGCCCGCGGGACACGTACCATGTCGGCATGTCCTTCCTCCGCCGCCGCAGCGCCTCCACTCCCGCGGGCCCGGACTTCGACGTCCTGGCCATGGACCCGGGGGACTGGCCCGGCAACCTCGGCGCCGGGCTGCTGCCCGCGCCCGACGGCAGCTGCCAGGGCGTCTTCCTGCGCTACGACCTGTTCGGAGGCCGGGGCCCCGCGATGATCATCGGCAATCTGCCGGAGGGCTCGCCCGCCCGCGAGGTCGCCGAAGGACAGGCCCCCTTCGAGGTCGCCCAGCTTCTCGCGGCACTGGAGAACGACGAGGACGTCACGGTCGTCGGCACCGAGGACGTCCCCGTGATGCAGGGTGACAACCTGCTGATCGTGCGCAGGATCAAGCTCTCCGACGGCCGGATCTCCTGCGTGCAGTTCGACCGCAGTGACAACGTCCTCGTCACCATCGCCAGCTGGGACCGGCCGATCACCGACGATCTGTACGCCCTCCTCAAGCCGCTGCCCGCGGAACTCTTCCAGCAGGGCTGATCCTCCGGGCACCGCCGCCGCGACCCGCGGCGGGGGCGGAGCCCGCCGGCGCCGGTGACGGTCTGGATCAGGTCATGCCCGCGCGCCCTCGTCCCCGCGGCCCACTCCTCCGCGCCGCCCGGCCCCCGTACGGTCCCACGCCCCCTGCCGCGGGACCGTACGACAGCCCGTCCACCCCGGTCCGTGCCGCCGCGCGGGACGTTCCCGAGCGGACACCAGCCTCCCGTCCACCCGGGTCAGAGCCGCACGGCACCCGCCGTCGAGCCGGGGTGCGATCCCGTGCCGGTGCCCACCGACGCCCCCGACCCCGCACCCGCCCGGAGCAGGTCGACGACTCTCGCCGCCGACATCCCCAGTGCCAGGGGACCGTCGAGGCACAACGCCGAGCCCGCGCCCGACCGCACGTCCTCCGCCCCGTAACGGCGCGCCTTCCGGTGCCAGTTCAGGATGCCCGCGAGCCAGTCCTCCAGTTCCCGCACATAGGCATCCAGCGCCGCCCTGCCCCGGGAGTCCAGCGCGAACCGCTCATGCAGCAGCGGGAGTTCGTTCTCCTTGATGTGCAGGAACTGGCTCAGCCGCGACCGCATCAGATCGTCCACGATCGCGACGGCGGCCCGATAGTCGCAGCCGAAGAAGTTCTGCACCACCAGGACGCCGTTGTGCAGCTCGCCCTCGACCTCGATCTCCTTCTGGTACGAGAAGAGGTCGTTGAGCAGGCAGGCGTAGTCCGACGCCGCGTTCTCCAGGCTCCGCATCGTCCCCGTGCCGTGGATCTCCGGCGGCAGCTCCCCCTCGTGCCGCAGCCGGCACAGCATCATCGTGAGGTCCGACCCGAAGGTGCTGCGCCGCATCTCCATGTAGTCCACGGGGTCGGGCACCCGGTGCTGCGCCTGGTTGTGCAGCTCCCACAGCCAGCTCTCCAGCATCACGTCCATCGCACGCCGCAGCCCAGCCCGCGCCTCGGGGCCCATCGGCCCCGCCGTCCGCGCCCAGAGGTCCGCGAGTGACCGCTCCATCGGGCTCTCCGCCACCGCCGCGCCCGACCCCGGGTCGTCAAGCGGCATACAGGCCGTCAGCCGGTCCGTGCACGCCTTCGCGCCGAGGAGATTGCGGGGGCGGCCGAACACCAGCGGGTAGTAGTCGTCCCCGTACGTGCCCCATGTCAGCCACTCCGTGCTGAGCTCCAGCTCCTCCGGTGTGGCGTCCGGGTCGAGGCCGGCCGCGCAGAGGGCGAAGTCGAAGCCGGTGAGCATCTCCTCGTCCCAGACGTCCCCGAGCAGCCCCATCCGCTTCGCCCAGGCGACCGACCTGGTCAGCGCCTCCTCATGGTGCGGGCTGAGCGTCAGGGGGAACGGGCAGTCGAACTCGGGCAGCAGCGACGGCCCCGTCGGCCGGTGCGGTACGTGCGTCAGTCCGCGCAGCCTGGACACCGCCGGCCGGCCGAACAGCGTCCTCACGTCCAGGGCCGACGTCCCGAGCACCCCGTCGAACAGCGAAGGCCCCGCCACCGCGCCCTTGTTCATGTAGCGGCTGGAACGCAGATGCCACTCGTGCCCGCCGGACTGCCAGTCCTGCAGGCCCTTGGTGTACGCGGCGACCGCCGCGCACTCCGCCGGGTCCAGCCCGGTCTCCACGCAGAGCGCCGGGACCTCGGTGAGCGCGGTGTTCTCGAACTGCTGCAGCCGTGACGTCAGCAGGTCGTTGACCGCATCGGCCGCCTCCTGCGTCGAGCAGCCGAGGAACGTCTCCAGCACCAGTACGCCGTTGCTGTTCTCGCCCTCGTCGCCGACCTCCCGCTCGTACGAGAACAGGTCGTTGCGCAGATGAACCGCGTCGGAGAACGCGTCCCTCAGCACCCGCATCGGCCGCGAGCCGGCGACCCGCTCGGGGACCTCGGCGCCCGCCGCGAACTCGACGAGCCCCGCCGACCACGGCGCACCGCCGACCTTGCGCCGCATCTCGACGTACTCGACCGGGTTGGCGATCCGGCCCTGGTTGATGTTGTGCAGCTCCCACAGCGACTCGTTGAGCAGGTGCTCCGTCGCCTCGGCGAACCGGGCCCGCCATGCCGCGGACATGCTCGGCACAGTCCGTGCCCACAGGTCGGCGAGTCCCGCCTCCACCTGGTTGGTCGGCTCCGGGACGCCCTGCTCCGGGTCCAGCGGCATGAACGCGGGGAGCCGGTCCAGATAGTCCTTGCCGCCCGCCGTGTCGCCCGTGCGCTTGTAGACCTCCAGGAAGTGGTCGTCGAAGAAGAACACCCACACGTACCAGTCGGTGACCAGCGAGAGCGCCTCCGCCGAGCAGTCCGGATGGGTGTAGGCGCACAACAGGGCGTAGTCGTGCGCCTCCAGGTCCTCGAGCTCCCAGACCCCCGACCCCTCCAGCATCCCCATGCGGTGCGCCCACTCACGGGTGTGCCGGCGTGCCGCGTCGACGTGCGGGTTGAGTCGGGCCGGATACGGTACGTAGAAATCCGGCAGTTCGAAGGGCTGTGCCATACGTGCCCGGCCTTTCGGTGAGCGTCCGCGCGCGGGCCGCGCGGACCGGTCGGCGTACGGGCGAGCCCTACCCGTCCCCTCTCCGGAGCACGCGGCCCCGATGATCACCCGTCCGGATGAACCGCTCGCGCGCCGCCCCGCCTACCGGCGCACGACCCGCACGTCGGAGGCCTTCACGAAGGCGACCCGATGCCCGAACTGGATCTCGTGGTACCGCTCGTCGCCGCGCACCACGGTGTGGTTCGACGTGTCGAACGTCGTCGCCCGGTAGTACTCGCCCGGAGTGCTGCCACCGGTCACGTACCTCTGTCCCGCGAGCAGTTTGTACGGCAGCGGCGTCACCGCCTGCACCGGTACGCCCGCCGGGTACGCCGACGCCTCCGGATAGGCGCGGCCGTAGACCGGTACCTCCGCCAGGCCCTCGCGTGGGGTGACGAGCACGGCTCGCGCGCCCACCGCGGTCGGCCGGGTACGCGGGTTGTGGAACCAGGCCTTCTGGCCCAGGTACCAGATGCCAGTCCAGTCACCGCGGCGCTCCGCGACCGCGTACTGCTGCCCCGTCGTGGCCCGCGCGCCGGTGTCGTTGACACCCGTCGTCGACTCGCCGCCGCCCGGCCGCAGTCCGATGTCCCTGACCAGCGGCGCCGAGGCGTCCGGCGCGGTGTGCAGCCGGACCGCACCCGAACCGTGCGGAGCGCAGGTGTCGCCCGCCTTCACACAGCCCGTGTACACCGGCTGGTTCCGGTCGTAGTCGGGGCGGATGGTCACCGCGGACGCGCCCGGACCGGCGGTCGGTACGAACGGCCGTCCCAGCAGCGTGAAGTAGTGCGCCCAGTCCCAGAACGGCCCCGGGTCGGTGTGCATGCCCGGGATGGTCGAGGGCAGCGTGCCCGGCACGTTGTCGTGCCCGATGATGTGCTGCCGGTCCAGCGGGATGCCGTACTTCTTGGCGAGATGGCGCACCAGCCGGGCGGAGCTGCGGTACATCGCCTCCGTGTACCAGGCGTCGGGACTGATGAGGAAGCCCTCGTGCTCCAGCCCGACCGACTTGGCGTTGACGTACCAGTTGCCGGCGTGCCAGCCGACGTCCTCCAGCCGCAGATGCTGGGCGACATGACCGTCCGACGACCGCAGCGAGTACTGCCAGGACACGTACTCCGGGTCCTGGACCAGCCGGAGGGTGGTGTCCCAGGTCGCCTCGGTGTCATGGATGACGATGTACTCGACCGACTGCGACGCGGGCCGGTCCGCCTTGTCGTGGTTGCCGTAGTCGCCCTCGCCGAACTGCTCGTAGGGAGCGGGGATCCACTCGCACGCCACGGTCACCGGACACTCGGTGAGCGTCCGGTCCGCGGTGCGCAGCCCCAGGCGGGCCAGGCCCGACCTGTCGGGACGCAGCCCCTCGTCGGCCGGCAGGGACACCCGCTGGCCGCTGTCCGTGGTCCGCCGCAGGCCCGTGCGGATGACGTCGAACACGTCGTCGGCGTACGTCCTCGCGGTGGCCGTGTCGTCGGCGCCCGAGAACCGGGCGACCGCCGCGTACCAGTCCGCCGCACCGCCGCCGGGCGCCCGGCCCAGCCTCCGCTGGGCGTCGGCGAGCAGCGCCGCTCCGCCCCGGACGTTCGCGGCCGTGTTCGTGCGCAGCTGCTCGGCGGGGACACCGGTGAGGTCCGCGGCCCGCTCCAGGGTCCGCAGCCGGGCCGGCAGCGCTGCGCGCTCCGCGAGCGTGGCGCCGTCGCCCGTGCGGGGAGCGCGGGCCGCGTCGCCACGGGCGTCCTCCACGCCGTGCCCATGGTGGGGGGCCTCGGCCAGGGCCGTCGCGGCGTCGGTGAGGTGCATCGGCCCGTAACCGCCCGTGACGCTCGGGGCGCCGCCGTGCCCGTCCCAGCGCGACTGGAGGTAGGAGACGCCGAGCAGCACGCTCTGCGGCACCCGGTACTCGGCGGCGGCGTCGGCGAAGGCCCGCTGGAGTGCGTCGGACGGCGCGGCCGGCTCCGCGACGGCGGACGGAGCGGCCGAGGCCAGGGTCAGCAGCAGCGCCGCGACCACCGCCCCCCGTCTGCGAGCATGTCTCGGTCGTGCCGGGGCGGATGCCTGCAATGCAGCCTCCAGTGACGGATGGTGCGCGAGGGACCCGTACAGGGGTAGCGGCTCCCGGACGATCCGTCAATGAGGCTCAGCGGCGCGGAAGTCCATGTCGCGGACGGGCCGGGCGCGGCCTGCGGCGCGTCAGCGGAGTGGACCAATGATCGCCGGTGAGGGGCCGTCAGGGCACGGGCGACCGGATCGCGGGGCCTGGGCGCGGACCGTCGCAGGGTTCGGGGCACGGCCGGCCGGCCGGTGCGATGCGGAGCCGACGCGGCCGGCCGGTCCGGGGCATCCGGAGCGAGTCGTCAGGCGCGGACCGTCGCAGGTCGCGGAACACGGCCGCGTGGCGTGACAGCATGCCCAACGGCCGCCGCCGGTCCCGGGAACCGGCCTGGCGAACGCCCGCCGCGAACGGGCTGTCCGGTCACCGTGCACGACGCCGGGTCAGCTCGGCGGTACGACCGCCACGGGGCAGGGCGCGTGGTGCAGCGCGGCATGGGCGACCGAACCGACCCGCGCACCGACGGGTGAACGGCGCGCGTGCCGGCCGACGACCAGCAGCAGCGCACGCCCTGTGGCGGACAGCAGCACCTGTCCCGCGCTGCCCATCTCGACGTGCTCCGTCACCGGCACCCCGGGGTACCGCTCCCGCCAGGGCTTCAGCGCGTCCGCCAGCGCCTTCTTCTCGAACGGCTCCAGGCCGCCGGCCTCGTCGGCCAGCCGCATCGAACCCGGGCTGTAGGTGTAGAGGGTCGGCAGGCTCCAGGCCCGCACCGCCCGCACCCCCACGCCATGTGCGGCGGCGGTCTCGAAGGCGAAGCCGAGGACGGCGCCGCAGTCCTCCGGCGTGCCGTGCTGTCCCACCACCACCTCGGCGCCCTCGTGGGGCGCGGGAACCGCCGCCTGGTCCTGCTCCTTCCCGGCCGGCGCACGCACGGCGACGACGGGACAGGCGGCGGAGGCGATCACCTGCTGGCCGTACGAGCCGACGATGAAGCCGACGATCGCGCCATGACCCCGGGATCCGAGCACCAGCATCGACGTGCGCTCCGACTCGTCGAGCAGCGCCGCCACCGCCGTGTCCGCCACCACCTCGGCGGAGACCGCCACATCCGGGTAGCGCCCGGTGATCTCCGACTCCGCCTCACGTACCAGACTCTCCACCGAACGCGCCTGCGCCTCGCGGTCCTGCGCGATCGGCACGTCGAGAGGCTGCCACAGCCATGCGTGCACCATACGGAGCGGAAGCCCGCGGAGCGCCGCTTCGCGGGCCGCCCAGTGCACCGCGGCCCGGCTCTCCGGTGATCCGTCCACTCCGGCTGTGATGCGTCGGGCCATGGGAGCGTGCCTCCGTCCGGGGTCGGGGCTCGACCAAGCGGTCCGCCCTGTGGTGTCAGTATCGCGCGGCGGCCGACACGCGCACGGGGCGAGTGGTCTGTTCTCGGTCACGCACCCGTGTCCCCGTGCCGCCCGGACCGGCCGGGAACCGGCTGCGACCGGTGACGAATTCCCCCGAGCCGGACTCTCTACACCTCCCGCCGCGAGCCGTCCTCCCATGGCGTGGGCCGGTCCGCCGGGCGGCCGTCCTCCGCTCGGCCGTTGGGGGCCTGGCAGCCGGGCTTCGGCATCCCGCGCGGTGCGGTCCGGACACACGCATCATCCCTGGCGCCGTGTCACCTCGACACACGACAGAGCGCTGTGCGTCCAGTGTGTCGGCACTGGACGCACAGCGCTCTTCCCCCTCGTCGCGGTCAGCGGGTGCCGACCGCCGCGCGCACGGCCCGCCGTGCCAGCGCGCAGTCATCGTGCAGCCGCCGCAGCAGCAGCCGCTGCTCCTCTCCGGAGGAGACTCCGACCTGCGCTGACGGGACGGTGCCGGCCGGCGGGGCCTCCCGCATCGTCCGCTGCACGGCCGTCTCGTAGGTCCTGATCTCCCGGGTCAGCACCAGCATCAGGTTCACCAGGAAGGCGTCGCGGGCTGCGGGGCCCGACTGTTGCGCCAGCTGGCTGATCTGGCGCCGGGCCACCGGAGCGTCGCCCAGCACCGTCCAGAGCGTCGCCAGGTCGTACCCCGGCAGGTACCAGCCGGCGTGCTCCCAGTCCACGAGCACCGGGCCCGTCGGCGCGAGGAGGATGTTCGACAGCAGGGCGTCGCCGTGACAGAACTGGCCCAGGCCGCCCTGCCGTCCGCCGGCGTGGGCGAGACCGTGCAGCAGCTTCTGCAGATCGCCCAGGTCGCGGTCGGTGAAGAGCCCCAGCTCGTGGTAGCGGGCGATCCGCGACGCGTACTCCAGCGGTGCGTCGAACATCCCGGCCGGCGGTCGCCATGAGTTCAGCCGGGCGATGGCCCCGAGCGCGGCACGGACGTCCGCGCGCGGCGGCGCCTCGGAGGGGTGCCGGGCGAGGGCGGCCGGACGTCCGGGCATCCGCTCGACGACGAGCGTGCAGTTGTCCGGGTCCGCGGCGATGAGCCGGGGCGCACGCACCGGAGGCCGGTGCCGGACGAACGCACGGTAGACCCCTATCTCGTGCCGGAACCGCTCCGCCCACGCCGGCGACTGGTCCAGTAAGCATTTGGCGACGGCCGTGGTCCGCCCCGTCGTGCCGACGAGCAGCACCGAGCGACCGCTCCTGCGCAGCACCTGCACCGGATTGAACTCCGGGCAGATGCGGTGCACCGAGGCGATCGCCATGCGCAGCTGCGCGCCCTGGGGGCCGGACAAGTCGATTCTCCCGCTGAGCGGTTGGCCGACAGCTCCCGGCCAGCGCCGGGTCCTGCCGGTCGTGGAGGGCTCGAACAACGGCCCGCCGCCTGCCTGCAGGGTGCGGGGGCGGGGCGGGGCGGACACGGAGGACGATGCTGTGTACATGGGCGATACAGATCCCTTCGTGTGCCGACAAGTCGCGTGCGCGGCCCCGCCCCGGAAGCCTTCGGCACCCTGGGGAATGCGTCTCGCTCCCGGGGCGGGGTGGCGCTTTCCTACCTGACACCCGGCCGCGGGTGGCACACCATCTGGCGGACCCTGGCGAACCCTGGCGAATAGTCGCGGTGCATCTGACAGGGGGTTACTGTCAACTCAGCCGAGAACCTGGGGGCTTGACGTGACCGGAGAACCCAACACCCGTCTCGCGGACCTGTTCGGCCTCGCCGGCTGGTCCAAGGGCGAGCTCGCGCGGCTCGTGAACCGGCAGGCGGCGGCCATGGGCCATCCGCAGCTGGCGACCGACACCTCGCGGGTCCGGCGCTGGATCGACACGGGGGAGTCCCCCCGCGATCCGGTGCCGAAGGTGCTGGCAGCTCTGTTCACCGAGCGACTCGGCCGTGTCGTGACCATCGAGGACCTCGGGTTCGTACGGCACGGGCGCACGCGCAAGCGAAGGGAGGCCGGCGGCGCCGGCCATCCCGACGGCCTGCCCTGGGCACCCGAACGTACGGCGGCGGTCCTCACCGAATTCACGGGAATGGACCTCATGCTCAACCGACGCGGCTTGGTGGGCGCGGGCGCCGCGCTCGCCGCAGGCTCCGCACTCAGCAGCGCCATGCACGACTGGCTGCACACCGACCCCGCTCTCGCCACCGACGTTCCACGTCTCCACGATCCCCTGCACGCCGCCGACCCCGCTGGGTTCGACCGCTACGAAGCCGCCCCCATCGGGTCGCAGGAGATCGACGCCCTGGAGCGCTCCGTCGAGGTGTTCCGCGCCTGGGACGCCTCCCGGGGCGGCGGACTGCAGCGCAAGGCGGTGGTCGGCCAGCTCAACGAGGTGGGCGGCATGCTCTCCTACCGCCACCCCGACCACCTCCAGCGCCGCCTGTGGGGCGTCGCGGCCAACCTCGCCGTGCTCGCCGGCTGGATGTCCCACGACGTCGGTCTCGAGCCCACCGCCCAGAAGTACTTCGTCATCGCGGCCCATGCGGCACGCGAAGGGGGCGACCGTCCACGCGCGGGTGAGGCGCTCTCCCGGGCCGCACGCCAGATGGTGCACCTGGGCCGGCCTGACGACGCCCTCGATCTGATGAAGCTCGCCAAGTCCGGTTCCGGGGAGGAGACCCTGCCCCGTACCCGGGCGATGCTGCACACCATCGAGGCATGGGCACAGGCATCCATGGGCAGGGCCCAGGCCATGCGCCGGACCCTGGGCGAGGCCGAGGAACTGTTCGTCTCCGACAAGGGCGACGTTCCGCCGCCGAGTTGGATGCAGATGTTCGACGAGGCGGACATGCACGGCATGCAGGCTCTCGCCTACCGCACCCTCGCCGAGCACGACCCCGCCGCCGCCGGCATCGCCCAGCGCCATGCCAAGCAGGCGCTGGAGCTGAGGGAGGGCGGCCGTCAGCGGTCCAAGATCTTCGACTACCTCTCCATGGCGTCGGCGTGCTTCATCGCCGACGACCCGGAACAGGCCGACAGGTACGCCCGGTTGGCGCTGGTGTCGATGGGGGAGACCTCGTCGCACCGCACCTGGGACCGGCTCCGGGAGATGTACCGGCTCACCGGGCAGTTCGCCGGCTACGCGAAGATCGAGGACCTCCGTGAGGAGATCCAGCACGCGCTGCCCGGCAGCCCGTCCAAGAGCTTGCGGAACGCCCGGATCTGAGCGATGTCGGTACCGGCCACCGTCACCACCCGGAGGTGACCGCAGGCGCAGCCGGCGGTGGTGGACCGAGCGGTGGGCGGAAGGTTCGGAGGCAGCGACGTCACCGATGCCGTTCTTGTGCAGGAGTCCACCGGTCGTGCCCGACGGCCCGCTGCCGGCCCGCCCCACCCCCGCTACGCTATCGACTGACCCTGGCCACCATCACACAGGCGTCGCCCTGACGCTCGACCTCACCGAACTCCTCGACGATCAAACGGGTGCACTCCTGTGCGCTCCGGGCGACGGAGAGCGCGGGGGCGAGGGCCAGCAGACGTTCCCGACCGGAACTGTCGTGGCCGGCACCCGGCCCCCTCGTCAGCCCGTCCGTGTGCAGCACCAGCACATCGCCGGGCAGCAGGCTGACCTCGGCCTGCTCGTACGCCCCTCCGGCCGTCGCGCCGAGCAGCACGCCGTCCGGCTGGGGCAGGGCACGTCCCGTACCGCGACGGAACAGCAACGGGGCGGGATGCCCGGCCTGTGCCCAGGACAGCAGCCGGGCCTCCGGGTCGTAGTGGCAGCACACCGTGCTGCCGAGCGCGGGCTGTGCCGAGGAGTCCAGGAGACCGTTGAGCTGGACCATCAGCGGGCCGGGCCGGATGCCCGCCGCGGCGAGAGCCCGCAGGGCGCCCAGCAGCATCGCCGTGGTCGAGGTCGTGCCGACCCCGTGACCGGTGAGATCGCCCACGCTCAACAGCGCTCGTCCACCCGGCAGTTCGAGGGCGTCGAACCACTGTCCGCCGATGAGCCCGCCGTCCGCCGAGGGGAGGTGATGGCCCGCCAGCTCCAGCGCCTCCGGACCGTGCCGGGGAAGGCTGAGCGGGCCGCGCCAGGGAGGGAGGACCGCTTCGTGCATCTCCCTCGCGACCCGGCGCTCGGTCCGGTCGACGTGCTGCCGCCGGGCGAGCGTGTCCCGGGACTCGCGCACCGCGCGCTGGGACCGCCGCAGTTCGCTGACGTCCCGGAGCACGGCCCACATCGAGGCCGTGCAGCCGTCGGCATCGAGGACCGGCTCTCCCATCATGTGGAGCGTACGGACACGTCCGTCGGCGCGGACGATGCGGAACTCGCCGTCGATCGGCTTGCCGTCGACCAGACAGTCCGTCACCATTTCCGTAAGCAACCCCTGGTCCTCGGCGAAGATCAGGGAAGGCAGCTCGTCCAGCGTCATCGGGTCGCTGCCGGCGGGCAGTCCGAAGATCTGGTGCAGTTCCTCGGACCAGTCGACCTCGTCCGTCAGCAGGTTCCACTCGGCGCTGCCGACCCGGCTCAGCAGGGAACCCGGGTGCGGCGCGAGGTCCTCGTACGGGGCGGGCTCCTCCGGGCCGAGTATGTCCTCGGGCTCCGGCGGGACGGGCAGCCCCTCCTTGAGCTGGCCCAAGTGCGATCCGAGATCGTCGAGCTGATGGACGGCAAGGTCGCACAGAGCCCGCTGCCAGCGTCCCTGGGGGTCGTCCTCGTCCACCACTGCGTCGCGCCGGACCGCGTCCACGTCTCCGCGCAGCCGTCGGGTCTGCGAGATCAGCTCCTCCACCGAGCCGCGCCGAGGTGGCTGGGGGGCGGGGCGGTCCGCGAACAGATGGGACGGCATGTCGTACTCCGATTCAGGCGCGGCATGACCAGGTCTCGGTAAAGAGACCGTTACGACTGTTGCACAGGTAACGAGGGCGCGTAAGGGATTTGGCAACACTCGATACGGTGGTGCACCTGGCATATGTCAATGGCTCGCAGTGCTCCCGACCAGCCATGACCCCGCTCCGTGTTACTCCTGAGTGCTCGTGAGGCGCGGCCCGGAAATGTCCTGTTCGACGTCCCGCAGCCGCGCCGGCATCGGCGAACCGGGCTGAAGCGTCAGTCCCGTACGGGGCGCCACCTCCGCGGGACCGAGATCGACGTGGAACCGTTGGGCCAGGGTCGCCAGTACGAGCACCGCCTCCACCATCGCGAACCGCGCGCCCAGGCAGGCCCGTGCGCCGCCCCCGAAAGGGAACCAGGCGTGGTCCGGGACCGCAGGCTCCGCGCCCGCCTCCCACCGCTCCGGCCGGAAGACCCCGGGCTCCGGGAACCAGCGGGGATCCCGGTGCGCGCTCCACTGGCTGGACCAGACCACCGTTCCCTCGGGCAGCGGCAGTCCGCCCAGCGCCGAGCCCTCCTTCGCGACGCCCGTCATCAGCCACACCGGCGGGTACAGCCGCAAGGTCTCCTTCACCACCTGCTCGGTGTACGGCAGCAGGCGCAGATCGTCGAAGCCGGGTGTTCGGCCGCCCAGGACCTCCGCCAGCTCCCGGCCCATCCGGGCCCGTGCCCCGGGATTGCGCGAGAGCAGGTACCAGGCCCAGGCCAGCGTCGTCCCGGTCGTCTCGTGCCCGCCGATGTAGAGCGTCACCGCCTCGTCGCGCACCTCCTTGTCCGACAGCGGACGGCCCTTCTCGTCACGTGCCGCCAGCAGCCGGCTCAGGAGGTCGTCCCGCTCCACACCGCCGCGCCGCCGCTCCTCGGTCACCCGGCCCACCTCGGCGTCGATCACCTCGACGGCCCGGCGCAGAGCACGGCGGCCGGGCGTCGGGACCCAGGCGGGCAGGAACAGCGTGAGCCCCCGGAACTCGGCGCCGATCGCCCGCTGGGCCACGTCCATGGCCGAGCCGATCACTCCCTCACGGCCTGCGGTCTCCGCGCCGAAGAGCGTGCGCACGGCGATGCGCTGAGTGAGCGCCAGCATCTCGCGGCGTACGTCGACACGCTGCCCCGGACGCCAGGCGTCCGCCAGCCCTTCGGCGCAGTCGGCCATCGTCCGGGCGTACGACCGCACCTGACGGGGACGGACCGCGGGCTGTACCAGCGCCCGTTTCCGGCGCCACTCCGGTCCCTCGGACGTCACCACGCCGTCCCCGAGGAGCAACGTGAACGCCCAGCCGAGCTCCGGGTGGCGGAAGACCGTCTCGACGCCCTTCAGCAGCTCGCCGATGTGCTCGGGACGCGAGACGAACAGTGCCCGCTGCGGACCGAGCCGCCATTCCACCAGGTCTCCGCGGTCGCGCAGCCGTACGAAGAAGCCGAGCGGATCGCGGGCGAACGCCGGCAGATTGCCGAGGCCCGGCAGCCGTCGTGGTCCGGGCACGACCGGACCCGGTCCGGGCAGTGCGCTTTCCGCCGTCATCGCAGACACCTTCCCCGAGCGCTGAACCGCCGGGCACCCGGGGCGTCTCCGACTGCACGACGTGTGCACGACGTGTGCACGACCACACTGCCAGGACCGTCCCGCCCGTGGGCAGGGCGATCCGGCCGGAACGTCCGCGCACGTGGCCGGAACGCACTGCCGGCGGCGCGGCGGAAGAAGAGGGTGCGCCGCGGCGTCCGGACGGTGCGCCGTCGTCAGGCTCCCCCTTGGCCGGTTTCCGGGCCGGGGCCGGAGCCGGGGTTCCGGTCCACGCAGGCGGCGCCACCGGGTCCCTCCGCGGCGGCGGGGTCCAGGATGCGGTTGAGGAAGTTGCGCGTCCGCTCCTGGCGTGGGGAGCCCACCACCTGTTCCGCCGGGCCGTGTTCCACGATCGCCCCGTCGTCCATGAACACGACTCGGTCGGCGACCTCCCGGGCGAAGCTCATCTCGTGGGTGACCACCATCATGGTCATGCCCTCCGCCGCGAGCATCCGCATGACCGCCAGGACTTCGCCGACGAGCTCGGGGTCCAGCGCCGACGTCGGCTCGTCGAAGAGCATCACCTCCGGGCTCATGGCCAGGGCCCGCGCGATCGCCACACGCTGCTGCTGCCCACCGGACAGCTGCGCCGGATACGCGTCCGCCTTGTCCGCGAGACCCACCCGCTCCAGGTTCTCCACGGCCACCGAGGCGGCCCGCGCCTTGTCGCGTTTCAGTACCCGCCGCTGCGGGAGGGTGAGGTTCTCCGCCACGGTCACGTGCGGGAAGAGGTTGAACTGCTGGAACACCATGCCGATCCGGCGCCGTACCGCGTCGATGTCGACGTCGAGGTCAGTGACCTCCGTGCCGCCCACGAACACCTTGCCCGCGCTCGGCTCCTCCAGCAGGTTCACACACCGCAGCAGCGTCGACTTGCCCGAGCCCGACGGGCCGATGACGCACACCACTTCACCGCGGGCCACGTCCAAGTCGATGCCGCGCAGCACCTCGTCGCCCCCGAACGACTTGCGCAGTCCGCGGATCTCGATCTCGTTCTCCGCCATACCGGTCGTCACCTGGCCTTCTCGGTTCGGGCTTCCAGCCGGCGCACGACCAGACTCAGCGGAATGGTGACCAGCAGATAGCACAGCCCGGCGACCAGGATCGGCGTGGAGTTGGCGGTCTGGCTGGCCAGGTCCCGGCCGAACTTGGTCAGTTCCCGCTCGCTCAGCGTCACACCGAGGAACAGCACCAGCGACGAGTCCTTGAACAGCAGCACCAACTCGTTGGTCAACGGCGGGATCACGATCCGGAAGGCCTGCGGGACGATCACCGACACCATGGCCCGCGCATGGGAGAACCCGAGCGAACGCGCCGCCTCCATCTGCCCCCTGGGTACGGCCTGGATCCCGGCCCTGATCGTCTCGGCCATGTACGCGGCCGCCACCAGCCCGAGACCGAGTGCGACCTTGCCGTACACCCCGCCGGGGATCTCCGTCCCGGGGAAGGCCAGAGGCACCGCGACACCCACGAAGATGAAGATCAGCAGAGCGGGCAGCCCGCGGAACAGCTCGATGTAGACGCTCGCCACCCAGCGGTACGGCGCCACCGACGACAACCGCATCAGCGCCACGACCATGCCCAGCACCAGACCGAAGGCGAAGCCCGACAGCGTGTACACGATCGTGTTGCGCAGTGCGACGGTGATGATGTCGGGGAACAGCTCGCTCGCGAGGTCCTTCTGCGCGAACTGGTTCCGCAGCCGGTCCCAGTCGGCCAGCACGGCGACCAGGACCACCGCGGCGACGAACACCGCGTACTGGATTCCCTGCGACACTCGGCGGCGTTGACGCCTGGTCAGCCGCGAGGTCACGACCGGCCCTCCGGCAGCGGCCCGATCCACTGCCGGTAGAGCTTGTCGTACGTGCCGTCGGCCTTGGCGTCCGTGATCGCCTCGTCGATGGCGGCGCGGAGCGCGTCGTTGCCCTTCTTCACCGAGAAGCCGTACTGCTCGCCGGTCTCGATGTCCTGCCCGAGCACGAAGGCGTCCGCGTTGTCCTTGTCCTTGAGCCAGCCCTGCACCACCGGGTAGTCGATCACCACGGCGTCGACCTGGCCGGTGCGCAGCCCGTTGAGCACGGCGTCGGAGCTCTCGAACGCCACCGGGTCGAAGCCCTGCGACTTCGCATGGCTCTCGCCGGTCGTCCCGGCCTGCGCGCCCAGTTTCGCGCCCTTGGCCTCGACGTCGGCCAGCGTGGTGACGCCGCTCTTCCTGGTGGCGAGCAGTGCCTGGGTGGCGTCGAAGTACGGGACGGAGAAGTCGACGTTCTTCTTGCGCTCGTCGGTGATCGTCATACCGGCGGCGGCGAGGTCGCACTCGCCGGAGTTCAGGAACGCGCCCGTCTTGAAGTTCTCGAAGGGCGTGTCGAGGATCTTCTGTTCGACCTCGAGGTCCTCTGCCACCAGGTCGACGAGGGCCACGTCGAAGCCCACGACCTCGCCGCCCTGCTCGAACTGGAACGGAGGATAGGGCAGGTGCGTACAGGTGGTCAGTTTCCCCTTCTCCACCACCGGCACTCCACCCGCCGCCTCGCCGGGCCCCTCCCCGGAGGAGCAGCCGGCGGTGAGCGACAGGCCCGTCGCCGCGGCGCAGAGCAGGGCGAGAACGCGGATCGGGTGGGTACGGCCGCCGGCAGTCCTGGACATGGTGACCTCCATGGGCGCAGGGATCGGTGGATGGCACCGCCACACATGAGCGTAGGCCCTCGGTACCGCCCTGTCCCGGAAGATCGTGGACCTTACCGGCTGGGGCGGTCTGTCCGCAGGTGGGGGACGTGGATACGGTGGGGCGATGACCATGAGGCATGCCCCCGTGCACCTTTCGGCCTCGACCTGGCGGCAACCGCGCCCGGCTCCCGCGTCCCCGGAGCGGGAGGCCCTCGTGGCACTGATCGCGGATCGGGTCCTCGCGCTCGGCGGCGGCCGGTTGCTCGTCGGCATCGACGGGCTCACGGCCTCCGGCAAGACGAGCTTCGGCCATGAGCTCGGTGCCCGGATCGGCGCGGCGGGCCGCCCGGTGCTCCGCGCCACCCTGGACGACTTCAAGCGGCCCTGGAAGGACCGGCACCTCTACGACCGGAAGTCCGGCGAGGGCTACTACCGCAACGCGTACGACTACGAGGCCGCCCGCCGGCTGCTGCTCGACCCGTGCCGTACCGAAGGCGCCGCGTCCTGTGCGCTGTGCAGCATCGACCCGCTGACGCAGCAGGACCACTCGGCGACCAGGACGCCGCTGACCGAGGACAGCGTGCTGATCGTGGACGGAGTCTTCGCCCTCCGCCCCGCGATCGACGCGTACTGGGACTTCCGTATCTGGCTCGACGTCGACGCCGAGGTCTCCGTACGCCGCGGCGCCGCCCGGGACGGGGACTGGGCCGGCTCCGCGGCCGAGGCCATCCACCGCGACCGCTACCTCGCCGCCATGCGTGTCCACGTCGAGGAGGCCGAACCACTGACGCGGACGGACGCGATCATCGACAACACGGACTTCGCCCGGCCACGTCTGCTCTGACCGCCCGCCCTTCGCGGGGGCGGCCATCGGTGACGCGGGCGTCTCCCGGTCCGCGACGGCGCGGGCGAAGTCCGTGCGGTTCTCCCGCTCGAAGGGCCGTCAGAGCCGGGGCGCGGTCCGCCCGGAGCCGCTCGCCACGGCGCACCCCCCGGACATCACACCTGGGGAAATCCGGGGGCCACTCCGAGGGTTCGCGCCACGGCCCCCCAGATCGCCGTCTGGGCCGCGTCCAGGTCGACCCGCGGATCCGACAGCATCAGGCGGATCCCGTAGCCGTCGCAGAGCGCGAGCAGGAGGGTGCTGGTGGCGTCGATGTCGCAGGGGGCGAACTCCCCGGAGTCGACGCCCCGTTTCAGCGCGCCGCCGACCCATTCGTGGAGCTGGTCGTACAGGTCGACGGCGAGACGTTGGGCCGTGTCGTCGCGCAGCGCGCGTACCCACAGCTCCTGCCAGAGCCGCCAGTCCTGCCTCAGCTCGGGGTCGGTGGGGAGCAGGGTGCGCAGGATCCGGGCGAGGATCACCGCGGCGGGCACCGAGCCGGCGTCCTTCTCCAGCTCCGTCCCGGTCTGGGCGAAGGAGTGCGTCATCGCCTCGGCGAAGAGCTTCTCGCGGGTGTCGAAGTGGTAGTGCAGCAGCGCCGTCGACACCCCGGCGCGCTCGGCCACCATCCGCATGCGGATCTTCTCGAAGCCGACCTCGGCGATCACTTCGCACGCGGCGGAGAGGATCCGCTCACGGGTCTCGCGAGTGCGCTCGGCCTTGGTCACGTGTGTGCTCCCCGGTTCGGTGCTGTCGGTGCGGGTCAGTTCTCTGTGCGGGCTGTCGGTGCCGGCCCGGCCCGCCGTCGTCCATCTTGGCGCATCCACGCCGTCCGCGGGTCCCGGCCGCCGGCCGCCGGCGGTCCGGAAGTGCGGAGGACGGCTGGTGGCTGGTGGCCGGTCGTCGGCAGGAGCCGGTCACCGGTCATCGGTAGGAGTGGAAGCCGCGTCCCGACTTCCGCCCCAGCAGCCCGGCGTCCACCATCCGCGCCAGCAGCGGCGGAGGCGCGTACAGCGGTTCCCGGAACTCCTCGTACAGCGACTCGGCGATGGCCCGGGTGGTGTCCAGACCGATCAGGTCCGTGAGCGCGAGCGGCCCGAGCGGATGCGCGCAGCCGAGGACCATCCCCCGGTCGACGTCCTCGACGGAGGCGGCGCCGGACTCGACCATCCGCACGGCCGCCAGCAGATACGGCACCAGCAGCGCGTTCACCACGAATCCTGCCCGGTCGCGAGCGCGGACCACCTCCTTGCCGAGGACCCCGGAAGCGAACGCCTCCGCCCGCCGCGCGGTGCTCTCACCGGTCAGCAGCGACGGCACCAGCTCGACCAGCGGCAGTACCGGCACGGGGTTGAAGAAGTGCAGCCCCACCACCTGCTCGGGGCGCGCGGTCGCCGTCGCGAGCCGGATGACCGGGATGGACGAGGTGTTCGTCGCCAGGACCGCGTCCTCGCGGCCCACGGTCCGGTCGAGATGGGCGAACACCCGGACCTTGGCCTCCTCACGCTCGGCCACGGCCTCCACCACGAGGTCCCGGTCCGCCAGTGCCTCCATGTCAGCCGTGACCACGATCCGCGCCAGGGCGGCGTCACGGTCCTGGCCCGCGAGCCTGCCCGCGGCCACGGCCCGGTCCAGCGACGCCGTGATCCGGCCGCGGCCCTCCTTCACCGCCGCCGCACCGGTCTCGACCACGACGACGTCCCGGCCGGCCCGCGCACACACCTCGGCGATCCCGGAGCCCATCAGACCGCAGCCCACGACCCCGATCAGCGAGCACTCCCGCTCTCCGCCAGCCATCACTTCCTCCGGTTCAGCATGCTCGTCCATCCGGCAACAGTCGTCACGGCACCGAGGGCCCGGGTCCCGGCGCGACCTTGCCGGGACCCGGGCCGCGGGCCTCAGTCCGCGGACGGCATCCGCAGAACGCCCGTCCCCCGCTTGACCAGTTCACCGGCGACGATCAGCCGCTGGATCTCGGAGGTGCCCTCCCAGATGCGGTCCACGCGCAGTTCCCGGTACATGCGTTCGACGGGGTAGGAGCGGTCGTAGCCGCGTCCGCCGAAGATCTGTACGCAGCGGTCGACGACCCGCCCGGCCGCCTCGCTGGCCGACAGCTTGGCGATCGCCGCCTTGGCGTGCAGGGTCTTGCGGTCGGACAGGCCGGCGTCCACCTCCCAGGCGACCTGGTGGGTGTACGCGCGGTTGACGGCGATGTCGACGGCGCAGTCGGCGAGCANTCTCGGAGGTGCCCTCCCAGATGCGGTCCACGCGCAGTTCCCGGTACATGCGTTCGACGGGGTAGGAGCGGTCGTAGCCGCGTCCGCCGAAGATCTGTACGCAGCGGTCGACGACCCGCCCGGCCGCCTCGCTGGCCGCCAGTTTCGCCGTCGACGCCTTGGCGTGCAGCGCCTTGCGGTCGGTGCCCGGCTGATCGGCCTCCCAGGCGACCTGGTGGGTGTACGCGCGGTTGACGGCGATGTCGACGGCGCAGTCGGCGAGCATGCCCTGGACGAGCTGGAAGTCGGCGATGGGGGAGCCGAACTGGCGGCGTTCGACGGCCCAGTCGCGGGCCAGTTCGAGGGCGCGCTCGGCGGCCCCGGTCGTACGGGCCGCGATCATCAACCGCTCGTCCGTGAACCACTCCTTCGTCAGCTCGTATCCGTTGCCGACCCCGCCGAGCACGTCATCGTCGGAGACGAAGACGTCGGTGAACGTGAACTCGGGATGACCGTTCACGGCGGAGTGCATGAAACGCGGCACCCGGGTCATCTCCACCCCCGCCGCCTGCTTGTCGACGAAGAACAGGGTCGGCGCGCGTTCCTCGCCGGCGTCGGCCTGGACGAGCAGGAAGTCGGCGATGTCACCGCAGGTGACGAACCACTTCTCGCCGTTCAGCACCCAGCCGCCGTCCGTGCGGGTCGCGGTGCTCGTCCCCGACGAGGGGTCCGAGCCCGCGCCCGGCTCGGTCACCGCGAAGGCGTCGAACTTCTCGCCCCGGACGACCGGCAGCAGGTACTTCTCCCGCTGTGCCTCCGTGCCGTACGCCAGGACGTTCGCGGGCCGCCACGGAATGTCCCACAGACAGTTGGTGACCTTGCCGAACTCCTCCTCCACGATCACCTGGTCCAGCAGGGACAGCCCGGCGCCACCCCACTCGGCGGGCATGTTGATGGCGTACACGCCGGCCTCGATCGCGGCCCGGGTGAGTTCGCGGACCGTGTCGGCCGGCAGCGGACCGCCCGCCTCCTCGGACCGGTCCTCGTACTCCATGAGCAGGCGGGAGTAGGCGGCGGCCCGGGCCTTGAGGTCCGCCTGTTCGGGGGTGTAGCGGAAGTCCATGGGATGTTCCTCCGGAGATGCGTCAAGGGGAGGGGGATCGGGAGGGGATCCGGCGCGTCGCGCCGGGGGGAGACACGGAAGCGGGGTGCCGGTACGGGCCGGGGCCGGCGAGCGGGAGTGCCGGGGCCCGGTTGCGGGGAGGGGTCAGGCCAGTACCGCCCGGGCGTCGAGGGCCAGGGCGCCGTCCGGCCTCACCAGCAGGGGATTGACCTCCAGTTCGGCGATCTCGGGATGCGCGGCCGCTACGGCGGTGATGCGTTCGACCACCTCCGCCGCGGCGTCGACGTCCACCGCCGGCCGGCCGCGTACACCGGCCAGCAGGGCCGCGGTGCGCAGCCCTCGCAGCAGCCTCGCGGCACGCTCCGCCGGTACCGGTGCCAGCGAGAAGGCGACGTCGTGCAGTGTTTCCGTGAGGACGCCCCCGAGCCCGACCATGGCGACCGGACCGAAGCGCGGATCCCGGTGGACCCCCACGATCAGCTCGACCCCGTCCGAGAGGTCCGCCATCGCCTCGACCGAGTACGAGGAGGATCCGAGCCGGGCGTGCATCTCCCGGTACGCGGCGAGTAGGGCGTCACGGCCGGGCAGCCCCAGCGCCACCCCGCCCGCGTCCGACTTGTGCAGCACGTGCAGTGCCTTGAGGACGTACGGACCCGGGAACTCCTCGGCCGCCGCGAGTAGTTCGGCCTCACCGGTGACCTCCCGGGCGCCGGGGAACGGCACTCCGGCCGCGGCCAGCAGCCCGCGGACCGCGTGGTACCCGGAGTCGCTCAGCGCCGGGGCGGGCGGCGGCAGCGAGGACACCCCGGACCGTTCGTCCGGGTGGGCCGAGGCCATCGCGGCCAGGGCGCGTGAGGCGTCCTCCGTGGACGAGAACACCGGTATGCCCGCGTCGACCAGGGTCCGGCAGCTCGGCGACGCCGGATACATCGACTGGACCACCAGCGGCTTCGGTCGCCTCCGCCAGTGGCCGACGATCTCACCGGCCGCACGGCCCTCGCCCTCCGCGAGCGTCGCGCCACCGCCGCCCAGCCCGCCGCCCGCGGCCGCGTAGCCGCCGAAGTAGCCGGTCACCAGGACAGCGTCGACCTCGTCGGCGGCGAGCAGGGCCCCGACCGTCGCGGAGTACGAGAGGGGGTCCTGCTCCCCCATGCCGGCCAGGTCCACCGGGTTGCCGACCGCGGACTGCTCCCACAGCACCGACCGCAGCTTCTGCCGCGTGGGCTCGCCGAGTTCGGGCACGTCGAGCCCGGCGGCCTCGGCCGCGTCGGCCGCGATGACGCCGTGCCCGCCGCCGTCGGTGAACACCGCCGTACGGCGGCCGCCGGACCGGGCCCGGGCATTCAGCGCCGCGAGGACCACCGTCATCTCCCGCGGTGTGGCGACGAGTTCCACCCCGGCGTCCCGGCACGCGGCCGCGACCACATCGGCCGAGGTGGTCAGCGCCCCGGTGTGGGACTGGGCGCTGCGGGCGGACGCGGTGCCACGGCCCGCGGTGAGGAGGACCACCGGCTTGCCGGCCGCGGCGGCCGCCCGCGCGAAGGCGCGGCCGTCGCCGAAATCCTCCGCGTACACGGCGACGGCCGACGTCGCGGCGTGCCGTGCGCAGTCCTCGACGAGGTCGACGAGAGTGACGTCGGCCTGGTTGCCGAGCGAGACGAACCGCGAGAAGCCCAGCCCGTGCGGAGCCAGCCGCAACTGCAGTTCCAGGGCGAGGTTGCCGCTCTGGCTCAGCAGGGCGATCCCGCCGGGTGCGAAGGTGTCCGAGGCGAGATACAGCTCGGTCGTGTTGTCGGCGACGCCCAGGCAGTTGGGGCCCACCAGCACGGCTCCCGCCTCCCTCACCCGCGCCGCGACGGCCCGCTGCCGCGCGAGCCCGGCGGGGCCCGTCTCGGCGAAGCCGGCGGTGATGCCGACGATCGCGCGGGCACCGCACGCCAGGGCGGAGTCGACGGCCTCCTCGAAACCCTTACCCGGGACGGAGACCACCACGAGCTCCACCGGCTCGCCGATCTCGGCGAGGGTCCTGGCGGCGGGGCGCCCGAGGACCGTGCCACCGCGGCGGTTCACCAGATGCACCGGCCTGCGGTGCGGAGCGCGGAGCGCCTGCGCGGCCACGGCGTGGCCGTACTTCGCGGGGTCGTCACTGGCGCCGACGACGGCGACGGACTTCGGGTCGAACAACGCGCTCAGATCACGGGGCATGTCACTTCTCCAGGCGCAGCGCGGTGTTGGGGCAGCTGTCGACGCACGCGCGTGCCGCGTCCTCCGAACCGGGCGGCACATCGGTGGTCAGCACCGACGCGTAGCCCCATTCGTCGAGGTCGATCAGCCCGGGGGCGTGCTCCTGGCAGAGCCCGTAGCCCTGGCAGCGGGTGGAGTCCAGGAAGAGTTTCACGCGGCGTTCCTTTCGGCGAGGGCGGGACGGAGAGGGTGGGGCGAGGGGCCGGGACCGGGTCAGCGGACGGGGGTGGGGTCCGGGCGGAGGCCGGCGACCTCCGGAACGGGCACGACCAGCCGTTGACCTCCGGTGGCCGGACAGCCGGCACACACCGGGCACGCCGTGCCCAGGTGGTCGCGCACGGTGTCGGGGAACGCGCGCAGCAGACTCCCCGCCGTGCCCGCGGCGGCGTCGAGCAGCCCGCAGGCGCCGCGCCCCGGCAGACCCCGGGCCCAGCGTTCGAGCCGCGCGGCGGCGTCCGGCCCGGCCCCGCCGGTGGCCAGCTGCCGTAGCGTGTCGCGGATCGCGGCCGTGCCCGACACGCACACACCGCACTGCCGAGCGCTCTCGGCGGCGAGATGGTCCACGGCGTCGTGGGCGACGGCGACGGGGCATCCGCCCGGTGCGAGGAAGCGGATCGCCCCGCAGCCGAGGGACGTGCCGGCGTCGGCCAGCACACCGGGGTCCAGCCGCAGCGCCAGCGCACCTGAGCCGACGAGGCCGCCGAACAGCCCGCCCATCAGCACGCCGTAGGCGTCGCCGGAGCCCTGGCCTCCGGCGAGGTCGTGCAGGCGCACACCGTAGGGCGCCTCGACGAGCAGGGGAGCGTCGCGCCGGGACGACAGGGTGAGCAGGGTGGTGCGGGCGATCGTCTCGCTCAGCTCCGGGTGCGCGGCGATCAGCGCCATCCGGGCGAGCGTCTCGACGTTGGCGACCAGCGTCGGCCGGCCGGCGACCCCGCGCTCGTAGGGCCGGGGAGGTTTGGCGGCCGGCAGCGCGGGGCCGCCGTTGATGCGCCGCACCACCGAGGTCTCCTCGCCCGCGACGTAGCCGTGCGCGGTCTCGACCACCTCCACCGGGACCTCGGGCGGGTGCTCCTCGAGGGCCCGGCGGACCTCCGCCGCTGCGCAGGGGTCGGACAGGTACACATAGCCCTGCGTGGCGCCGGTGATCTCCGCGGCGCGGGAGATCCCGTCCAGCACGAGGTGCGGCCTGGCCCGCAGCAGCCAGCGGTCCTTCACGGACCCGGGCTCGCCCTCCTCGCCGTTGGCCACCACGACCGGTACTCCGCCCCCTTCGCGCACGGAGCGCAGCTTCACGGCGGCCGGGAAACCGGCGCCACCGCGGCCGCGGAGGCCGGCGCGGTCGACGGCCTCCAGCAGCCGGGCCGGGGAGGCGGTCTCCCCGTACCCGCCCGAGCGGGTGTACGTCTCGGCGCTCTCGGTCTCGCCCGGCTCCGTGCCGAGTACCGAGACCGCAGGATCGTCCAGGAGCGAGCGCACGGCGGTCGTGCCGGTCATGTCCGGTCTCCGTTCGGAGTGGGGGTGTCTGCCGAGGGGACCTCGGCGGCGGCGCGGACGCGTTGGCGGGCCGGGGTCGCCCTTGGGGGGAGGCCGATGCGCTGTTCGGCCCCGGTCGCCGTCGCGGCGGAGCCGGTGGTGGGGCCTTCCCCCGGTGACCCCGGTGACCCCGGTGCTGCGGCGGCCGCGGAGGAGGCGGTGCCGGGCGTTCCCGCCATGGCGGCCCGCAGGGTGCGGACCGCGGTCTCCAGGGCGGAGCGGTCCCGTGCCGTGCGGTCGTAGCCGGAGCCCGGCAGGCCGATGAGCATGCGGTGGTGGTCCAGGACGACCTCGCCCGCGACGAGCGCGGCCCCCCGGTCGCCGGACGCGGTCCCGTCCGCCACGGAGGTCACGAGTTCGGTGACCTCGGCGAGATAACGCAGCCAGCTGCGTTCGGAGCCGTGCAGGATCAGCCTCTCCACCCGGCGGCGCTCGGCGGCGGCCGGTCCCCGGGCCTCGGCGCCGGCGTCCGGTGCGCCGGTGCGCAGCGCGGCCACGGCGGGGGGCAGTTCCCGCTCGGGTTCGGGCGTGAGCCCGAGCCAGACGAGACTCCGACGACCGCTCATGCGTGCCTCCGGGAGAGGAGAGGGGGACTTCGGGGAGCTGGAGCAGCAGAGGAGGAGCTTGGGGTGGTGAACGGAGCCGGGGGTCTCGCGGTGTATCCGGGGCGGGGCCGGGTGCGGGCGAGCACGAATGGTCGGGCCCGGGACGGCGGCTGACGGACGCCTCGGGCGCATGGTTCGGGTGCGCGGGACCTGATCGGACGCGCCGGGTCCCGACTGCGGGCTCTCGGCCTCCGACCAGGGCCGGGGGCTCTGGAGTACGGATCGCCGGGAGCTGCGATGCCCACTACGCTAACTAATCAGTTAGTCAGTTCACAAGTCTTGACACCACCGGACCATGTCAGCAGTCTGACTGACCAATTAGTCAGCTCGGTTCCGGCCCCTTCGCCGGACCCGGCCGACCGTCCCTGGGCCGCCTCAACACCGATCGCCGCCTCCGGTGGCATGGAGGAGTCAGCCGATGCAGCCCGAAGCCCCCGCAGAAACACCGAGCAAGGCCGGTGCCGCCGGGCGTGGCGGGAGTCCTCCCTCCGCCTCCGAGGGCAGAGCCGGGAACCCACCCGACCCCGCGACCGTTGCCGCGCCCGCGGGATCCCCCCAGGACCACCCCGCAAACCGCCCCGCCGCTCCCGAAGCCCCGGCATCCCCCGCCTCCGAGGACGGTGCCGGCTTCCGGGCCCCCGCTGCCGGACCGGTCGCGGAAGCAGCCGCACCCGCCCGGCCCCCCGCCGGGAACCCCGCCGCCCCGGCCGCCCCCGGCGCTGCGCTCGCCGCCCGCTACTACACCGATCCCGCCGTCGCCGAGGCCGAGACCTCGCACATCTTCGCCAGGGCGTGGCAACTCGTCTGTCACGAGTCCGACCTCCCGGGTCCGGGAGCCCGCCTCGCCGCCGCGATCGCCGGTCAGGAGGTCATCGTCGTACGCACCGAGGACGGCGGCCTCGCCGGCCACCTCAACGTCTGCCGCCATCGCGGCACCCGGCTGGTCACCCGGCCCGAGCCGGCCGGCAAGGCGATCCGCTGCCCGTACCACGGCTGGACGTACAAGCTGGACGGGCGGCTGGTCGGGGCGCCCGAGGCCCGGCAGATCCCCTGCCTGGACAAGCCCCGTCTCGGGCTGTTCCCCGTCCGGGTCGAGTCCTTCCTCGGCTTCGTGTTCGCCAACCTCGACCCGGACGCCACCCCGCTCGCCGAGCAGTGCGCGGGTCTGGCGGAGGCCGTCGGCCACTACGCCGGAGCCGATCTCGTGCCCGTCGGCCGAAGCCGCATCCACGACCTCGGGTCCGCCGAGGTGCAGCACGCCAACTGGAAGGTCGCCGTCGACAACTACCTCGAGGGATACCACGTACCCGTCGCCCACCCGGGCCTGATGCGCCTGCTCGACTACCAGCGCTACAGCTGCGAGGTCGACGAGGCGTACGCCCTCTTCGCCTCTCCGCTGCGCGACAAACCGTCGTCGAACTGGGCCGAGCGCCTCTACCAGCGCCTCGCCGCCCCCATGCCGGGACTGACCGAGGCGGACCGCCGTGTCTGGCGGTACGCCGTGATCTACCCCAACACACTCATCGACTTCTATCCCGACCATGTGCTTGCCTGGACCGCGATCCCAACGGCGGTGGACCGTGTGGCCGTGCCAGGAGCGTTCTACACCCGCCGCGGCACCGGGCTGCGCACCCGGATCGCCCGGCGGCTGAACATCCACATCGGCTGGATCACCAACGACGAGGATGCCGAACTGGTGGCCCGTGTGCAGAAAGGACTGATGACCCCGGGCTTCGAGCCGGGCCCGCTGTCCCGGCGCGAGGAGGCGGTCGGCTGGTTCGCCGAGCGCGTCCGCGCCGACCTCGACGGCGTGGAGCACTGAGCCGCCCGGGCCCCACGGGCGCCGAGCCGTGCCCCTGCCGCCCCACGGCACGGGCGAGTGATCCACGCAAACCCACGGCGACGCGGATCGACGAGCCGCATCCGCCCGCCACGTACCCTGTCGAGCCATACCCGGCGGTGCACCCCAACACCGCGCAGGCTCCCCGGTCCGTGCACGGAGGCCACAGCTCCGTGCACCCACGACCGCTCCCGCAGCAGTGCCCGTCACCGTACGGCCCCATGGAGAGGACCCCGATGTCCCCCGAGGCACCCTCGTCCCCGCCCCAGCTCACCGTCCCCACCGCCCTGTCCCGACGCTCCCTCCTGCGCACCGGCGCCGCCACGGCCGCCGGTCTCGGCCTCGGCCTGACCTCGGCGGGATGCGGATTCCTGTCGTCCGGCCCCACCGCCGACAGCGACGACCAGAAGCCGATCGACGTCAAGGTCGATGGCGACCTGGTCTACTTCAACTGGGCCGACTTCGTCGATCCCGCCGTCCTCGCCGGATTCGAGGGGGAGTACGGCGTCAAGGTCATCCAGTCGAACTTCGACTCGATGGAAGGCATGGTCGCCAAGCTCAACGCCGGCAACCGCTACGACATCATCTTCCCCACGGCCAAATGGGCCCAGCGGCTGGCCACCGGTAACCGGCTGCACCGGATCGACCACGGCAAGCTCAAGAACGCCGAGTCGATCCTCGGGCAGTACGCCTACTTCGCGGACCCCTGGTACGACTCCGGTTCCCGGCACACCCTGCCGTTCACCATGTACAAGACCGGGATCGGCTGGCGGAAGGACAAGATCGGCGACGATCTCGGCGGCTCCTGGGACGACCTGTGGTACGCCCGCGCCAAGGGGCGGGTCTTCGTACTCGACGACCGGGACGAGGTCCTCGGCTTCGCCGCACTCAAGCTCGGCCTCGACGTCTCCACCACGGACGTGGACGAGCTCGGGCGCATCACCGAGACCCTCCTCTCCCTCCGCCCCCATCTGCGCGGCTTCTCCAGTGACAGTTACAACAACCTCCTCAACGGCAACGCGGCCATGACCCAGGCCTGGAGCGGGGACATGGCCGCCATGCTGAGCCAGGCCAAGGACCCCTCGGTCTTCGGCTTCGAGATCGCGAAGGAAGGCGCCCCGGTCAACTCGGACTGCTACGCCATCCCCTCCAACGCCCGCCACCCCGGTACCGCGATGCTCTTCATCGACTACATGCTCCGACCGGAGAACGTGAAGAAGAACATCGAGTACCTCGGCTACCCGATGCCGGTCGCCGGTAGCGAGGACACCTACGCCGCACTCGTGGAGCCCTTCCCCGAGTGCCTGGTCTCCGCGGAGGACCTCAAGGACGACCTCTACTTCCGCAACGGGACCACGAAGGGCGAACAGGCACGCGACAGCGCCTGGACCCGCGTGAAGGCGGGATGAGATGGCACCGCACACCCCCGGCCTGAGAACCCGGACCTCCGGGAGACCGGGCCCCTCCGCGAGGAGCAACCGGCTGTGGGCCTGGCTGATGGTCCCCGGCACCCTCTGGATGGCCACGTTCCTCGTCGCCTCGCTCCTGCTGGTCGCCACCCTCGCGCTCGGCACCACCGATCCGCTCGGCAATCCGCAGTTCGGCCTCAACTTCGAGAACTTCGCGGCCCTGGCCGATCCCGCCTACCGCTCCGTGCTGATCCGCTCGCTCGGCTACGCCCTGCTGACCTGTCTGATCTGCCTGGTCGTGGCCTACCCGGTGGCCTATGTCATCGCCCTGCACGGCGGACGGTTCAAGAACCTCCTGATCGCCGCCATCGTCGTGCCGTTCTTCGCGAACTACCTGGTCCGGATGTACGGCTGGTCCGTCGTCCTCTCCGACGACGGGCCCCTGCTGAAGGCGCTGCGGGGCATCGGGATCGCGGACGGCGGCACCAGGATCCTCCAGACCGGCGCGGGCGTCGTCGCGGGACTCGTCTACGGCTTCATCGTGTTCATGATCATCCCGCTGTACGCGGCGCTCGAACGGATGGACATCTCGCTGATCGAAGCCGGGCGCGATCTCTACGGCGGACCGCTGCGGACCTTCTTCCACGTCACCCTGCCGGCCACCCGGCAGGGCGCGGCGGCCGGCTGCGTCCTCGTCTTCCTGCCCGCCATGGGCGACTTCGTCAGTGCCCAGCTGATGGGAGGTCCCGACCAGATCATGATCGGCAACCTGATCCAGGACAAGTTCTTCCAGGGCCAGAACTGGCCGCTGGGCTCAGCGCTCACCATGCTGATGATGGCCGTGCTGTTCATCGGGATGCTCGGCTATCTGCGGCGGGCCCGCAAGGACGAGATGGACGCGGAGGCAGGCCGATGACACTCCGCCCGGCCCTCAAGCCGAAGCCCCGTCCCGCGGACGAGACGGTGCGTACGCCCGGCCCCCGCAAGCGCGGCACCCGCCCGGGAACCGGCGAGCGTTCCCGCCCGGCCCCGCGCCGGGGCCGCCGCGGCACCGAACGCAGGCCGCGCTTCGCCATCGCCGTGACCGCCGCCTTCTTCGCGCTGCTCTACCTGCCGATCGGCGTCGTCGCCCTCTTCTCCTTCAACTCCCAGAAGTCCCTCACGGTGTTCAAGGACTTCAGCCTCCGGTGGTACGGGGCCTTCCTCCGCGACGACGGTCTGCTCGAGTCCCTCGACATGAGCCTGCGGGTCTCGCTGGTGGCCATGGCCGGCTCGCTGCTGCTGGGGGTGACACTGGCCCTCGGACTGGTGCGCTGCCGAAGCCGGCTCGGCTCCCTCGCCGGACTGATCATGCTCGTCCCCCTGATCACTCCGGAGATCGTCACCGGGGTCGCGGCCATGCTGCTCTTCAAGGGCATGGGCATCACCCTGTCCACCACGACGGTGATGCTCGCCGAGATCACGTTCTCCATCTCCTATGTGACGGTCGTCCTGCGCTCCCGGATCGCCGCACTCAACCCGGAGACCGAGGAAGCGGCGATGGACCTGGGCGCCACCCGCTGGCAGGCCCTGCGGCTGGTCACCCTGCCCGCGCTGCTGCCCAGCATCCTGGCGTCGGGGGTCCTGATCTTCGCCCTGGTCTTCGACGACTTCGTCCTCGCCTACTTCACCACCGGCGTCGACCCGCAGCCGCTGTCCGTGCGGATCTACTCGGCGATCCGCTTCGGGGTCCAGCCCACGATCAACGCGGTGGGCACCCTGATGCTCGTCGGCTCGATCCTCCTCATCGTCCTCGCCCTCTTCATCCCGCGCCTGTTCGGTCGTCGCGGCGGCCTCGATCTGCTCTCCGGGAAGTGACACCGTGACGCCCACCGCCTCCTCGAAGCCCACCACCCCCACCACCCCCACCTCCACCACCGCGCCGACGGGGGACCCCGCACCCGCCGTCCGGCTCGAGGGGATCAGCAAGAGCTACGGCGACTCCTACGCCGTGCACGAGCTCTCCCTGGACATCGCCCCCGGCGAGTTCTTCTCGCTCCTCGGCCCCTCCGGCTGCGGCAAGACCACGACGCTCCGGATGATCGGCGGCTTCACCGACCCCACCGACGGCACCGTCCTGCTCGGCGGAGAGGACGTCACCGCCCTTCCGCCGAACAAGCGCGACGTCAACACCGTCTTCCAGAGCTACGCCCTGTTCGACCATCTCTCGGTCGCGGACAACGTGGCCTTCGGCCTCAAGCGCAAGGGCGTCGCACGCGCCGAGATCCGGGAGCGGGTCGGCACCATGCTGGAGCGGGTCCAGCTCGGCGGTCTCGGCGACCGCAAACCCCGGACGCTCTCCGGCGGCCAGCGCCAGCGCGTCGCACTCGCCCGAGCCCTGGTCAACCGACCGCAGGTGCTGCTCCTCGACGAGCCCCTCGCGGCCCTCGACCTCAAGCTCCGCCGCCGGATGCAGGTCGAACTCAAACAGATCCAGCGCGAGGTCGGCATCACCTTCGTCTTCGTCACCCATGACCAGGACGAGGCGCTGACCATGTCCGACCGGGTCGCGGTGATGAACGAGGGACACGTCGAACAGTGCGGAACCCCCGAGGACGTCTACGAGCGCCCGGCCGGCAGCTTCGTCGCGTCCTTCATGGGCACCTCCAACCTGGTCCCGGGCACCTATCGCGCCGGCGAGATCGTCGTCGACGACGGACCCGCGCTGCCCGTCGGAACCCGGGCCGGCATCGCCGACGGCAGCCGCGTCAACCTCTCCATCCGCCCCGAGAAGATCTGGCTGTCCGACTTCGAACCGGGCATGGCCCTGGCCTCCGGCGTCATCCGCGAGACCGTCTACTCGGGCGCCACCACCACCTACCTCATCGAGCTCGTCCCCGGCATCACGCTCTCCGTACTGGAGCAGAACACCGCCCGCTCCCGCATGGAGGACCGCTGGACCGGCGGAGAACGCGTCGAGTTCGGCTGGAAGCCCGAACACTGCCTCGTCCTGGACTGACCCCAGCCGCCCCTGCCGCGCCCTCCGGCAGCGGCCGGCGCCCCATCCAGCGAAGGAACCAACGCCCATGAACCACGACGTCATCGTGCTCGGCGCCGGACTCGCCGGCCTCGCCGCCGCACGGGACCTGGCGGCCGGCGGCGCCGACGTGCTCGTCCTTGAGGCCCGGGACCGCGTCGGCGGACGCGTCGAGCAGACCACGCTCCCCGACGGCCGGATCGTCCAGCTGGGCGGAGAGGTCGTCGGCCGCGCGCACACCGCCTACCGCGAACTCGCCGCGGAACTCGGACTGACCCTGGTCCCCAGCTATGTCGCCGAACCCGGCCGCATGGCCAGGGCCACCCCGGAGGGCGTCTCCGCGGGAGACCCACCCCACTGGTTCGGGGCCGGCGACGACGCCTGCCACCGGCGGGTCACCGCCGCCTTCACCGCCCTCGCCGAGGGCGTCGATCCGGACGACCCCTGGTCCCACCCCGAGGCCGGCGCCCTCGACGCGCTGTCGGTCGCCGACTGGCTCCGTTCCGAAGGGGCGGGTCCGGCCGTCGTCCGGCTGTGGGAGATCGGGCAACTCGCCCTCGCGAGCGGCTCGTACGAACGGACCTCGCTGCTGTCGGCCCTGCGCAAGCACGCCGCCGTCCCGGGCGGCGACGCAGGCGAACACTACGACTACGAGGACTGGGAAGGACTGCGGATCGCGGAGGGCTCCGCCACCGTCGCCCTCCGCATGGCGCGGGACCTCGGCCCCCGTGTCCGTACCGGGGCCCCCGTGGACCAGCTCGCCGTACGCCCCGGCGGCTGCTCCGTACGGCTCGCCGGCGGCGAGACGCTCACCGCGGGCGCCGTCGTCAGCGCCCTCCCCGTGGGCCCGCTGCGCGCGGTCGCCGTCAGCGGCGTCTCCGACGAACGACTCGCCTCACTGCACCGGCAGCGCCAGGCCGTCGCCGCCAAGTTCATCGCCGCCTACGACAAGCCCTTCTGGCGCGACGGCGACCTCAACGGGCTCTCCGAGTGCGAAGGCGTACTCGGCTCCACCTGGCCGCAGAACGAGGGCGTCCTCTCCGCCCTCGTACCCCCCGAACGGTACGGCGTGCTCCTCGGCATACCCGGCGCCCTGCGCACCCGGGAACTGCTCGCCGACATCGCCCGCCTCTACGGCGAGGAGGCCCACGCCCCGCTGAGCACCCACGTGCGGATGTGGGGCACCGATCCCTGGACCCGGGGATACGTCACCCAGTGGGTCCCCGGTGACGTGATGGCCGTCGGCCCCCGGCACGGCACCCACGAACCGCCCTTCTACGTCTGCGGATCCGACCAGTGGGTCGCCGGCTACATGGAAGGCGCGGTGCGCACCGGCCGCGCAGCGGCGAAGGAGGCACTGCGCCGTGGCTGACGAACCCGTGACCGTCCTCAACCACATCGGGGGAGCGGACGTCCCCGCCGCCTGCGGTGCGACGACGCAACTGGTCGACCCGACCAGCGGTCTGGCCAGGGGCACCGCACCGCTGTCCGGCGCGGCCGACACCGACGCCGCCTGCGCCGCCGCGGCGGCCGCGTTCGACCGCTGGTCCCTGACCACCCCGGCCGAACGGCAGCGCGCCCTGCTGCGCATCGCCGACGCCATGGAGGAACACACGGACGCACTCGTGGCCGCCGAGACCGCGGACACCGGCAAACCCGCGGCCCTCTTCCGAGCCGATGAACTGCCCGCCGCCGTCGACACCGTGCGCTACTTCGCGGGCGCCGCCCGGAACCTGCCGGGAGCCGCCGCCGGCGAGTACACCGAGGGGCGGACCTCCCTGCTCCGGCGCGAACCGGTCGGCGTCTGCGCCCAGATCACACCGTGGAACTACCCGCTGATGATGGCCGTGTGGAAGATCGCCCCCGCGATCGCCGCCGGGAACACCACGGTCCTCAAACCCGCCGACACCACCCCTTCGTCGTCCGCCCTCCTCGCCCGGCTCGCCGCCGAACACCTGCCGCCCGGAGTCCTCAACGTCGTCTGCGGCGACCGCGACACCGGCCGCGCGCTCGTCCAGCAGTCCGCCGTCCGACTGGTCGCCGTCACCGGCAGCGTCCGCGCCGGGCGGGAGATCGCCGCCGTCGCGGCGGCCGACCTCAAACGCGTCCATCTGGAACTCGGCGGCAACGCCCCCGTCATCGTCCACGACGACGCCGACATCGAGACCACCGCCGCCGAACTCGCCGCCGTCGCCTACTACAACGCGGGCCAGGACTGCACGGCCCCCACCCGCGTCCTGGTGCACACCGCCGTCCACGACGCCTTCCTCGCCGCGTTCGCGGCGCAGGCGGAGAAGCAGCGCCCGGCGGCCGACTTCGGCCCCCTCAACAGCGCCGCCCAACTCGCCTCGGTCGAAGGGCTGCTGGAGCGTCTCCCGGCCCGTGCGGAGATCGTCACCGGCGGCTCACGCGCCCTGCGGCCCGGCTACTACCACGAGGCCACCGTCGTCACCGGTGTCCACCAGGACGACGAGATCGTCCAGGAGGAGGTGTTCGGTCCGGTCGTCACGGTGCAGCGCTTCACCGACGAGGCCGAGGCGTTCCGGCTCGCCAACGGTGTGCGGCTGGGGCTCGCCGCCGGTGTCTGGACCACGGACCACGACCGGGCCATGCGCGCGACCCGCGCGCTCCACACCGGGATCGTCTGGGTCAACACCCACGGGACCACCGTGTCGGAGATGCCGCACGGCGGCGTCAAGCACTCGGGCTACGGCAGCGATCTGTCCCTGGCCGGTCTGCTCGACTACACGCAGGTCAAGCACGTGATGCTGTGACCCGTGGGACGGCGCGTGGGCCGGCTGGCCCCGTACGCGGCGCCCCTCGGCCGGACGGCGGGGACGGCCGGGAGGACGCCTCCGGGCACGCGACACGGCCGCCCCCGAGCCGTCCCCCCGCACGACGTGCAGGCCCCCCTCCATGACCGCGACCGACACCACGGCTCTCGCCGTCCTGCCGTGACGCGCCCCGGGCACGGCGGTGTCGCCCGCCGCGACGCGCACGACGATGGCCGCTACGGCGAGGAGGTCGTCCCTCCCGGGGAGACGGGTGAGGACGACCGGATCGACCAGGGCGCCCTCGCGTACGGCGAGACGACCCCGGCCCGTCTGACGGCCAGCGACGCAGGGCCGGACCGGCACTGCCTCGACAGCGGGGCCGGTACGGGAACCGCGGTGCGCGGTCGCCGCACCGGTCGGGAGCGCGGCCGGTACTCGCCGTGGGCCGGGCGTCCGCTTCCTCGCGGCCCGGCCGACCCCGGGGCTCACCGCGCTGGAGGCCGACGTCACCGGCCCGGCGGTCGGCCCCGGCCGGTTCGGCCTCGTCCAGGCGCGGTTCGTCCTGATGCATCGGCGGGAGCACGAGGAGCTCATCGCCGGGCTGAGCGCCTGCGCACCCCCCGGCGGCGCCCTCCGTCCTCGTGCGCCACTCCTGCGGCCCGGGGCCGGATGCCGTCCCCGCACCGACGCGGAACAGTGGTCCGGGTGGGCACCCTCAGGGAACTGACGCCGCAGCAGCGCGCCGCGATGATCGCCACCGTCACCGCGAGCGTGCTGCTGTTCTCCAGCCTGACGAGCGTCATCGTCGCCCTGCCCCGGATCCAGCGGGACTTCGGGCTGGACGGTTCCACCCTGCACTGGGTCGTCGTCGCCGCCCTGCTCCCGCTGTGCGCCGTAGCCCTGATCAGCGGGCGGCTCGGCGATGTGCTGGGGCGGCGCCGAGTGTTCCTGCTGGGCATGGTCTGCTTCGGGATCGGCTCGGCGCTGTGCGCGGCCGCGCCCGGCGGGCTCGTGCTGGTGGCGGCACGCGGTGTGCAGGGACTCGGTGTCGCCCTGGCCGTGCCGCTCGCGCTCGCCAATCTGACCGCCGCGCTGCCCGAGCGGCGGCACGGCTGGGCCATCGGGGTGCAGACGGCCTTCACCAGCTTCTTCGGCGTGGCCGTACCCCTGGGCATCGCGCTGCTCGTGGAGTTCGGCAGCTGGCGTTGGGCGTTCGCCGCCTGCGTCCCACTGAGCGCGATGGTCGTCGTCACGGCCAGCAGGCATCTCGTGGAGAGCCGGGGGCCGGCCGGGACGTCCATGGACGTCCCGGGCGCGGTGCTCATCGCCGCCGGTCTCACCCTCGTCGTCCTCGCCTGCGAGCGTTCCTCCGATCTGGGCTTCGCCGCGCCGGGCACCCTGCTGCCGCTCGTCACGGGCGCCGTGCTGCTCGCCCTCTTCGTGGCGGTGGAGCTGCGGACCGCCGAACCGCTGCTGGACCTGCGCCCGCTGCGTTCGCCGACGGTTTCCGTCCCGATGGCCTCCCTGGCCCTGGTGCAGTGCACCTCGCTCGCCGTCGCCGTCTATGTGACGCTCTATCTGCAGCACGTGCTGGATCTCGGCGCCCTGCGCACGGGTCTGCTCCTCGCGGCGTCCAGCGTCGGCACGGTCGTGCTGTCTCCGCTCGTCGGACGGCTCACCGACCAGGGGTACGGTCGACGGCTCATCCTCACGGGTCTGGCGGTGCTCGGCTGCTGCCTGCTGTGGCTGACCTACGGGGTGGCGAAACGCCACGGCGTCCTGCTCGTCCCGGCCCTGCTGGTGTTCGGTCTCGCGCCGCCGCTGGTCTACCCGGCGGCGACCGCCCTGATCATGGCATCCGTGCCCGGCTCGGCGCGAGGCGTGGCCGCGAGCCTGTCCGTGCAGAGCCGTCAGATCGGCGCGGCTGTCGGACTGGCCCTGGTGAACGCGCTGTTCACCACGGCCGAGTGGGACGAGCGCAACGGCCTGCTGGCCTCAGCCGCCGGTGACGGAGACGACTTCACCCCGCGGGAGCAGCGCGCCCTGGACACCGTCCTCTCGCGCGAGGAGGAGCGGCAGGAACTGCTCGCCCGGCTTCCCGGCGCCGCGCACGAGCGGGTCGGGGCGGCCGCCGACAGGGCGTTCGTGACCGCGCTCGAGGTCAGCCTGCTGACGCTGGGAGGTCTGATTCTGGTCAGCGCAGTCCTGCTCGCCCTGGTGGGCGGCCTCGGCCGAAGCACCGCGCCTCCGGACGGGCCGGCGCCGGCCACTCGCTCCTCCGGGCGAGCGGGCCTCTCCAGCCGTAGCGCAGGGCCGGCAGCCGGAGAACGAAGGCGGCGGGCACGGCGGCGGCGCTGCTGATCGGTCCGAGCAGGCCGAACTGCAGCAGGACGGCCGTCGTCCCTGCGCCGAGCACGGAGGGCAGTGCCCACATCCCGGGGTCGCGGCGCAGCAGCGAGGGGACCTCCACGGCGGGCAGGTCCCTCGGCGCACGCCTCCGCCCGCGGCCGTCGCGACCCCGATGTCGGCGGCGTGGAACGGCTCGATGCCCCACACCGCGGCCTCGACCGTGCCGGAGACGCCGAACGGCCCGAGCCCGGCGGCGTCCGCGACCCGGACCGCTCCGCCGATGCGGTTGACCGGTGGGGCACCGGGCCGTACGCCCCGTCCGTCAGGCGCCGCTCGCGCGGAGCATCCCCTCGCGGTCGACGATCTTCACCCGCTCGCGGCCCTGGGGCTCGCCCAGCGCGCGCTCGGCCTCGTCCAGCCGGTACCAGCCGTCCCACGTGGTGTACCGGACGTTCCGGTCCTCGAGGAAGGCGACGACCGCCTCGGGGTCCGGCGCCGACGGCGTGTGCAGACGGTCGTTGGCGTGGTCGTCGAGGAGGCTCGCGACCGTCTCGTTGGCGTCGCCCTTGGTGTGGCCGATGAGGCCGACGGGCCCGCGCTTGATCCAGCCGGTGACGTACGTCGACCGCCGGTGCTTCCCGGCCTCGACGACCCGGCCCGCCTCGTGCGGCACCGTGCCGCTGCCCAGGTCGAAGGGCAGCTTGGCGACCTCCTCGGAGAGGTAGCCGACCGCGCGGTACACCGCCTGGACGTCCCAGTCGTGGAACTCGCCCGTGCCGGTGACGTTCCCGCTGCCGTCGAGCGCCGTCCGCTCGGTGCGCAGCCCCGTCACCCTGCCGTCCTCGCCCACGACCTCGACCGGGGACTCGAAGAAGTGGAGGAACAGCTTGTGCGGCCGGTCGCCGACGTCCCGGATCGCCCAGTTCTCCAGCGTCTTCGCGACCATGTCCGCCTGCTTGTTGGCGCGGCGCGTGGCGATGGAGCCCTCGTCGTAGTCGATGTCCTCGGGGTTGACGATGACCTCGATGCTGGGGGAGTGGTCGAGTTCGCGCAGTTCCATGGGGCTGAACTTCGCCTGCGCGGGGCCGCGGCGCCCGAACACGTGCACTTCGCGGGCCCTGTTCCCGGCCAACCCGTCGTACACGTTCGGCGGGATCTCCGTGGGCAGCAGTTCGTCGGCGGTCTTGGCGAGGACGCGTGCCACGTCGAGCGCGACGTTGCCGACGCCGAGCACCGCCACCTTCTCCGCCTCCAGCGGCCAGCTGCGCGCCACGTCCGGGTGGCCGTCGTACCAGGACACGAAGTCGGCCGCGCCGTAGGAGCCCTCGAGGCCGATGCCGGGTATGTCGAGCGCCCGGTCGGCGTTGGCACCCGTGGAGAAGACGACCGCGTCGTAGAAGGCGCGGAGGTCGTCGAGGCCGATGTCACCCGGGTAGTCGACGTTGCCGAACACCCGGATCTGCGGCTTGTCGAGCACCTGGTGGAGGGCGGTGATGATGCCCTTGATCCGCGGGTGGTCGGGTGCCACGCCATACCTGATCAGCCCGAAGGGGGCCGGCAGCCGCTCGAAGAGGTCGATGGACACACCGGGGTCCGTGGCGGCCTCGGACTTCAGCAGGGCGTCGGCGGCGTAGATCCCCGCGGGTCCGGCTCCGACGACAGCGACCCGCAGGGGGCGAGGCATGACGGTTTCCCTTCGAACGGCAACGACGGTCTCGCCGATCACTCTCTCACCCGGACGACCAGGTCAGGTAAGGGGGCCCTAATTTATGACCCCATAAGTCGGGCTTATGAGATCCCAAAGTCGATGTTGATGAGTGCGCGCCCTTCCCGGCAGGGATCGCCCGGCCGGTGTCCCGTGCCGTCCCGGCGTTTTGACTGGTCACAGTCACAATGGCCTGGTGACTTCCGACACCGCCCCCACCACGTCACCGGCCGCTCCCCCGCATTCACCCACCGCTGCCCCCGCGCCGCGCCCCGCCCCCACGACATCCCCCGCCTCCTCCCCGGAGCCCGCCCCGCACCGCACCCGTGTCGTCGTCGTGGGGGCGGGCCCCGCCGGGCTCACCGTCGCGAACATCCTTCGAGCCGCCTCCGTCGACTGCCTCGTGCTGGAGACCGAGAGCCGCGCGTTCATCGAGCGACGGCCCCGGGCCGGATTCCTGGAGGAGTGGGCGGTGCGGGCCCTGGAGCGGCGCGGCCTCGCCGACGGCCTGCTGGAACGGGCTCAGGCGCACGGCGAGTTCGAGTTCCGGTTCGCCGGCGAACGCCATCGCTTTCCGTACGGCCGACTGGCGGGAAGCCGTCACTTCGTGTACCCCCAGCAGCTGCTGGTGGCCGACCTCGTGCGCAGATACGCGGACGACACGGGCGGCGACATCCGGTTCGCCGTCCGCGACGTGCAGCTGCACGGTCTCGACACCGACCGGCCCTCCGTGACGTACACCGATCCGGACACCGGCCGGCGGCGGCGCGTCGACTGCGACGCCGTGGCCGGGTGCGACGGTGCGCGAGGGGTGTGCCGCGGAAGCGTGCCGCCGGAGCGCTCGACCGTGGCCAGGCACGACTACGGCATCGGCTGGCTCGCCCTCCTCGCCGAAGCCCCGCCCTCCAGCGACTGCGTCGTCTTCGGCGTCCACCCCGACGGCTTTGCCGCTCACATGGCCCGCAGCCCCCGGATCACCCGCTACTACCTCGAGTGCCCGCCGGGCGACGACCCCGCAAACTGGCCGCACGAACGTGTGTGGTCCGAACTGCGCCGCCGGCTCGCGGCCGCCGGTGCGCCGCCGCTCACCGAGGGCCGGCTCATCGAGAAGCGCGTGCTCGACATGCACAACTACGTCGTGGAACCCATGTCGTACGGTCGGCTCCATCTCGCCGGGGACGCCGCGCATCTCGCCGCGCCGATCGCCGCGAAGGGGTTGAACCTGGCCCTGTACGACGCGCTGCTGCTCGGTGACGCGCTCGTCGCGTACTGCGCCGAGGGGGACACGCGCGGGTTGCGCGCGTACTCGGCGGAGTGCCTGCCGCGGGTGTGGCAGTACCAGGAGTTCTCGCAGTGGCTCTCGGAGGTCCTGCACGGCGCATCCTCGGGCGATCCGTTCCGCGCGGGCACCGCGACCGCCCGCCTCAGGCGCCTCTTCGACTCGCCCGCCGCCGCGGCCGCGTTCGCCGAGCTGTACATCGGCAAGGAGATCGACTGCTGACCGGCCGCCCGGGGCCGGTGCCGACGCCCCTGGGGGACCGGCCGCGTCCGGTCCACGGGCGCCCCGGGCCCGGCCCGACGGCCCCTCCGGCCCGGGTGCCGCTGCTCAGGCGACCAGGGGGCGGTCCCACGGTGCGATCGGCGACGGCAGCACCGTGGAGCCGGTGAGATAGCGGTCCGCCGCCGC
Source organism: Streptomyces sp. HNM0645 (assembly GCF_030056615.1). Lineage (NCBI taxonomy): Bacteria > Bacillati > Actinomycetota > Actinomycetes > Kitasatosporales > Streptomycetaceae > Streptomyces > Streptomyces sp. HNM0645. The sequence continues at coordinate 32,960 of NZ_JASHLT010000025.1, read as the reverse complement.
CGCGGCCGCCCGTCCCTCCGCGATGGCCCAGACCACCAGTGACTGCCCGCGTCCCGCGTCGCCGGCGATGAACACCCCCTCCGTCCGCGGGCGCCCTCCCGCTCGCCCGGCCCGTCCGGACGAGGCGTCCGCACCGGTCGGGGAGTCCTGTCCACCAGCGGTGTCCCGGTCCGACGGACGTGCCGGCAGGGCGCCGAAGTCACCGCCCCTTGCGAAGTTGCCCCGGCCGTCCACGGTCAGTCCCAGCTGCTCCATCAGGCCCGAGCCCTGCTCGGGCCCGGAGAAGCCCAGGGCGATCAGCACCAGCTCCGCCGGCAGGACCCGTTCGGTCCCCGGCAGCGGACTCCTCGCCGCCGGCTCCACCTCCGTAAGGCACAGCCGGCGCACATGCCCCGCCGTATCGCCTTCGAAGTGAAGGGTCGCCGAGGAGAACAGTCGGGGGTCGATCCCCTCGCGGCCGCGTGCCTCCGCATGGGCATGGGATATCCGGTACACCTTCGGATGCGTCACGGGCCACGGCTGCGCGTGCGGCCTGGACTCCCCGGGCTCCGGATTGATGTCCAACTGAACCGCGGAGAGCGCGCCCTGGCGCAGGACGGTGCCGAGGCAGTCGGAGCCGGTGTCCCCGCCCCCGATGATCACGGCATGCTTGCCCTCGGCGGTCACCGGGGGAGCGGCGTAGTCCCCCTCCTGGACGCGGTTCGCGTACGTCAGATAGTCCATGGCCTGGTGGATGCCGTACAGCTCGCGACCCGGCACGGGCAGCTCGCGCCGCTCCGTGGCGCCCACCGCGACGATCAGTGCGTCATGGCGCCGTCTGAGCTCGGCGGCGTCCAGCTCACCGCCGACGTCCACGCCCGTCCGGAACTTGGTCCCCTCCTCACGCATCTGGTCGATGCGGCGGTCGAGATGGCTCTTCTCCATCTTGAACTCGGGAATGCCGTAGCGGAGCAGGCCGCCCAGCCGGTCGTCGCGCTCGTAGACGACCACGGTGTGGCCCGTGCGGGTCAGCTGCTGCGCCGCCGCCAGTCCCGCCGGACCGGACCCGACGACGGCGACGGTCCGGCCGCTCAGCCGCTGCGGCGGCTGCGGCGGCGCGTACCCGCGCTCCCACGCCTCGTCGGCGATGGTCTGCTCGACGTTCTTGATCGTCACCGGGTCGGCGTTGATCGCGAGGACGCACGCGTCCTCGCACGGCGCCGGGCACAGCCTTCCGGTGAACTCGGGGAAGTTGTTCGTCGCGTGCAGCCGTTCCGCCGCGGCCTGCCAGTCGCCGCGCGAGGCGTACGCGTTCCACTCCGGGATGAGATTGCCCAGCGGGCAGCCGCTGTGGCAGAACGGGATGCCGCAGTCCATGCAGCGAAGGGCCTGCTCGGACACGAGCGGGAGGAGCGCCTGCCCCGCGTAGACCTCCCGCCAGTCGTCCAGACGCTCCTCGACGGGGCGCGGCGGGACGGGCCGCCGGGGGATCCTGAGGAAGCCGCGTGGGTCGGTCATGCGCCGCCTCCGTCGTCCACTCGCACTGCACCGCGACGTTCCGACCAGCCTACGCCTGGTTCGTCCCTGCTTGTCATGGCTTGAGTGGCGCCCGGCGCGGCATGGCGCTGCGCCCCACCGTCCCCACGCGTACCGCACCTCCACGCCGCTCCGCTCGGGCGCCGGCGGTGCTGCCGCTCCCCTTGGAAGTGACCCGCCGGTAGCGCTGCGAGGCGGAAACGGGCCCCGGGGTTCCCCTCACGCCGCGTGCCGTCCTTCACAGTGCCGCCAGGCAACGCCGGGGCCGCGCACACCGTATTGCTCGGAGAGACCGCGTGCCGCGGGGGCGTGCGCGCGGGGCCCGACCGAGGAGCAGCCGCAGATGAGCGAAGAAGCCCAGCAGTCCCGCTCGCGCCTCCGGCGGAGCGTGCCGAGCCGCCGCCGGATCGACTACCCGCGCCGCGGCAGACGGGGTTTCCGGCGCTGGATCCCCTCCTGGAGACTGCTTCTGGGCGCCTTCTCGACCGTGGTCGTCGGGCTGCTGGCGCTCTTCGCCGCCGTCTACGCCTACGTCGACATTCCGAGCGAGAACGCGGCGGCGCGCCAGGAGGCCAACGTCTACTACTGGTCCGACGGCACCCAGATGGTGAGCGTCGGCGCGGTGAACCGGCAGAACCTGCCGCTGTCGCGGATCCCCGTCTCCGTCCGCAACGCCGCCATCGCGGCCGAGAACGCCCGCTTCTACGAGGACTCCGGCGTCTCGGTCTCCGGTCTCGCCCGAGCCGTCGCGAACATGGCACGGGGCCAGGAGACCCAGGGCGGCTCCACCATCACCCAGCAGTACGTGAAGAACACCTACCTCTCGCAGGAGCAGACCCTCTCCCGCAAGGTGCAGGAGTTCTGCATCGCCCTGAAGCTCGACAGCCGCAAGACCAAGGACGACATCCTCCAGGGGTACCTGAACACCAGCTGGTTCGGCCGCGGCGCCTACGGGATCCAGGCCGCCTCCAACGCGTACTACGGCATCAGCGCCGAAAAACTGAATCCAAGTCAGGGAGCTTTCCTCGCCGCCCTGTTGAAAGGCGGCAACGACTACGACCCGGCGCTGGGCGCGAGCCGGCACAAGCGCGCCGTGGAGCGCTGGTCCTGGATCCTGGACCGCCAGGTCGAACTGGGCATGATGAGCGCGGGGGAGCGGGCGCGGTACAAGGTGTTCCCGGCGCCCCGCCCCCAGTCCAAGTCGACCAATCTGAGCGGACAGACCGGCTATCTCGTCGACATCGCCAAGCGCTACGTCAAGAAGCGGACGAACCTCACCGACGCCGACCTGGACCGCGGTGGCTACCGGATCCACACCACGTTCGACCGGGCGGCCGTCAAGCAGCTCGAACGCTCCGTCCAGGGCGTACTCAAGCGGAACATCGACCCGAAGGCCCGTGCGGAGGACCGCCATGTGCAGGTCGGCGCCGCCTCGGTGCGGCCCGACGACGGCGCGATCATTGCCCTCTACGGTGGCCCCGACGCCACCTCGCACTTCACCAACAACGCCGACACCTCCGGGGTGCCCGCGGGCTCGGTCTTCAAGCCGTTCGTCCTCGCCGCCGCGCTCCAGCACGGGGCCGTGGCCGGCGACGGCTCCGTGCAGGCCGTTACCACCGAGAGCGCCTTCGACGAGTCCGGCCGGCTGACCGCGGGTCTCTCGCCGGTACCGCAGGACCGCGCGTTCGTGTCCCCACTGGACGGCTCCCGCGGCCTCCTGACCCTGCGCAAGGCGATGGCTGCCGGCATCAACACCACCTTCGAACGCCTCGGTTCGGCCATCGGACTGGCACGGGTCGAGGACATGGCCGTGGGGGCGGGCATGCTCCGGGGCAGCATGGCGCCCCGCTCCCGCGAGTTCCCGCTCGGCACCTCCTCGCCCAGTGCCATCCGGGTGGCGAGCTCGTACGCGACCTTCGCCGGCGAAGGGGTACGGCACGAGCCGTACTCCGTCACCAGGGTGCTCCGCGGGGACGACCCGGTCGCCGGCCTCGCACGGCCCGCGTCACGCCGCGTCATGAACCCCGAAGTCGCCCTCGACGTCACCTCCGTGCTGGAGGACACCGCGTTCGGCACCCCGGCGGCGCCCGCCACCAGCGTCCTCGGCCGGTTCGCCGGGGCGGCCACGGGGCGCAGCGACACCCAGCGCGCGGCATGGTTCGCCGGATACACCGGGAATCTGTCCACGGCCGTGACGATGTTCCGTTCCCAGCCGGGGAAGGCGCTTCTCACCATGGCCGGCACCGGCGGTGAGGGAACGGTGCGCGGCAGCGTCTTCCCGGCCCGGATCTGGGCGGACTACATGACCTCCGACCCCTTGCGGAAGATCGCGCCGCCCCGGCCCGCCGCCGCCCCGGAGGCGCCCCCCACGACCCCGTCGCCGGAGTAGGGGGCCGCCGTCCGGCCGGGGCCTCAGGTGCAGCGGGTGCCGTCCGCGGGAGGCAGCCCCTCGATCAGGTACCTGTCGACGGCCCGGTCGACGCAGGCGCTGCCGACGTTGTACGCGCTGTGCCCGTCGCCCTCCCGGGTCAGCAGCACGCCGGACTCCAGCTGCCGGGCCAGGGACTCCGCCCAGTCGTACGGTGTCGCCGGGTCCCGGGTGGTGCCCACGACCAGGATCGGCGGAGTGCCCGGCGCGGAGACCGTGCGCGGTGTGCCCACGGAGGCGACAGGCCAGTCCGTGCAGCCGAGCGCGGCCCAGGCGAGCCACTCGCCGAACACGGGGGATGCCCGCCGGAAGGAGGGCAGCGCGGCCTGCAACTCCTCGGCCGACGTGACGGCCGGCGGCAGGTCAAGACACGAGATCGCCTGGAAGGAGTGGCCGTACGCGTCGTCGACGGCGCCCTCGACCATCCCGGAGAACTCCGTGCCGTTGCCCGCGAGTGCCGCGGCGACGGCGGACTCCAGCACGGGCCAGGAGTCCCTGCTGTACAGCGACTGCGCCGTGATCACCACAGCAGTGTCCCGGTCGAGGAGTTCGGTGCCGCTCACCGGGAGCGGGGCACGGTCCAGCCGCGCCAGCAGATCGGTCAGGCGTTTCGCCGCCCTCGCCGGATCGGTGCCGAGGGGGCACTCCGGCCGACTCGCGCAGTCGGCGAGGAACGCGTCCAGGGCCCGCTGGAATCCGGCGGCCTGGCCGCGCAGCGACTCCAGCGCGTCCAGCCGGGGGTCCACCGCGGCGTCCAGTGCCAGCCTGCCGACCCGGTCCGGGAAGAGGTCGGCGTACAGCGTGCCCAGATACGTGCCGTAGGAGACACCCAGGAAGTTCAGCCCGGGATCGCCGAGGACGGCGCGGAGCACGTCCATGTCGCGGGCCGTCTCCACGGTGGACACATGGCCCAGGCGCGGCCCCGTTCCGGAGCGGCAGGCGGCCCCGGTCTCCCGGGTGGACCGGACGAGTCCGTCGACCTCCGCCGGGGTGTCGGGGGTGATGTCGACCGGGTCGGCGTCCCCGGCCGCCCGGACGGGAGCACAGCGCACCGGGGCGCTCTCGCCGACACCGCGCGGGTCGAAGCCCACGAGGTCGTACCTGGCGGCGAGTTCGGGGGTGGCAGGCGGCCCGGCAGTGGATTTCACGGCATCGACGCCCGACACCCCGGGCCCTCCGGGGTTGTAGAGCAGCGAGCCGAGCCGGCGGTCGGGATCGGCCGCGCGTACACGGGCGAGCGACAGCCGGATGGTGCCGGCGGCCGGGTCGGCGTAGTCCAGCGGCACCTCCAGTAGGCCGCACTGGACGTCCGGACCGCAGCTCTCCCAGTCGATCCGCTGCGCGTAGAACGGGCGGATCCCCTCCGGGACGGAGGCGGGGATGCTCGCCGCGGTGCCCTGGGAGCGGGTCGCCGAGGTCCCGTCGTCGGCTGCCGCCGAGGAGGGGAGCCCCGCTCCGGCGGCCAGCGCCAGCGGCACGACCGACAGAAGCGCCGCCGCCCGCCGGCCGCTTGCGCCCGCCGGCCGGTCGCGTCCGGAGCGGGTGAGCGGCGCGCCGGCGGCGATCACGGCCTGGTACAGCACCCCGCGCAGCCCGGCCGCCCGGCGCCGGGCGGTCGGGCGCACACGGGCGGGGACCCCGCGCCCGGGGCCGGCGTTTACGGGCCGGCCGGGGCGGTCGTGGCCGGGCACTGGGGTGTCCATGGTCTGCTCCCGTCTGCGGACGGCCGCGTCAGCGGCCCACTCCCGAGTGAAGCGGCGGAGGGCGCGCGGGAACACGTCCGGGAACACGTGGCTTGACAGTCCGGACACCATCTGGGACGCGATGTATGCGCAGGTCGGAGGCGGGATGCCGCGATCCGTCGGGTCCATCGCGCGGTGGATCGTGTGATGACGTGGTTTTGGCGGCGTACGGGTGATGTGCGGGATGTGCAGGAACCGCTGCGCCGCCCGGGAGCGCCCTCAGTGGTGTCAGTGACGCAACCACTGGAGGCTTCCATGACCGCTGAGCCCCTTCTTTCGCTGTCGTCGGTGCTGTCGGGGACGGGTGCCGACCCGTACCGGGTCCCCGGTGCGCGTGACATCGACGCGCTGTACCCCGCGATGGCGGGTGACGGGGACGAACTCCTGCCGCCCGCCCCGCAGGAGCGGCTGCCCATCCCGCTCGCGGCGCACGACCGGCGGCGACTGGACCTGCACTCGGCCCTGACCGCCAACGGCGTCGCGCCGCTGCCGGGCGACCTGGACGCGATCAACATCCTCAGCGCGCTCGACGACCGGACGGTGGAGACCATCCTGCACTGGATCACCGTCCCCGGCCCGAGGCCGGCTCGCGCCAGTTGACCGCTCGGCGCGACCGGCCGCTCCCGAGTGCCGCGAAGGGCCGGGAACCCGTGCCGGAGCACCGTGGGCGTACGCCCACGACCGCCACGGCGGCCGTGGGCGTACGTCCGTCCCGGGCCACTCGCTGCCCGGGTCCCGGGGCGGTCCGGGCGGCCCGGCGGCGGGAGGGCCGTGTGGTAACTTGCCAAAGGAAAGATTGGGGGCCCTCCGATGGCGCGTCAGTCCTATCACCACGGTGACCTGCGCAGGGCCTTCCTGGACGCGGCGGTCGAGGTGATCGGCGAGTCCGGTCCGGGTGCGATGAGCCTGCGGGAGCTGGCGCGCCGGGCGGGGGTCTCGCACGCCGCGTCGCAGCACCACTTCGGGGACAAGGCCGGCTTGCTGACCGCGGTCGCCTGCCAGGGGTACGAGCTCCTGGCCGACAAGCTGAGCGGGGCCGGGGACGGACTCCTGGACGTGGGCGTGGCCTACGTCCACTTCGCCGCGACCCATCGGGCGCACTTCGAGGTGATGTTCCAGCCGAGCCTCTACCACGCGGACACGCCCGAGGTGAGTGCCGCGCGCGAGCGAGCGGGCGCGGCGCTGGCGGTAGGACTGCGACGGATGCCGGGGCGGCGGGGAGCCGCGTCCGAGCACGCGTCCGTGGCCGCGTGGTCGATCGTGCACGGCTTCGCCTCGCTGTGGCTGGCCGGAGTGCTGCCCGATGGTCTGGGGGACGACCCGGAGGCGGCGGCACGGCCGGTGATCAAGCTCCTCCTCGACCAGGGCGGGTAGTTCGGGTCCGGAACCGGTCGCGCCCAGCCCGGCGGCCGTCGGGGCCGGTGCGGGCAGTGCGTCGGACCCGAGAGCGGTCGGTGGCGACGCCACCGCGGGACGCCTCACCCGGGGCGGGCCGACCCTTCCCGCTCCGGCAGGCTCCCGCCCCTGGTCAGTACCAGATGGCGATCGGGCGGTCCCGGTCACCGAGCTGCGGAGGATCCGGCAGACTGCGGGCCCGACCCCGGGCTATCCGGTCGGCGCTCCATGCGGCGGCGGCCGCGTCGAGCACGTCGTCCGGAGGCACGGATCCCGCGCCGCCGAGCTCGTCGGGGAGTACGACGCCCGCCTCCCGCAGGAGCCCGCGGCGGACCATCTGCCCCGCCCAGCTCTTCTTCCGGTACGACAGCGGACGTCCGCCGGCCAGCGCCCGGAACGACACCTCCGGATGCACCTCGCGGAGACGCTCGCCCCCGGCCTCGGCCAGACAGGCGTTCGCCTCCCGCAGTTTGGCGGCGAGACCCCAGCTCTGCCGGCTCAGTCCGGCTCCGGTCAGCTCCCGGCAGCGGTGGTTCGCGGCCTCGTACCGTTCCTCCTGCCACACCGCACGCGGCGGTACCCGGAACACGCTGCCGCGCCGCCTCCCCAGCAGCGCGGCGGCGGCCGCGTCCGCGCGCCGCCACCCCGTCTCCAGGAGCCCCAGCGGGATGTCCACGGCCACGACCCCCGCCTCGCCGCCGTCCTCCGTCCCACCCTGCGGAGCCCGAGCGCCCAGCAGCGAGCGCAAGTCCGCGGCGAAGCGCGCACCGTCGAACCGCCCGTCCCTCAGCGCGACCGAGACCCATCCGCCCGGGCAGGCGTCGACCCCGAGGACCCTCACAACGTCACCCATGCCGAACGACTTCCCCCCGACGGCGCAGCGCACCCGCGATCCGTCCGGAACGCGGAACGGGCGGCACACGGCGACCGCCGGCCGGGTTCACGAACAGGTACTCCCGTCTACGGTCTCCGCGCCGGGGCGGAGGCGGCCGGCGAGGCCCCGGCCGAGGCGTCCCCGGAACGTCCGCCGGCCTTCCGGGGGCAGCAGAGAGCACGGATGACCGCGCCGTGCGGAGGGCGGCCCCGACCGCGTGCCGGTGCCGCCGTCCGGGTATCCGACGAGGGAGCACGTCCAGGGGAGCGGCCGGCCACGGACCGGGCCGGTCGCGGCGCCCCGGCAACGGACGGCGCGTCCCGCACGGCGCCGACGGTGCGGCGCCGTCCCGCGAACCGCGCGGGTGACGGAACACCCGGCCTCGTCACCTCCGGCCGGCCTGCGGCGACGCCCGCACGTCGTGGCGGGCGGCCCTGACGAGCCTTCGCTCGTAGGGTGCCGGGATGGTCGATCGCACGGGCGGAGCAGGCGGGGCGGACCACGGCGGATTCCGCCGGAGAAGGCGACCGGGATATCCGGCGGCTGCCGCCGTGTTCGCGATCGGCATGGCCGGGACGACCCTTCCCACGCCGCTGTACGGGCTCTACCAGGAACAGATCGGCTTCTCCGAGCTGATGGTGACGGTCGTCTTCGCCGTGTACGCCGTCGCCGTCATCACCGCCCTGCTCGTGGCGGGCAACTACTCCGACGTCGTCGGGCGCCGCCCCGTACTGCTGGCCGCCATGGGCTTCTCGGCGGCCAGCGCCTGCTGCTTCCTGCTCGAGACCGGTCTGCCGCTGCTGTTCGCGGGACGGCTGCTGTCGGGCTTCGCGGCCGGGCTGCTCAGCGGTGCCGCGACGGCCGCCGTCATCGAACTCGCCGCGCCGGGGAAGAAGGCCCGCGCCGCCTTCGCGGCCACCGCCGCGAACATGGGCGGCCTGGGCTGCGGGCCACTGCTGTCCGGGCTGCTCGCGGAGTACGCGCCGTGGCCGCTGAAGCTGGTCTTCTTGGTTCACCTCGGACTGATCGCGGCGGCCTGCGTGTTGACCTGGCTGCTGCCGGAGACGGTCGAGGACCCGCGGCGATGGCCCCGGCTGAGCCCGCAGGGGATCTCCGTGCCGCCCGGGGTGAAGGGCGTCTTCGTGCCCGCGTCCGTCGCGGCGTTCGCCGGCTTCGCCCTGCTCGGACTCTTCACGGCCGTGGCGCCCAGCTTCGTCGCGCGGACCCTGGGCGTGCACAACCTGGCCGTGATGGGTGCCGTCGTGTTCTCCGTGTTCCTGGCCTCGACCTTCGGCCAGTCGATGACACCGAAGGTCGGTGCCGCGCGGGCGCTCCCCGTCGGCTGCGGGGTGCTGGTCGTCGGGCTGCTGTTCGTGGCCTCGTCACTGGTCGTCCGGTCCCTGCCCCTGCTGGTCCTCGGCGCACTCTTCGGCGGCACCGGCCAGGGCCTCGCCTTCCGCGCCGCCCTCACCCTGGTCAGCGGCGCGGCACCGGCGCACCACCGTGGCGGGACCATCTCGGCGTTCTTCGTCGTCGCGTACGCCGGAATCTCCTTGCCCGTGGTCGGCGTCGGTGCCCTGGCCATGGGGCTGGGTCTGCGCACCGCGGGACTCGTCTTCGCCGGCTGTGTCACGGTGGTCGCCGCCTGCGCGGGCGCGTACGCGGCACTCCACCCGCCGGCGCGGGACTGACGGTCCCGCGTCGCGCAGGCCCCGCCTCGTCGGCGTGCGGCGGAGCACCCCACTTCGCGGTGGCGCTCCGCCGCACCGGCCGCCCGCGTTCCCGGCAACGTGCGCGTCGGGTTCGCACACCGCCCGGACGTGCCGCCCCCGTGGCCGTGCGACACCCCGCCGCGCTGTCGCCGCACGGCCGGCCGCCCACCGTGCCCCGCGCGGAGTCGGTCTCCTCGGTCACGCATGCTCCGGTCGGCCCGCCTGCAGTCCGTCCGCATGCCGGGGGCACGTGGCCGCCTGCCGGTGAGACAAGCCGTCCGACTGGGGCTCAAAACAGGCGGAATGGCCGTCAACCACTTTTCCCTCGGCGCCAGTTGGGCGACGGAACGCCTTCCCTTGCGGCGTCGCTGTCTGAGATCTTGCGTCCATTCCGTTCATCACATGCCCGGTGTGCGCCCCGGCGCGGCCGGGCTTTCGGAGGATGCATTGCCTACCCCCCTCATATCCAGCCGACTGAGACGTCCGCTCGTGGCGGCCGCCGTCATCGGCGCGGCCCTGGTCACCGCGGTCCCCGCGAGTGCGGCGCAGGCCGCGCCCGCAGCGGCGAGCGGTTCCACCGCGTCCGCGGCATCCACCGCGCCGCAGGCATCCTGGGCCGCCGGGACCCGCGCGTACCTGGTGATCACCGCTCCCGGTGACACGTCCGCGGTGCGCGGCGCCGTCACTGCCAACGGCGGCACCGTCTTCGCGTCCCACGACGCGATCGGTGTGATCGTGGCGCACTCCACGTCCCCGGCGTTCGCCGGCACCATGCGCGGTGTCGCCGGGGTGCAGCAGGTCGGCGCGACCCGTACCTCGGACGTTCCCGCGGACGCGTACGACCCCGCGCTGCCCGCGGCTCCGTCGCAGTCGCCGACCACCCTCACCGAGTCCAACCGCTGGGACATGACCCAGATCAAGGCGGACAAGGCGTGGGCGGTCAGCACCGGTTCCTCCGCGGTCAAGGTCGGTGTCCTCGACACCGGCGTCGACGACCTGCACCAGGACATCGCGCCGAACTTCAACGCGGCGGACTCGGTCTCCTGCGCCTACGGCCGGCCCGACACCCGTGCCGGTGCCTGGCGCGACATCGGCGACCACGGCACGCATGTCGCCGGCACCATCGCCGCGGCCCGGAACGGCAAGGGCGTCGTCGGTGTCGCCCCCGGGGTGCGGATCTCCTCCGTCCGCATAGCCGAACCCACGACCAGCATGTTCTTCGCCGAGAACACCATCTGCGGATTCATGTGGGCCGGTGACCACGGCTTCAAGGTCACCAACAACAGCTACTACACCGATCCGTGGATGTTCAACTGCCCGGACAACGTCGACCAGGCAGCGATCATCGAGGGCGTGAAGCGCGCCCAGCAGTACGCGGAGGGCAAGGGTTCGCTCCAGGTCGCCGCCGCCGGCAACTCCAACTACGACCTGGCGAACAAGCGGACCGACAGGTCCAGCCCCAACGACTCGACGCCGGTGAACCGCACCATCACCAACGCGTGCATCGACATCCCGACCGAGCTGCCGGGTGTCGTCACGGTCGCGGCCATGGGCAACGGCAACGCGAAGGCGTCGTACTCCAACTTCGGCCGCAACATCATCGACGTCGCCGCACCGGGCGGTGACGGTGCGTCAGGGGTGTACTCCACGCTCCCGGGCGGCAAGTACGGCAACATGAGCGGCACGTCGATGGCCTCCCCGCACGTGGCGGGCGTCGCCGCACTGCTGGCGAGCACCGACCCGGGCGCGACACCGGCGGATCTGCGTGCCCGCCTCGCCGCCCAGGCCAACGACACCGCCTGCCCGTCCGACAGTCGCTGCACGGGCACGACCGCCAACAACGCCTTCTTCGGCGAGGGGCAGGTCGACGCGCTGAAGGCGGTCGCCGGCACGCCGCCCCCGGCCCGCTACTTCGAGAACACCGCCGACGTGGCCGTCAACGACAACGCCACCGCCGAGTCGCCCATCGCCGTGACCGGGGCGGCGGGCAACGCCCCGGCCGCACTCACGGTCGGTGTGGACATCAAGCACACCTACCGCGGTGACCTGGTGCTGTCCCTCGTAGCCCCGGACGGCACGGTGTACCTGCTCGAGGACATCCCGGACGGCGACGGTGCCGACAACGTCGTGAAGACGTACACGGTGAACGCCTCGTCGGAGGTCGCCGCCGGCGTCTGGAAGCTGCGCGTACGGGACACCGCAGCCCAGGACACGGGCCGTATCGACGCCTGGAACCTCACCTTCTAGCGGATCGGGCCGCACACAACACGGGCCCCGAGGAGCGCGTCCGCGCGTTCTCCGGGGCCCGTCCGTTTGCCCCGGTCCGGAAGGGGCGGTGCCCGCGAACGCCGTGAGCCGGGTGGTCGGGAAGGCGTGTCGAACGGCCGGACGGTCTGTGGCTGCACGGGTTCTGCAGCACCGCCGTCCGAATGGTGCGGACTTCGCTCCGCCGCATCGGCACCATTCGTCCAGAAGTGGGCCACCACCTCGGGTTCGCGGTCGCCGGCGTCGGTATGGCGTCGCCTGGACGCTGGTGCGCGTCAGGAGGGGCCCGGAGCTCACCCGGGCGGAACAGCGGCGGATGACCGCCTACGCCTGGCTGTTCGTCGGGGCGGCGGTGTTCCGGATGGCCTGCGACCGGGGCGGCTCGACACTCAACGTCTTCGCCGAGAGGAAGACCGACACCGTCATCGCGGGCATCGACCTCCGGCACAACTGGTTCCAGTCGCCGAAGCCGCTCTTCGTCATGGCCCTGGCTCTGCGCGGACAGATCGGCCGACGATCCTTGCCGTTGCCGTTGCCGTTGCCGTTGCCGTTGCCGTTGCCGACGGCCGACGGCCGACGGCCGACGGGGGCGGGGACACGGACCGGGGGCCCGGCCGCTCGATGCGGCCGAGCCCCGGGTGTGCGGTGCCGCGTCAGCGGCGGTGTCCGAACCGTCCCCAGGACTTGGTGTCGAGGACGCGCCCGCGGTCGTTCCGGAGGGTCGCCGTGTCGCGGTTGTCCCAGACGTAGTTGCGGCGGTCCTGGTAGACGTCGGTGCGGGTGTCGCGGCCGATGCCGGTGTGCACCCGGACACTGGAGCGTCCGCCCAGACGCAGGTTGTCGAAGCGGTACCGGTTGCCGTCCCGGTCGCTGAGGGTGTAACCGCGGAGGTTGACCGCGTGCCGGCCGGTGTTCCTCACCTCGACCCATTCGGCGTTGAGGCTGCGGTTGGAGCGGTCGTCCCTGCCGGGGCTGTCGTACTGGACCTGCCCGATGACGACCGTCGACCGGAAGGAGTGGTGACGGTCGTGGCCGGCCGCCGTCGCCGGCAGCGCGGCGGCCGCGACCAGAGCGCCGGAGGCGAGTGCGGTGGCGACGACGCGGCGGGTGATGCGAGAAGCAGACATGGAATGCCCCTTCGAGGACGTGCCCGACAAGACCCTGCTCAGGGCCTCTGTGTGGCGGTTCTGGTTCCCGGCTTGCTGCCGAGGGCCCTCACTCTGGCCTGGTCGCGGGCCCTAAGAGACGCAAACCGGACGCTATGACGAAATGCGGACATCTCCGTAACTCTCGCTTGCATGGATCACTCTTCCCGTCCCCGCCTCGATCGGAGATGGTTGCAACTTGCATCGATCGGTTGACTGATCAACAACAAGCGGTTTCCGGTGCCCCGTGCACTCCCTGCGCCCACTCGGGTGTGCCGTCGAGAGTGGGGTCCGATTCGTGTAACGGCGCCCGTGCCGTCCGGGGCGAACGAGTGCCCCTGAACCCTTCATTCGTGCGATTTCTGGCGGCTTGGCGGGGTCGGTGACTCGGCGACCCGGCCGGTCGTGCTCGCGGCGCGACGTGGTTCCCTCTCCCGGATCGGCATGAGGGCGGGCGAGCTGAAGGGGTCGGGGGAGTGGCGTGGTGGCCCGCGTCGGGTGAGTCGTGTCTCATCCGTTCGTGGCGCCTTGTCTATGCAACGAGTTGCATAGAAGGATCGGGGGCATGTCGCTCGAACACGCGATCCTCGTCTCCCTGCTGGAGAAACCCGGCTCCGGCTATGAGCTCGCCCGCCGGTTCGAGCGGTCCATCGGGTACTTCTGGACCGCCACCCACCAGCAGATCTACCGCGTCCTCAAGCGCATGGAGGGCGACGGCCTGCTGGCGGCCCGCGAAGTGTCCCAGCAGGGCCGTCCGGACAAGAGGGAGTACTCCGTCGCCGGCCCCGGCCGCACCGCTCTCTCCCGGTGGCTGCACGAGCCGGTCGAACCGGAGAGCATCCGGCACGAACTCGCCGTGAAGATCCGGGGCGCCGCCTTCGACGACCCGGCGGCGCTGATCTCCGAGGTCGAACGGCACCGCAAGGCCCATGGCGACCGGCTCGCGCACTACCTCTCGGGGGAGCGGCGGGACTTCACCGGCCCGGAGGCGCCCGTTCCGCTCGACGCCGGCCAGGAGCTCCAGCACGTCGTGCTGCGCGGCGGCATCGCCTACGAGCGGATGACGATCGCCTGGCTCGACGACGTCCTCGCCACCCTTCACCGGCTCGGGGCCGCGCGCCGGCGCGCCTGAACCGCGCCGACCGCGCGACGGTGCGCCGATCGCGTCGGCGCACCGTGGCCGCCCAGCCGTACCCGTTCCGCACCGAACCGCACCGTCGACGTACCGCCCGACCCTCGACCCCGGAAGGCGTACCCCATGGCCGACCAGCTCCTGTTCAACCCGCGCACCTACGACCCGGCGCACTTCGACCCCGAGACCCGCAGGCTGCTGCGCGCCACGGTGGACTGGTTCGAGGCCCGCGGCAAGCGCAGGCTGATCGAGGACTACCGTTCCCGCGTCTGGCTGGAGGACTTCCTCGCCTTCGCCGCCAAGGAGGGCCTGTTCGCCACCTTCCTCACACCGGCCCCCGACGCCGGACGGCCGGACCAGCGCTGGGACACGGCGCGTATCGCCGCGCTCAACGAGATCTTCGGGTTCTACGGCCTCGACTACTGGTACGCCTGGCAGGTCACCATCCTCGGCCTCGGGCCGGTGTGGCAGAGCGACAACTCCGCCGCCCGTGCGCGCGCGGCCGAACTGCTCTCCCAGGGCGAGGTGTTCGCGTTCGGACTGTCCGAGAAGAGCCACGGCGCCGACATCTACTCCACCGACATGCTGCTGGAGCCCGACGGCGACGGCGGCTTCCTGGCGACCGGTTCGAAGTACTACATCGGCAACGGCAACGCCGCCGGGCTCGTCTCCGTGTTCGGCCGCCGCACCGACGTCGAGGGCCCGGACGGCTACGTCTTCTTCGCGGCCGACAGCCGCCACCCGGCGTACCGCCTGGTGAAGAACGTCGTCGACTCCTCCAAGTACGTCAGCGAGTTCCGCCTCGAGGACTACCCGGTGGCGGCCGAGGACGTCCTCCACACCGGTCGCGCTGCTTTCGACGCAGCCCTCAACACCGTCAACGTCGGCAAGTTCAACCTCTGCACGGCCTCGATCGGCATCTGCGAGCACGCGATGTACGAGGCCGTCACCCACGCCCACAACCGCATCCTGTACGGCCGCCCCGTCACCGCCTTCCCACACGTGCGGCGCGAACTGGCCGATGCGTACGTACGCCTCGTGGGCATGAAGCTGTTCAGCGACCGCGCCGTCGACTACTTCCGCTCCGCCGGCCCGGACGACCGCCGCTACCTGCTCTTCAACCCGATGACCAAGATGAAGGTCACCACGGAGGGCGAGAAGGTCATCGACCTGATGTGGGACGTCATCGCGGCCAAGGGCTTCGAGAAGGACAACTACTTCGCCCAGGCCGCGGTCGAGATCCGGGGCCTGCCGAAGCTCGAGGGCACGGTCCACGTCAACCTCGCGCTGATCCTGAAGTTCATGCGCAACCACCTGCTGGACCCGGTCGCCTACCCGGAGGTGCCGACCCGGCTCGACGCCGCCGACGACGACTTCCTCTTCCGGCAGGGCCCTGCCAGGGGCCTCGGCTCCATCCGCTTCCACGACTGGCGCACCGCCTTCGACGCCTACGCCGGAGTGCCCAACGTCGCTCGCTTCCGCGAACAGGCCGACGCGCTGTGCGAGTTCGTCACCACCGCGGCCCCCGACGAGGCGCAGAGCCGCGACCTGGACCTCCTGCTTGCCGTCGGCCAGCTGTTCGCCCTGGTGGTGCACGGCCAGCTGATCCTCGAGCAGGCCGGGCTGACGGGTCTGGACGAGGACGTGCTCGACGAGCTCTTCTCGGTCCTCGTCCGTGACTTCTCCGGCTACGCCGTGGAGCTCCACGGCAAGGACTCCGCCGACGAGCGGCAGCAGGGCTGGGCACTGGGCGCCATCCGCCGGCCGGTGGTCGACGAAGCCCGTTCCGCGCGCGTCTGGGAGCGCGTCGAGGCACTCTCGGGGGCCTACGAGATGGCTCCGTAAAACCACGGGAGGCCGGCGTCCGCGTGTGTGCGACGGCGGACGCCGGGGCCGGACGCCGCCCCCGGCGCCGGGCCTCGCCGTCCGGTCGGCGGTTCCTGCGGCCGCGGAACCGCCGACCCGTGGAAGACCGCCGTTCCGCGGAACTCCTGTGCATCCGATGGGGAATCGGGGGCAGAAGGAGACGCCAGAGCCCCTGTCCCACACGTCGGCGGGACAGGGGCTCGTCGTTCGGGTGAGTCGGGCGGGCCGCGGGGGAGGGCGGCTCAGCCGAGGACGTGGCGCAGATAGGACCGCGGATCGGCGAGATAGCGGCGCCAGTGGTCCACGAGGGCGAGTTGGTCCCATGCGGCTCGGCGCATGCCGTGCTCGCCGACCTCCACGATGTCGGCGCCCGGGAGTGCGGTCAGCAGCGGGGAGTGGGTGGCGCAGACCACCTGTCCCCCGCTCCTCGCCAACTCGTTGACGTGGCCGAGCAGTTCCAGGCACGAGCTGAACGAGAGGGCGGCTTCCGGCTCGTCCATGACGTAGAGGCCGGGCCGCAGGAACTTGTGCCGGAAGGCCGCCAGGAACCCTTCGCCGTGACTGATGGTGTCCGGTGCGAATCCCTCCCGGTCCAGTGCGTCCAGTGCCGTCTCGGCACGCAGGAAGAACCCCTTGCGCGCCGACCAACTGCCCATCATGCGCCGTCCCCGGGGCGCTGCGTCGAAACGGATCCGCTCGCCCAGGGCGGACTTGGGCCGGTGGCTGGCGTAGCGCCAGTCGTGCGAGCCGCCCCAGGAGTCGAGCCCGAATCCCTCGGCGAGCGCTTCGACGAGGGTCGACTTGCCCGAGCCGTTCTCCCCGACCAGGAACGTCACTGGTGCCGTGAAGCGCAGTCCGTCCGCCAGCAGGGCACGTACGCACGGTACGTCCCACGGCCATGCGTCCTCTCGGTGCGGACCCACGGCTGCGTACACGCGTTCGATGATCACCGCCCGAGTTTCTCATGGCATGTGCCCCCGGGCGCCTCTCGCGTTCCCTAGTGCTGTGACCGGAAGGGTTCACCGGCTCGCGACGCCCGGCACGGTACCTCGCGGCGTTGTCGGAGTCGCCCGAGTACGCCCAGTACGAGGGCGATCCTCCGCCTTGCGATGCACCGCACCGTACGCCGCGAGCCTCCCGGCAAACCCTTCCGGCCACAGCACTAGCTGGCGGAATGACCGGTTCAGTCCCATGGTGACCGGAGGCGGTTGTTTTCGGTCAGGATTTGAACAGTCACGCTATGTGGTGGATCGTCGGGTGGGAAGTTCGGGGGCGACCCGCCCCGTCCCGAGTCTCCGGGTTCGGCGCGGGCGGGGCGGGGGAGGCGTTCATGCGGATGTACCTCGGGTATGGCGAGATTTTTCCTGAAGAGTCCCCAAGATGGCGCAAGAATCGTCCGAAAGTGACTGTGGGTCTTTGACTACTGATCGGCCGTTCAGTGACTGTCGTTCACATGTCCGTCACATCCCGAGTCGCGGCCGGCGGCGGCCCGATGCGCATACGTGACTTCCGGCTGCTGCTCGCGGGAGCGGCCACCGGACAGCTCGGTGCCCACGTCACACTGGTGGCCCTGCCGCTCGTGGCCGTCCTCGAACTCGACGCCTCCGCCTTCCAGGTGGGCCTCCTCACCGCCGCGGAGACAGCGGCCTTCCTGCTCATCGGGCTGCCCGCCGGCGCCCTCGCCGACCGGATGCGCAAGCGGCCCTTGATGATCCGGGCGGACATGGTGCGCGCCGCGGCCATGGCGAGCATTCCCGCGGCCGCCGTGGCCGGCATCCTGACGATGGTTCAGCTCTACGCCGTCGCGCTCGTCGTCGGCGTGGCGACCGTGTTCTTCGACGTCGCCCACCAGAGCTACCTCCCCCAGCTCCTGCCCCGCGAACAGCTCGTCGCGGGCAACGGCGCGCTCGAGACGGTCCGTTCCACCGCCCAGGTGACCGGTCCCGGCATCGGCGGCGGACTCGTCCAGCTCGCCGGAGCCCACCTCGCGGTCATCGCCGACGCCGTCGGCTACGCGCTCTCCGCCCTGTTCCTCCTCGGCATCAAGCGCCCCGAGGAACGGCCCGAGCCCGCCCCCGGCGGTTCCCTGCGCAAGGACATCGGCGAGGGCGTCCGCTTCGTCACCCGTCACCCACTGCTGCGCGTCATCGCCGTCACCACGGGTCTCGCCAACCTCTGCACCGCCGTCCTCATGGCGACGCAGACCGTCCATCTCGTCCGCACCGTGGGGCTGCAGCCGGGGGCCATCGGACTGGTCCTGTCCGCGTCGGCCGTCGGAGGGCTCCTCGGCGCCCTGTGCGCCGCGCGCCTGGCCGCGCGGCTGGGCCAGGCACGGCTCATCCGCCTCTCCGCCCTGGCGACCGGACCGTTCGCCGTGCTGTGGCCCCTGTCCGGCCCCGGCGTTCCCGGCGCGGTCCTCTTCGCCACCGGATCCGCCGCCGTCTCCTTCGGTGCCGTCGTCTACAACGTCGCCCAGGTCAGCTTCCGCCAGGCGCTCTGCCCGCCCCGGCTGCTCGGCCGGATGAACGCCACCCTGCGCTTCCTGATGTGGGGAACCCTGCCGCTCGGCGCCCTCCTCGGCGGCGCCCTGGCCGAGTCCTTCGGTGCGCGCACTGCGCTCGCGTGCTGCGCCCTCGGCTTCCTCGCCGTACCCGTGCCGCTGCTGCTCTCCCCGCTGCGCCGGATGCGCGACCTGCCCGGGCCCGACGGACTCCCCGACGGCGCGCCGCAGGAGCCGGCGGACGGCCCGCCGAACGCCGCCCCGCACGGGACACCGCACGACGGCGGACCCGGGTGCGGGAGACCGGGGGACAGCCGGAGCACGCACGGCGAGGGGCCCGTTCCCGCGTCCGCACGCTGACCCGCCGTCAGTACTCCCCGGCCGCGACACCCCGGCCCGGACCCCGCTCCCGGACCGTGCCCCACCGCCGCACCGTTCCGGACCCGCGCCGGTGCCCGCCCGCATCGCGCGCCCCATCGCCCTCCCGCGGAACCGCGGCGACGACAGAGAGGATCACGTGCTCAGCATCACGAGCCAGTACCTGGCCCGCTACCGGCACCTCACCGCCGGCGACCGGACCGACGCACTGCTGCCCGTCACCGGAGCACAGCGCCGCTTCGTACTGGTGCGTTCGCTGGACCCGACGGGACGCCCCGACGTGGTGCCGATGTTCTTCGCCTTCCCGTCCGGCACCGTCGACGTCGAACGCCTCCGGTCAGCGGCCCGCCGCCTGGCCGCACGGCACACGGCCCTGCGCTCGCGCCCCGCCGTGGTCCGCGGAACGCCCGTGCTCGTCGCCGGCGATCCGGAGGTCCCCGTGACCCGGCCCGCCGCCGTTCCCGGCGAGCTGCCCGCCGACACGCTCCGCCGCGCGCTGGCCAGCTGGGACCCGCACGGGTCACCGCTGAGGCTGTTCCTCGTACGCGACGCCGGCGGCAGGGCGGACGACGTCCTCGCCGTCGTCCTCGACCACGCCGTGTGCGACGGCCGCTCGCTGGCCCGGATCGTCGAGGAACTCGGCGTCGCGTACACCGAGAGCGCCGCCGCCGACCGCCCCGCCCCCGAGGAGTCGGAGGCCGAACTCTCCGCCTACCGTGAGGCCGTCCTGCTGCAACTCGCCGCGGAGGAGCGGGCGGACACGCCCGAAGCCGCCGCGTACTGGGCGGACCGGCTCCGCGCGGTACGCGAACAGGCCCCGCCGCCGCGCCCGGAGCGCGTACCCGACGGCAGGCTCCCGAGTGGCTCGGCCGAGGTCGGGCTGCCGGCCCACGACGACACCGTGCCCTTCCCCGAACTGCTCGACGCCTGCCGCGCCGCCGCACGTGCGCTGTACGGCCCGGGCGGCGTCGTGCCGCTCGGCTACCCCTGGGGCGGCCGTCCCACCGGCGCCGAGCCGGTCGTCGGCTGCTTCCTCAACACCGTCGTCTTCCCGGCCGCCACCGGCCACGGACCGGCACCGGAGGTGACCGCCGACGCCTGGTGGGACGACCTCGACCGCGCCGACGCGCCCTTCGACGCGGTCGTGAGTGCGGCACGGTCCGCCGGCTCCGGCTGGACCGGACGCCTCGACGGACTGCTGACCGTGGACGACGACCGCCGCCGACCGCCGCTGCGGCTGGGCGGTGTCGAAGGGCGGGAGATACACGTCGACGGCAGGGCGGTCCGGGCTCCCTTCGCCGTGTCCGTCACCCAGGGGGCCGAACTCCGCGTGCGGATGGTCTGGGACCGCGCGGTCCTGGACGACCACACGGCGAACGAGGCGTTCGAGGCCCTCACCGGCACGCTGCGCCCACCGGGGTGGGCCATGGACTGACGTTCCCCGCACGGCGTGGCGGCGCGGCCCGGACGAAGGGCCCGGCATGACCAAGCCGGTGCCCCGCGATCCGCCCCGGCGTCCGGACTCCCGCGCACCACCACGTCCCGCGCACCACCACGTCCCGCGCACCACCACGTCCCGCGCACCACCACGTCCCGCGCACCACCACGTCCCGCGCACCACCACGTCCCGCGCACACCACGGCACCGTACGGCGGCACGAGCCAACCCGACCTGCCACCGACGTTCGACTTACCACCCCGCCGCACCACCGACGTACGACGCAACCCCGACGTACCTCCGTCCGAAGCGCCACCGCGCGACCCGCGGAGCGCTCGTACGACCGCCGCCGGCCACGACCGTGACCGGCGCAGGACAACCGACCCGACGACCTCAGGGATCGCCCATGCTTCCGCTCTCCTCCTCGCAGGAGATCGTCTGGCTGCACGAGCAGATGCAGCCGGGCAGCCGTGCCTACAACTTCACCGCCGCACTCGACCTCTGGGGCACGCTCGACACCGAGGCGCTGCGCCGCGGGCTCGCCGCCACCCTGGAGCGCCACCCCGGCCTGCGGCTCGAACTCGTCGCCTCCACCGGTTCCGTACCGGGGCAGCGGGTCGCGCAGGAGTGCCGGCCGAGACTCAGCACGGTCGACATCAGCGGGGAGGAGGACCCCGAGGCGGCGTTCGCGGAGCTGCTGCGGGCCGAGGCCGAGTCACCGCTCGACACCTTCGAGGCCCCGCTGCTCCGCTGGACACTCGTCCGTCTCGCGGAGCGCCACCACCGCCTGGTCCACGTCGAGCACCACCTGATCCACGACGGTCACTCCTTCGCGATCCTGCTCGACGACGTGTTCGGCGTCTACCGCGCGCACGTGCTCGGCGAGCCCGCGGAGCTCCCGCCCGCCGCGTCGTACGCGGACCACGTCCTCACCCGAGCCGAGGCCGCGTTCGCCCCCGAGAGCCTCGACTTCTGGCGGACGGCACTCCGCGACCAGCCCCACGACCTGCCGCTGCCCGGCCTCGCCCGCCCCGGCGCCGGGCGCAGGCACCACGGCGCGCAGCTGCGGCAGTCGATCGGGGCCGACCTCGCCGTTCGGCTGCACGAGCACACCCGCTCCCGCGGCCTCACCCCGTTCGCCACGCTCCTCGGACTCTTCGCCGAACTGCTGCGCCGACACAGCGGACGCTCCCGGATGGTCGTCGGCACGGCCGTCGGCAACCGGCCCCGGGGCTACGAGAACTCCGTCGGCATGTTCGTGAACACCATCCCGCTGCCGCTCGCCCTGGACGCCGGCGCGCCCGCGCAGGACACCATGGACGAGGTCACCGACACCCTCATCCGCGCCCTGCCGCACCAGGACGTGCCCGTCCAGGAGCTGACGCGCGCGCTCGGCATGCACTCCTCGGGCGCCGACAACCCGCTGTTCTCCGTCATGTTCAGCGCCCACGACGCCCCGCTCCCCGAGATCGATGTACCCGGCCTGGACATCACGCTCTTCGAGGGGTTCAACACCGGCACCACCCGGTTCGACCTCGACGTCGTACTGCTGCCGGACGACCGGCGCGGTGTCACCCCGCGCCACGGCGCTGCTGGTATGACGCTGGTCTGGGACTACGACGCCGACCTCTTCGGCGAGGACGTGGCACGCATGCTCGCCGGCCGCTTCCTGGACCTGCTCCGGGCCTACCTCGACGCCCCGGAGACCGCGCTGGCCGACCTGGCGCCCGCGGCCGTGGCGCCGGCCGCCGAAGCCGTCCCCGTGCCGGAGGACCGCGACCCGCTCGATCCCACGGCCGGCCACGACCCGTCCCTGCCCGCCCTGCTGTCCGGCGCACGGCGCCTCACCTACGGCGAACTCGACGCGCGCGTCGACTCGCTCGCGCAGCGGCTGCGTGCCGCGGGGGTGACCCCCGGACAGCCGGTGGCCGTCGTCCTGCCCAGGGGGGCCGACTCCGTCGTCGCGCTGCTGGCCTGCCTGCGCACCGGCGCGGTCCACTGCCCGCTGTCCCCCTCCGACCCGCCCGCCCGGCTCGCACTGCTCCTGGAACGGCTGGGCCCGGCACTCGTGCTCACCGGTGAGGGCGGCCCGGCCGTACCGGACGGACTGCCCGCCGCCCGGGTCGACGCACCCGTGCTTCCCCGCGCACGCGAGGCCGCGGTGCTCCCCGGCACCACGTACGTCATCCACACCTCCGGATCCACCGGGACGCCGAAGCCCGTCGCCGTCGGGCGCGCGGCGCTGGAACACCATGTGACGGCGGTCGCGGGCCGGTTCGGCCTCGCCGCCGGGGACCGGGTCCTGATGTTCGCGCAGCCGTCCTTCGACGTGGCGCTGGAGGAGGTGCTGCCGACCCTGTACGCCGGGGCGTGCCTGGTCGTCCCCGACCACGAGGTGCCCACCGGTGCGGAGCTCGCCGACCTGCTCGCGTCCGCGCACGTCACCGTCGCCAATCTGCCCACCAGCTACTTCCTCGCCACCCGTGACGACCTGCGTCCCGCACTGCGCGACGGGAGCTGGGCACCGCGGCTGCTCGTCCTCGGCGGCGAGCGCCTTCCCGCGGACGCCCTCCGCGACGTCCTCGCCGAGACCGGGGCGACCGTCCTCAACGCGTACGGCGTCACCGAGGCGGCCATCAGCTCCACCGTTCACGAGATCTCCCGCGACGCCCTCGCCGACGGTGCCGAGATCCCCCTCGGCACCGAACTCCCGGGCGAACGCGTCCACGTCCTCGACGCCCACCGCCGCCCGCTGCCGCCCGGCGCCGTCGGTGAACTCGCGATCGCCGGGCCCGGTCTCGCCGAGGGGTACGCGGGGAACCCGGAGGCGACGGCCGCACGCTTCGTCACCGTCGACGCGCTCGGCGGGGAGCGCGTCTATCTGACGGGAGACCTCGGCTACCGCGGACTGGACGGCCTCCTGTACTTCCTGGGCCGGCGGGACAACCAGATCAAGCTCCGAGGGCACCGCATCGAGCTGGAGGAGATCGAGGCTGCGGCGTCCGCCGCACTCGGCGGCCGCTCCTGCGCCGTCGTCCTGGACCGCGAGACCGCCGGAGGCCCCCGGCTCGTCGGTTTCCTCGAGGACGGCGGCGGCCGCACGGCGTTCGACGAGAAGACGCTGCACGCCGAGCTCAGCCGCCGGCTGCCCGGTCCCCTCGTCCCCGCACGCTGGGCCCTGCTCGACACCATGCCGACCCTCGCCGGAGGCAAGCCCGACCGGACGGTGCTCGCCCGTCGAGCGGCGGCACTGGAACCCGTGGCACCCGCCGCGGCCGCGTCCTCGCCCGCCCTCGCGCCGGACGATCCGATGACGGCCCTGCTCGCGGAGGGCTGGCGCGAGGTCCTCGGCCACAGCCGGTTCGACGCGCGCTCCCACTTCTTCCGCATCGGCGGCCACTCGCTGCTCGCCGCCGAGCTCGCGGCCTGGCTGGAGCCCCGGCTGGGCACCCGCCCACCGCTCAGGGCGCTCTTCCGCAACCCCGTGCTCGCCGACCAGGCCGACGCCCTCGCGGCCACCTCCACCCTCTCCACGGAGTCGTGATGACCCAGCCCCTGACCACCCCTGACCCCACGACCGGCGCCGGCGCCCGCGGTGCCGAGGCCGCCGGCACCGGGCCCGCCGTTGCCACCGCCGCCGTCCCCCGCGACCCCGACGGCACCCCGCTGAGCGTCGCCCACGGCCCCGCGGCCCGACCGACCGGCGTGCTCGCCCGCTTCGAGGACTGGGCCCGACGCACCCCGCAGGCCCCCGCCGTGATCGACGGCGACCGCACCTGGACGTACCGGGAACTCGCCACCGCCGCCGCGCGCGTCACCACCGCCCTGCGCGACCGCGTGGGACCGGGGGACCTGGTCGGCGTCTGCCTCGACCGCTCGGCGGCCCTCGTCGTGACCGCCGTCGCGCTCGCTCGCCTCGGTGCCGTCTACCTGCCGCTCGGCCCCCGCCCCGGCGAGCGACGCACCGAGGCCGTGACCGAGGACCTCGACGTCGCCTGCCTCGTCGGCGACCCCGGAGTCCTGCCCGCCCGCCACCGTGCCGGGGACCTGACCGCCCTGCCGCTGCCCGTCGAGGGCAGCAACGCGCCCACCGCCCCCGTGGCCGCCTTCGCCGCCCCGGCGGCCGGCGCGCGACGAGCGCCCGAGGGCGCCCTGTACGCCGTCCTCACCTCCGGTTCCACCGGCCGCCCCAAGGCGGTCGCGGTGGCTGGGCCCGCCCTGTCCGTTGCCCTCGACTGGTACCGGACCGAGACCGGTCTCGCACCCGGCGACCGCCAGTCCCTGCTCATCGGTGTCGCGTTCGACCCCCACCTGCTGGAGCTGTGGGCCGGGCTCACCTCCGGAGCCGCCCTCGTCCCCGCACCCGACGACGTCCGCTGGGACTCGCGCGTCCTCACCGACTGGTGGCGCGACGCCGCCGTGACCGTGTCCGTGGCGGCCACCCCGATGGTGGAACCGCTGCTGGACCGGCCGTGGCCCCAGGACCTGAGCCTGCGTCACCTCGTCGTCGGCGGCGACCGGATGCGCCGCCGGCCCGGTCGCGACGTCAACGCCACCGTCCACAACGCCTACGGACCCGCGGAAGCCACCGTCGTCACCACCACGTACGCCATGCGCGGCACCGACGCGCAGGCGGGCAGTGCGACCCCGCCGCCCATCGGCACCCCCCTGCCCGGCGTCACGGTCGTCGTCACGGGGGAGGACGGCCGGCCCGTCGCCCGCGGGCAGGACGGGGAACTCCGCATCGGCGGCTACTGTCTGGCGCTCGGCTACCTCGACCCCGAGCTGACCGCACGGCGATTCGCCGCCCCGCCGCAGGACCCGCCGCTGCCCGGCGTCGACCGTCTCTACCGCACCGGCGACCGGGTGCGGATGACCGCCGACGGGAGCCTCGAGTTCCTGGGGCGCCTCGACGACCAGGTCAAGATCAGCGGCGTGCGGATCGAACCGGCCGAGGTGGAGGCCGCGTTCGAGCGGGACCCGGACGTCCGAAGCGCCGTCGTGACCGTGCTGCGCGACGAGTCCGGCCACGCACGCCTCGTCGCCCACGTACGACCCGCCGCCGGCACCCGGCCCGCGACCGGTGACCTGCTGGCGGCGGTCCGCGCCTGGCTCCCCGAACAGGCCGTGCCCACCGCCGTGCGCATCGTCGAGGGCTACCCCCTGGACGCCAACGGCAAGGTGGACCGGGCCGCGCTGGCGGCGGAGACATCCGCCCCCGGCGGCTCCGCGGCCCCCTCCGGCGACGCCGGTGGGGCGACACCCGCCGAACGGCTGGTCCTCGCGACCGTACGGGACCTCCTCGGCCGGCCCGGGACCTCCCTCGGCGACAACTTCACCGACGCGGGCGGCACCTCCGTCGTCGCCGCCCGGCTGCTGGAGGCGGTCGAGCGCCGGACGGGCGTCCGCCTGCGCGCACCCGAACTGCTGCGCAGCCCGGACCTGCGCGCTTTCGCCGCCCTCCTCGACGAGCGCCGGACCGCACGGCCGGCAGGAGCCTGAGATGTCACATCGCACCCCGCAGCCCCTCGACACCACGACGGACGTGACCGCGCCGCCGCCCGCCGCCCCGGGCGACCCCGGAGCCCGGCCGTCGGCACCACGGACCGGCCTGCCGGCGCTCGTCGCCCGGCACGCCGAACTCGACCCGAACGCCCTGGCCGTGGTCGACGGCGACACCACCCTCACCTACGGCCTGCTGGTCGCGGCCGGTCGTGCGCTCGCCGCACGCCTGCGCGACCACGGGGTGACCCGCGGCGACCGGGTCGCGTTGCTCACCACCCGCTCCGCCCGTACGGTCGTGGCGCAGCTCGCGCTGTGGTGGGCCGGAGCCGTGTGCGTGCCGCTGGACCCCGCCCAGCCCCGGTCGCGCACCGAGGCGATGACCGCCGACGCGGAGGTGACGCTCACCGTCGGCGACGCCAAGCTGCTGGACGCGTCCGCGTTCGCCGGCCCCGTGCTCGCACTGCCCGAGGAACCGCTGAACGGCACGGGTCTCCAGGAGGAAGCCGACCCGGACAGCCCGGCGTTCATCATGTTCACCTCCGGCTCCACCGGACGTCCCAAGGGCGTCGCCGTTCCGCACGGCGCCATCGCCGAACTGGTCACCGCACCGGAGTACGTCACCGTCACCGCGCGGGACCGGGTCCTCTTCCACTCGCCGATGACCTTCGACGCCTCGACCTTCGAGGTGTGGGCCGCGCTGGCCAACGGCGCCGCGGTCGTCGTGTGCACCGTGGAGCGCCCTTCCCTGGAGGACCTGTCCCGGCACGTCGAACGCCACGGTGTGACGGTGGCGTTCTTCACCACCGCCCTCTTCCACCAGCTCGCCGCCCGCCGCTCCCGCGTCTTCGACCAGTTGCGGTCGGTCGTCGTGGGCGGCGAGGCGCTGGCCGCCGCCCAGGCCCGCGAGGTGCTGGCCGCCTTCCCGTGGCTGGAGCTGGTCAACGGCTACGGACCGACCGAGACGACCACCTTCGCCACCGCCCACCGGGTCACCCGGGCCGACTGCGACGGCCCGATACCGATCGGCCGGCCCATCGCCGGCGCGACCGTGCACGTCCTGGGCGCGGACGGCCACCCGGTCGCGGACGGGGACCGGGGAGAACTGTGGATCGGCGGCAGCAGGCTGGCCCACGGTTACACCGGCCTGCCCGCGCTCACCGCCGAGCGGTTCGTCGACCATCCCGGTGCCGGGCGGCTCTACCGCACCGGCGACATCGTCTCCCGCCGTCCCGACGGCACGCTCGACTTCCACGGGCGCAACGACGACCAGGTCAAGGTCCGCGGATTCCGCATCGAACCCGGCGAGGTCGAACACGCCCTGCGCGAGCGGCCCGACGTCGACGACGCCGCCGTCACCGTCGACCGGGCGGGCACCCCTGAGGCACGCCTCGTCGCCTTCGTCGTACCCGCGCCCGGCCCGGTGCCCCGCCCCGCGGCGCTCCGCGACCGGCTCAGCGACGTCCTGCCCGCCCATCTGGTGCCCGACGCGGTCACCGTGGTGGAGCAGCTGCCGCTCACGCCGTCCGGCAAGGTCGACCGGCGCGCGCTCGGCGGACTCAATGGCACCGGCGAGGGCGGTGCGTCCGGTACGCCCGTGTCGCCGATGACACCGCTGGAGCAGGCGGTCGCCGAGGTGTGGAGCCGGGCACTCGGCAGCGAGGTCACCCGAGCCGACGCCGAATTCCTCGCCCTCGGCGGCCATTCGCTGCTCGCCCTCGCCGTCACCGACGACCTGCGTGAGGAACTCGGTGTGGAGATCGCCCTTGCCGACTTCTTCGCCGCCCCGACCGTCGCCGGCCAGGCCGTTCTGGTCGAGCGTGCCCTGCTGGCCGCGCACGGCGACCTCCACCCCGAGACCCCGGAGCACAGCGATGCCCACTGACGCCGACCCCGTGCCGCCGGCCCGACGGCGGGAACTCCAGCAGGAGTTGCTGCGCCGCGCCCGCGCCGCCCGACGCACCCCGGCCGCACCCGCCCCGTCCGCTCCGGAGACGTCCGGCCGAGGTGCCGTCGCCCCGGGAGCGGCCGGCGACGCGCGGCAGGACGTCGCCGCCCGCACCGACGACACGCGGCCCGACCCGACGCGGCCCGGCTCCGCGTCGCAGGCCGGGGACGGCGGCCGGGCCCCGCTCTCCCGCGCCCAGCGCCGGATGTGGCTGATGGAACGGCTCGGCGGCTCGGGCGACTCCTACCACGTGCCGTTCGCCACCCGGGTGCGCGGTCCGTTCGACCCGGCCGCGCTCGGCACCGCACTGACCGGGCTGGTGCGCCGGCACGGGATCCTGCGCACCCGCTACTCCCAGCACGGCGGTGAGCCGTACCAGGAGGTGCTCCCGGCCCCGCGGGCCGTGCCCGTGCCCGTGGTCGGCAGCACCGAGGCGGACGCCCGGCAGGCTCTGGAGCGGGAGGTCGCGCGCCCGTTCGACCTCGCGGCCGGGGAGGCGGTACGAGCGCTGGTCCTGCGTCACGGGGAGCAGGACCACACCGTCCTGCTGACGTTCCACCACATCGCCCTCGACGGCGGGGCACTGGAGACGGTCGCGGCGGAGCTCGCCGCCCTCTACACCGCGGCCGTCGACGGAACCGGCGGGCACGGTCTCGCCGCACCACCGCAGTATGTCGACCACGCGCGCCGCGAACAGGCCGCGGCCCCGGGCCTCGAGGACGGGCTGCGCCGCTGGAGCAGCCTGCTGGCCGAGGCCGCGCCGCCCCGGCTTCCCCGCCCGGCGGCCGCTCGGGACGGCGCCGCGCGGCGGGCGGCCGTCCGCACCGTGCCGCTCGCCCCACGACTGCCCGGCGCCCTGCGCGCACTGGGTGCCGAGCGGCGCGCCACGCTCTTCGCGGTGGCGCTCACCGCGGCCTTCGCCGCCCTGCACCGACTCACCGGCGACGACGACCTCGTCATCGGAGTGGCCGGCACCCACCGTCGCGGAACCGCCATGCGCGGCCTCGTCGGATTGTGCGTCAACACCCTGCCCGTACGGGTCGACGCCTCCGGCGACCCGTCGTTCGCCGAACTGCTGGACCGGGTGCGCGACGCGCTCCTGGAGGCCCAGCGCCACCTGCACATCCCGTTCGACCTGGTCCTCGAACGCCTCGGCGCCGGCGCGCGCGGCGTCGACGGCACCGCGCTCGTCCGTGTCACCTCGGACGTTCTCGGTGAGCCCACCGTGCTGCGGCTGCCCGGTACGTCGGCGCAGTACGTCGACCTGCCGGCCACCGGGGCGAAGTTCGACCTGTCCTTCGGGCTGGGGCTGGGGCTGGGCGACCCGGCGGAGCCAGCGGCGCTCGTCCAGTACGACAGGACCGCGCTGGACGACGCCGTGGCCGAGGCGACCGCCCGGCACTACGCGGCGCTGCTCGACACGGCGGCCTCCGACCCGGGACTTCCGCTCAGCGGGCTTCCGGCTCCCGGCGCGGCGTTCGGCTCCGGCACCGGGCCGGGAGCCGGCCCGGACACGCCCGGCGACGTACCCTCCGCCGCCGACCCCACGGACGGGCCGTCGACCGACGTGAGCGGGCGGAAGGGGCCGGCCACCGTGAGCTCGCGGGACGGGGCGTCAGCCCACGAGGCCGGTACGGCCGCAGCCGGGACCGGCCCGGACGACCCCGGTGAGCACCCGGCCGCACGGATCCTGCGCGCCCACCCACGAGTCGCCGAAGCCACGGTGGTCCACCCCGCCGAAGGACCGCCACTGGCCTTCGCCGTACTGCGCGACGGCCTCGGCCCCGCGCGCGACGAGCTCCTGGGCCTGCTCCGGCGGACGCTCGCCCCCGAGTCCGTGCCCGCCGCCGTCACCCTGCTCGACGTGCTGCCGCGTGCGGCCGACGGCACGGTCGACCGGACCCGGCTGCCCGGTCTCACCGTGCCGGGTGCCCCGACGGGACCGCGTGCCCTGGCGGTCACCGAGGGTTTCACCGCGCTCCTGGGTCTCGTCCCGTCGCCGGACGACGACTTCTTCGCCCTCGGCGGCCACTCGCTGGTCGCGGTGCAGCTCGCCGAGCGGCTGCGCACCGCCCTCAGGCTGCCGCTGACGGGACTCGACGTGCTCCAGGCACGGACACCCCGGGTGCTCACCGCTCTGCTCGACGGCCGGGCGGCCGAGCAGACCGCCGCCGGCGCCGCGAGGACCGCGAAAGCCACGTCCGGGCACGCCCGGCCGCGCGGCACCCGTGCCGGCACGGTGCTGGTGACCGGGGCGACCGGTGGCGTGGGCGCGTTCGTCCTACGTGAACTGGTCGCCCGGGGACGGCCCGTGCTGGCCCTGGCCCGGCCCGAGTCGGCCCATCTGGCCGCCGCGGAGGGCGTCGACGTCGTGGAGGGCGACCTCGGCGATCCGGAGGGGTTGCGGGACTCCGTCGCGGGCGCGGACGCGGTCGTCCACGCGGCCTGCACCTTCACCCGGCCCGAGGTGGACCTGGCGGCCATGGAGGCCATGACGGCGGCCTGGCGGCGCGGTCCGTTCGTCTTCGTCAGCAGCGTCGACGCCTACGGCCACCCCGAGGGAGACCGGGTCGCCGAGGAGTCGCCGTCGTACGAGCCCCTGAGCCCGTACGGGAGGGCCAAGCTCGACTGCGAGGCCATGCTGCTGAGGGCGGCCGGGACCGAGGGACGCGGGGGAGCCAGCGCCGTGCGCTCACCGATCGTCTGGGGCGCGCACGACAGGCTCCGTGAACAGCTCCGCTGGGGCGCCACCGGCCGCCTCTACCAGGCCGCCCGTGAAGGGGGACCGATCGAGCTGCCCCGCCCCGGCACCGGCGGGCACCCCTGGTACGGGATCGCCTGGGTGCACGCCGCCGCACTGGCCAGGGCGGTGGCCGACTGCCTCGACCGGCCCGTGCACGGCGTCGCCAACGCCTGCAGCGGTCACGTCTCCTGGCGGGACCTGGCCGGAGATCTCACCGAACTGCTGGGAACCCGCGGTGAGTTCCGCGAGACCGACACGACACCCCGTGATCTCGACCACCACTGGCGCTACGACAGCGCCCGCCTGGCCGCACCTCTCCGGGCCCGCCCGGGGGAGGAGCGCAGGACGGTGCTGGCGGAGATGATCGGCGGTGTGTCCGACGGCGGCGTCTGAGACGGCGGTGCCCGGGGGCCTTGGGGGCCGCCGGGCACCGCCGTCGCGTGCCCGTCCCGGGACGATCCGCCGACACCGGACGGGCCGGGAGCCACGGCCGGTGGGGAGGCGTGGCGGCCCGCGGACCACCCGCACGTCATCCGCAGGTCGTGCGGAAGCGCATGAGCAGCAGGGCGATGTCGTCGACGGGGTCGGGCACGCGCTGGACGAGTGTGTCCGCCAGGGTGTCCGGGTCGGCCGGATCGGCGCTCCGGAGCAGGTCGCCGAGCGAGTCGAGCGCGTCGTCCGGATCCACCCCCGGGTCGTCGACGAGGCCGTCGGTGCCGGGAGTCGCACGCTCGGCGTCTCCCGGCACGGCGCGCCGGTGCACCTCCCGGCGGTGCGCTGCTCCGCGCTGCCGGCGGCCGTGCGCGGCGGTTCCACCGGGCATCGCCCACATGCGGACCATGAGCCCGGCCGCTGCCGAGGACACCCGGGCGGTCCACGCGACCCCGGGGCGGGCCTGCGGCCGTACGCACGGGGTCACGGCAGGACGGCACGCCGTGTCCACGACCGGGTACCGGACGGCCGGGCGGGCCGTCCGCCGGACCGCACCTCCGGCCCGGCGGCCCCGGCCCGGCCCGGCTGTGCACCGGTCCGCGCGCCGTCTTCCCGCTCCCTGGAAGAATGGACCACGCGCTTGGCGCCCTGCCCCGGTCCGTGCCCGGACGCCTGGCGCGGGCGCGCCACGCCCCCGACTCGCGCACCCGACCCCAGGAGCGGTTGTGAAATCCGGAGTCTCGACCTTCGTCACCGACCGGGGAATCCGCACGACACGGCTGGGAACGGCACTCGAGGACCGCGCGTTCGAGTCGTTCGGGTTCCGCTGAGGCGGGACGCGATGCCTGCCCTGACGAGCGCCGAGGCGCGGGAGCGGTTCGCGGCGGCCCGGGTGGCCCGGCTCGCCACCGTCGGCACTGCGGGCCGCCCTCGTCTGGTCCCCGTCGTGTTCGCCCTGGACGGCGACACGGTGCTGACGGCCGTGGACCACAAGCCGAAGGCCACGACGCGGCTCAGGCGCCTGGCCGACATCGAGGCCGCCCCGGCCGTCAGCCTGCTCGCCGACCACTACGAGGAGGACTGGGACCGGTTGTGGTGGGTCCGTGCGGACGGGGAGGCACGTGTGCTCCCTGGGGCGGGCCGGTCCCCCGAGGCCGCACGCTGCGCCGCGCTGCTGACGGCGAAGTACGCGCAGTACGCCGCCCGGCCTCCCGCCGGCCCCGTAGTTCTGGTCGACATCGTGTGCTGGAGCGGCTGGCGTGCCTCGTGAGGGCGGCCGGGACCGCCCGCCGGTGCGGTCCCGGCGTCCCCATGGCCGGGTGTCCGGGGCCGGGGCCCGTGCCCCTGTTCGGGGCCCTTCTCGTCGGCGGGGAGTTGACCGGCCAGGCGTCGTGCGCAGGCGGGTGCGGCCGACCGGCAGGGGCCGGCATCGGAGGCCGCGGCCGAGGTGTCGGCGACCACGCCCGTCGGCCCCGGCCCGGTGCCGGTACGGCCGGTAATGCCGTCGACGCCCGGCCGCCGTGGAAACTAGGTTGGGTCGCCATGACCACCCTGGAGAAGATCCACGACGTCCCGGTACTGCTCTGCGCGGCGGCGGGGAAGCCCATCGGCAGCGAAGCCGATGCCCTGGACCTCATCGGTGACGCGATGTACCAGGGTGCTCGTTGGGTCGCCGTGCCCGCCGAGAGGTTCGACGAGTCGTTCTTCAGGCTCCGCACGCGCGTCGCAGGCGACATCGTGCAGAAGTTCGTCAACTACCGGCTGGGCCTGGCGGTCGTGGGCGACATCTCCGCCCACACGGAAACCGCGCCCGCCCTCCGGGACTTCGTCCGTGAGTGCAACCGCGGCCGTCAGACGTGGTTCGTCGCCGACGGTGAGGAGCTACGGGAGCGCCTGAAGGGCTAGGCACCGCCCGCCCGCGCACCGCCCGCCCGCGCACCGCCCGC
>NZ_JASHLT010000024.1:0-107111 GCF_030056615.1 Streptomyces sp. HNM0645 | reverse complement strand
GTAGCGCGTCGGTGAACGCGGCGGTCAGGCCGGTGGCGTCAGCGAGATCGGCCAGCAGAC
The DNA here is from genome assembly GCF_030056615.1 of Streptomyces sp. HNM0645. Classification (NCBI taxonomy): domain Bacteria; kingdom Bacillati; phylum Actinomycetota; class Actinomycetes; order Kitasatosporales; family Streptomycetaceae; genus Streptomyces; species Streptomyces sp. HNM0645. The sequence goes on along the minus strand of NZ_JASHLT010000024.1, from coordinate 107,051 downwards.
GGGACCCGGCATGGCTGACCACACCGTGGCCGTCGGCCGAGACGACGAGCTTGGGGCGCGAGGCGGTAGTGTGCACGCAGAAAGTGCCTTCCTGCTGGGATGACAGAGACCTTCGACAAGCCTCATCTTCCCAGCTCAGAGGGCACTTTCGCGTTTCGGATCAAGATCCGGACACCGCGGCAAGTGAAACAGGCAGGCTAGCGTGACGGTCGTTTCATTCGGAACACAGTTCGACGTCACCAGGAAGTCTCCCGTTTCTCCGTCGTCGACGGCGAGCAAGGAGCCGCTGCACACATCTGAATGACGTGCCAATCCGGGATCGTCGCGGGAGGAACGGTAGAGCGTCAATGGACGAGCGAATAGCCGTGGTGACGGGGGGCTGCCGGCGGAATCGGGTCGGCAACGGCCCGGTACCTGGCGCGTCCGGGGACTGCGGTCGCCCTCGTCCAGATCAAGGCCGAGAACGTCACCGGCCTCGCCGCGGAGACCACCGCCGCGGGAGGCCGTGCGCTGCCCGTCCGGTGCGACGTCACCGTCACGGCACAGGTCAAGGCGACGGCGCCAACTGCCGCCCGGGAGTTCGGCGACCCGCACATCCTGGTCGACAACGCGGGCGTCGTCGGGGACGGCGCCCTGCACCTCATGTCCGAGACCGACTGGGACGCGGTCCGGTCCGTGAACCCGCGCGGGGCTTTCCCGTGCGCCAGAGCCGTGCACGAGCACATGGCCAGGGCCCCCTGGGGACGCGTCCTCAACCTGTCGAGCGTCTTCGTGCTCGGCTCCGTGGGTCGCGTCAACCACGCGACGGCGCAAACGCGGTTGGACCCTTGCGACGAACCGTACGCCCGGAGGGAGTGGCGGCGACGCTCGCCCTCCTCGCCGGGGACGGGGCTTGGTGCATCACGGGTCGGACGTTCCACGCCGACGTCGGGATGCCCCGGGGGCGCCCCCTCGACGTGCGTGGGGTGGGAAAACGACGCACCGGCAAGTGGAACGGCATGCGGTCGGTCGGCCCGAAGCATCCGCCGCGCACGTCTTCAGCGCGGGCCGACGGGTGGGCACCGACCGGCTGCGGCTGCGCGACATGGCGGCAGGGGTGCACCCGGGCGAAGGCACGCCCTACGGCGGGTTCCAGGCATCGGGGCTTGCGACGGAGGCGTCCCTGCAGACCCCGGATCGGCGGGACGGCGTCCAGCAGCGCAGGAGCGGGGGACGTCACGGCGGTTCATGCTTCCGTGGCCGAGGTTGTGGCGAGCCGTACGAGGACGCCGTGAAGAGGACGCGCACGGTTCCCGGCACTCGGTCACAGCAGCGGAAACTCGGACAGTCCACCCGGCGCTTCCGAACAGATCGGGCGCCAACCACACCGATGGGAGAACGACCAACGATGTTCATTCTGGTGCGAAACAGAGTGCGGACGGCCGCGCTCGCGCTCTCGGCCGTCGCGGCCCTCGCCTTCGGCGCAACCGGAGCGGCAGCGGCTCCCGCTCCCGCCCCCGCCCCCGCCCCCGCCAAGCAGGGTCCGACCTCGGTGGCCTACATCGAGGTGAACAGCAACAGCCTGCTCAACGTCGGCAAGTACACGCTCGCCGACGGCGGCGGCAACGCCTTCGACGTCGCCGTGATCTTCGCGGCGAACATCAACTACGACACGAACACGAAAGCGGCGTATCTGCACTTCAACGAGAACGTGCAGCGCGTCCTCGACAACGCAGCCACGGAGATACGGCCGTTGCAGCAGCAGGGCATCAAGGTCGTGCTCTCGGTGCTGGGCAACCACCAGGGCGCGGGGTTCGCCAACTTCACGTCTCAGCAGGCGGCTTCTGCGTTCGCGAAACAGATGTCGGACGCCGTGGCCACATACGGTCTCGACGGCATCGACTTCGACGACGAGTACGCCGAGTACGGCAACAACGGCACGGCCCAGCCCAACGACAGCTCGTTCGTGCACCTGGTGACAGCATTGCGCGCGAACATGCCGGACAAGATCATCAGCCTCTACAACATCGGCCCGGCAGCGTCACGTCTGTCCTACGGCGGCGTCGACATCTCCTCCGAGTTCGACTACGCCTGGAACCCGTACTACGGCACCTGGCGGGTACCCGGCATCGCACTGCCCAAGTCCCAGCTGTCGCCGGCGGCGGTTGAAATCGGCCGCACCGCAGAGAGCACCGTGGCGAACCTCGCCCGCCGCACCGTCAGCGAGGGATACGGCGTCTATCTGACGTACAACCTCGACGGCACCGATCGAAGCGCCGACGTCTCGGCGTTCACCAGGGAGTTGTACGGCAGTGACGCCGTCTACACTCCGTAGGGCGCCCGCACGCCCCGGCATTCGCCGCTCCCCTCGGCGAGCCTGCCTCGCCCCATAGCGCCGCGCCCCGTACGGACCGCGCGGGGACAACGATGTCAGGGCAAGAGCCCCACGTCGTACGTCGAGGACGGGAAGTCCGCCTCCGGCAGCCGACCGCCCCGGCACCACCCCCGACACACCCGACGCCCCCGGCACCACCGGGGGCGTCGCACTGCCCGCGCGCGTCCACCCTCACCTGCACAGGTCTCCGTGCCGTCCCGCACGTCCCGCCGCGCGCTCCTCGCCTCCGCCGTCGTGGCCACCGTCGCCCGCATCCGCCGGCCCGCTCACCAGCGCCGCCGCGTTGACGAAGGCGGGAGCTGAGCGCGCTCCTGATCACGTACGGCTCCGGGCCGTGGACGCGGCACGACGCTCACCACCGGCCGCCAGCGGTCCGGTACCGTACGCGCAAGGCGACGACCTTGCCCGCATCGCCGGCGCGGCGGAGCGCCACCGCCACGGCGTGGCAGGGATCGGCTTCGAAGACGGCTGCTTCCCGCGGCGTCATGGCCCCGCCCTGGCAGGCCAGGGTCCGGAGGCTCTCCGAGTCCGTCGGCGGACAACCAACGCGTCAGGAAACGGGAAACCAGGCCGACAGGCGCTTCGCCATGACCGGTACGCCGACATTGTCCTGCGCGACTTCCTCGACGAACGGGCCGGCGATGGAGACGGGCGGCGGAACGACGCTGGCGCTTACGCCGTTGAACCGCAGGAAGACGCGCATGGCAAGCCAGGCGGTGCGTTTGTTGCCGTCGATCAGCGCGTGATGCGGGCGACGGAGTGCAGCAGTGCCGCCGCCTTCTCGTGCAGCGTGGGACATGCCTCGACCCCGAACACGTTGGCCCGGGGCCGCTCGATCGCCGACACCGGAAGGCCCATGTCACGCACGGTCGGAACGCCTTCAAGGGGCGATCCGTCGGCTCGAACCGCCGCATGGCGGGAAACCGGTCGAGCACCTCACCCGAGCCGCCAAGTCGCAGGTCAAAGCCCCCTTTGCGGCGGGCTCCAGAATCGCCGCGCACTCCGCATGATGAGTCATCGGAAACATGTCATGCCGCGTCGAGGTGCGAGAACGTGCAGGTCAGGGCGTTTCCTTCGGTCCCGCCGGCGGGCTGCCGGGTGCCCGGAGCGTCACGGCCGCTGAGCGGTGAGGCGGACGGCCGGGCGAGAGTACACCAGCTGCCGCGCAGACCATATCAACTATAGGAATTGCGAAATTTTGCAATTCATTACATGCTGTAGGAGCTGTGTCCGCAGGTAGCCGCGGGCACAGCCCATGCGTCGACGAGGAAGCGCGAGGGGTCGTGTCGGTTCCGCCGTGTCAGGCCAAGGCCGAGTTCTTCCGGATGCTCGGCCATCCGCTACGGATCCGGGTGCTGGAGCTGCTGCGGGACGGGCCGATGCCGGTACGGGACCTGCTCGCGGAGATCGAGGTGGAACCGTCGGCGTTGTCACGGCAGCCGACGGCGCCGCGCCGGTCGGGGATCGTGGCATCCGCGCGGGAGGCACCGGCTGTGGTCCATGGGCCGGCGGGCGGGGATGCCGCCGCGGATCTGCCGCGGGCCGCGCGGCGGATCCTGACCGAGATGCTTTCGGGTCAGAACGCGCCGCTAGCGGAGTTGCGGGAAGCCGAGGTCGCGGCGAGGTGAACGCGCTGCTGAACCGGATGTGGAGCCCCGTGCGCTCGCTACTGCCTGCGCGAGAGGACTTCGCCGCGATGAAGCGCGACCCGCGGCGCGATCTGCTCGCCGGTCTCACCGTCGCGATCGTCGCACTGCCGCTGGCCCTCGGCTTCGGTGTCTCCTCGGGTCTGGGCGCGGAGGCGGGCCTGGCGACGGCGGTGGTCGCGGGTGCCCTCGCGGCGCTGTTCGGCGGCTCGAATCTGCAGGTGTCCGGGCCCACCGGGGCGATGACGGTGGTGCTGGTGCCGATCGTCGCCGAGCACGGTCCGGGCGGGGTGCTTGCCGTGGGGCTGCTGGCCGGGCTGATGCTGGTCGCGCTCGCCCTGCTCCGGGCAGGGACGTACATGCGGTACGTACCGGCCCCGGTGGTGGAGGGCTTCACCTTCGGCATCGCCTGCGTGATCTTCCTGCAGCAGGTGCCGAACGCCCTGGGTGTCGGAAAGCCGGAGGGCGAGCGTGTCCTGGTGGTGGCCTGGCACGCCGTCCAGGATTTCATGCGCACGCCGAACTGGACCGCTGTCACACTGGCGGCCGGTGTCGCCGCGGTCATGCTGCTGGGCGCGCGGTGGCGGCCGACCGTTCCCTTCTCGATCCTGGCGGTCATCGCCGCGACGGCCGTCGCCCAGCTCCTCCACCTGGATGAGGCGGCCCCCATCGGTGATCTGCCGTCCGGGCTGCCGGCGCCGTCGCTGGGCTTCCTCGATCTGTCCACGCTGGGTTCGCTGGCCGCCCCGGCCCTGGCGGTTGCTGCGCTGGCCGCTCTGGAGTCCCTGCTGTCCGCCACGGTCGCGGACGGGATGACGGTCGGGCAGCAGCACGATCCGGACAGGGAATTGTTCGGGCAGGGCGTCGCGAACCTGGCCGCGCCGCTGTTCGGCGGTGTTCCGGCGACCGCCGCCATCGCCCGTACCGCGGTGAACGTCCGTACCGGAGCGCACTCGCGGCTCGCCGCCCTGACACACGCCGCCGTCCTCGCTGTGGTCGTCTTCGTGGCCGCTCCGCTGGTGTCGAAGATCCCGCTGGCCGCGCTCGCGGGTGTGCTGCTGGCCACCGCGATCCGCATGGTCGAGGTGGGCGCGCTGCGGGCGATGGCGAAGGCCACCCGCTCCGATGCGCTGGTCCTCGTCCTGACGGCCGTCGCCACCCTCGCGCTGGATCTCGTCTACGCGGTGATCATCGGGCTGGTCGTGGCCGGCGCGCTCGCGCTGCGGGCGGTTGCCGGGCAGGCCCGGATGGAGCAGACGTCCCTCGACTTGGCCGACCACAGCGACGAGGAGCACGCGCTGCTGGCCGAGCACATCGTCGCCTACCGGATCGACGGGCCGCTGTTCTTCGCCGCCGCGCACCGCTTCCTGCTGGAGCTGAGCGAGGTCGCCGACGTCCGCGTGGTGATTCTGCGCATGTCCCGCATCACGACGATGGACGCCACCGGTGCGCTCGTCCTCAAGGACGCGATCGAGAAGCTGAACCGGCGCGGCATCGTCGTGATGAGCTCCGGGATACGGCCCGGCCAGCGGCAGGTCCTCGACTCGGTCGGGGCCTTGGACCTCCTGGGCCGGGAAGGCCGGGAGTACGCCACGACGCCTGAGGCGATCGCCGGGGCCCGCGCTCATCTGCACGGCGTCGGGGTCCTGCCCGCCGTCCCCGCACAGTCCGGCGCCCGCGCCGCCGAGGAGGCGTCCCGATGAGCACGCCCGTCTCCCGCCGCATGGTCGAGATCTCCGGAACCGAGGCCCTGTGGCTGCTCGAAGGTGCCGCCCAGGGACGACTGGTGTACGTCCAGCGCGAGACCGCGATGGTCCGCCCGGCCGTGCACCTGCTCCAGTACGGGCGCCTCGTCGTCCGCACTCCCGCCCAGGCGGCGGCCGTCACCGGCAGAACCGTGCTCACGTACCACGCGGACGAGATACGGGGGGCCGGCGGCACCGGGTGGACGGTGACCGCCGCCGGGCCGGCCGAGGCCATCACAGACCCCGACGAGGCCGCCCACTACCGCCGCACCCTGCCCGGCTGGGTTCACGGCCCGCACGACACCCTCGTACGCATCCACCCCCGGACGGTGACCGGCTTCCGCCTCGCCCACGAGACAGCCTGATGACCGACCAGCACGAGACCCTGCCGTACCGGCATGTGCTGACGCTCCCCGCCATGGGCTCCGCAGTCCGGATCGCGCGGGAGACCACCGAGCAGGTCGTGACCGAGTGGGGCATCCACCGGACCCATCGGATCGTCGGCCCCGCGCTGCTGATCCTGAGCGAACTGGTCACCAACAGCGTGCGGCACGCCTCGGCGCTGTCCCCGAACATCATCGTGATCTACGCGGGCGGCCCGGACACCTTCGCGTTCGCCGTCCACGACCGGCACCCGTATCAGCCCTCTCTGCTGCACGCCCATCTCGCGCGACGCGGGGGACTGGCGACCGTCGTCGAACTCACCCTCGGCCTCGGCGGCACCGCGGTCCTGCGTACGGACGCGGACGAACGGGGCAAGAGCATCTGGATCACCCTCCCCCTGTGAGAACGGGAGGCCGATCATGGCCATCGAGCGGCGATGCACGTCGCACGTCGCACGAGAAGCTCGCCGTACACGACCCTGGCCCGGTTCCTGGGTGCCGACGCCGTGGACCGGTTCACCGGGGCCGTCGGCCGGGCCGTCTCCCGGCGCGCCGTGCCGCTCATCCTCACCTCACCGAACTGCGCCGCTGGTCCGTGGGAAGCCGGCTCGAGGTCACCCAGGCAGCCCGCCGGCGCGCGGCAGAAGGACGGAGTCCGGAGTTCGCCGGGGCCACAGCGCCTCGGTAACAGAGAATGCCGGAACCAACGGTTTCTGGTGGGTTTCACTCACGGATCAAGACCGGCTGCCGCCCACCTTCCATGCTCATCGACTCAGCCTTCCCCGGTGGCTGCCGACAGTCTGCGCGGGTCAGCCGACGGGCGGTTGCCGGGCGTCGAGGGCGGCGTCCAGATCCGGGTAGACGGTCATTGACCCGAGACGGTCGGCCCACCCGTCGGCGACCTCCAGGTGGTCCAGGCCGCACAAGCCCAGAGGGCCCCTGCCGCCTCGCAGTCCGGTAGCCGCCTGCATGACCGCCGTCACCCCCTCGGCGCTCCACCCGAGCAGTCCCGTCAGGTCCAGGACGACGGGCCCTGTGCTCCGGGCGACCACCCAGCCGAATCCGTCCGAGAAGCGACCGACGGCGTTGTTGCCGAGGAACCCGACGACAGCCATGACGGCCACTCCGCGATGCTCCTCGACACTCCAGCTGATACTCACTGACGGCTCCTTCTAGGGTGCGCCCTGCGCTTGCTTCCGCTTGCCCGCCGCGTGGGCGCTGCCGCCGATCCGGCCGCGGTCGATGTCCATGCTCAACAGGCGCTCGTTCCCGCAGCGGGGGCATGAGCCGTCCGGGCCGACGGCCGCCGGCAAGCACTTGAGACGGCACGCGGGGCACTTGAGCAGTGCCCCGCCGCCGCGCAGTCGCGGGATTCGCACCCGAACCTCCGTCTCCCAGTCTTCTTAATTGCTAATCTTAGCAATTCTCGAGGTCATCATCTCGGCGGGATGGCGCGAGGATGGGCCCATGGTGAAGAGTTTGGGATGGATGCGATGCACGCGGCAGGCACGACAACGCCCGTCGGGCGGTGCGGCAATCTGTCCGGGAGCGGGGTCGGGGCGGTGAGCGCGCCGCTGTACCAGCTGAAGGCGGAGTTCTTCAAGACGCTGGGGCATCCGGTCCGGATCCGCGTGCTGGAACTGCTGAGCGAGCGCGAGCACGCGGTCTCCGAGATGCTGCCCGTCGTCGGCGTCGAGCCCGCTCACCTCTCGCAGCAACTGGCTGTCCTGCGCCGGGCAAATCTGGTCGTCACCCGCAGGGAGGGTTCCGCCGTGTACTACTCGCTGGCCAGCCCTCAGGTGGCGGAGCTGCTCAAGGTCGCGCGCACGATCCTGTCCGGCGTGCTGGCGGGCCAGGCCGAGCTGCTCGCCGATCTGCAGGCCGCGGCACCGGAGGGCAGGCCGCCGGCCTAGGGCCTCGTACCGGCGGCCGCCCTTCGCCGTACATGGACAGCGCTCTGCGCGGCGAGGGGCGGCCGCCTTCGATTCGCCGGCGGGCATACGGGCGACACGGAACAGGCAATTTCCCGGGCACCCCCTCGTCCACTACGCCGCCCGGCAGGCCGGCATCCCGAGGCGTACGCCCTTGACCGGCCACCCTTGCCGCCCAGGCCGACGGCCTGGATCCGACGATCACCCGGCTCGGGATCGCGCTCGTGATCCTGGGCTTGGGCGCGAAGGCCGGCGTCCCCTCGTCCTGGGCTGCCGGCCCGCGCCGCCCTCGGCGTCACGACCGGCCCTTTCACCGCCCTGCGGCACGATGCCGCCCAGGTGATCGGAGCTCCTGGTGCCCTGTCACGGCGATCGCTGTCGGTCCCCCTGCGTCTGGTGTGCCTGTGACGCCAGGGCGTCCGCCGGCTCGCTCTCCTGATCACGGCCATGCACCGCCGTGCCGGTCGCGCGCCGGATGGCCCCGGCAGACACCACACGGCATCGGTCGCCTGGCGGCGCGCTTCCGCTACTTCTGGGCGTGCTCGCCGACGTAGAAGAGCAACCAGACGAAACCGGCGAACAGATGGGTCGCGAAGACGTACACGAAGACGCGGAGCATGACACCGCGCTCCTTCCACTGTTCGACGTCCTTCTGGCCTTGCGCGGTCCGAGCCGCGTTCTCGGTCATGTCATCGCTCACGGACTCTGATCTCCCTTGGCTCGCTGCTCTGGAATGTCGGGCCGGACGAGAAGGACCTCGCCGTCGTGGTCAACGGCCGACTCCGCACCGACGTCGCCCTCGTGCTCGGCTGCCGGCCCGGTCACCGTCCGCAGCCCCCTCACCATGTGTCCGCGGTCAGGCCGGGAGGGCGCGGGTCGGCGTCCGCGCCGACGATCACCAGTTCTCCGCCCCTGATCGTTGTCCCCACCTCCGCCACCGCGGTGTGCGTGGTGCCGCGGCACTTTCGTGACCAGCTCACCGACCACCGGCAGCACCGCGTCGGCGGACGCGGACTTCGGCGCGACCCTCACCTCGGGCGGGCAGCTCCGCCACCGCCCACGTCGCCTCCCGCACCGCCCCGGTGCCACCTCGACGGACGCCACGTTCCGCTGGATCAGGGGCCGGGTGTGCGCAATGCCGGGGGCGGGCTGCCGCTGCCCCGCGGCCGGAACCGACCGACACCCGTCACGGCACCGACTCCACCGCGCGCAGTTCGGCCAGCAGCTCCTGTTGCCCGGCGAGCAGAACGGACAGGATGCGCCGAGCGGTGGCAAGCAGCTGCGCGACGTCCCCGCCGGCCAGCTCGTACACCACGGTGGGACTTTCCCGGGTCGCGGTCACGATCCCCGACCGGCGCAGCACGGCCAGCTGCTGAGACAGATTCGACGGCTCGATCTCGATCGCCGCGAGGAGGTCCCGTACCGGCATCGGCCCGTCCTGCAGCAGCTCCAGGACCCGGATGCGTACCGGATGACCGAGCATCCGGAAGAACTCGGCCTTGGCCTGATAGAGCGGAACCGGCTTGGCATTCACTGCTGGCTCCCCTCGTCTTCCGTGCCGATGTCGTATCTGCGCGCCAGCCGCAGTGCGTCATCCAGCTCGTCCGCGGCAAGAGCGACTTCGTACGCGTCATCAGCCTCGTGGGCGGCCTCCAGCCTGGCCCGCGCCTCCCGCACCCGCTCCAGCACCGCCTCCACGAACCCGCCCATAGCCACCCTCCCTGTCGCGGCATCGATCTTGACCACCTCGACAACTAGCCAATTGAAGAACTCTTCAATTGTAGCCGTGAGGAGTGCCGATGCATGCGCCCCGCGGCACCAGCGGCCCGAGGCGTCGCCCCGGGCCGCTCCACAGAGTCGGCCGGCGGGGAGAGTTCGGCACCGGTGCCGGACGCGCGCCCGTGCCGCCCTGAGGAACTCGGCGTACCCCATCGGCCAGGGACGGCAGCAGCGCCCGGCGCGCGACCGGTGACGGGGGAACCGCTCATGTCGGCCGGCGCGGCGACCTCGCTCCTGCGCAGACCGGCCTGCACCGGGGTGATCTTCGCTCGCCGCGAGGTGAGGACCTCGCGGGCCTCCTCACGGTTGTCCATGTTCCGTTCCCGTCCGCGAGGAGAACGGCAGTGTCTGCCTGAAGCGGCGGTGAGCGCTGCGCACCGCGGGGAGATCGACGAGCAGGATCACCGGCAGCGCAGGACCATACTGCCATGAGCGGGAAGCCGATCAGTCGCCGCCGGGCGCTGGCTCTGCTCGGGTTGGGTACGGCCGGCGTGGCGGGCTGGGCGACGGGCCCGGGCGCCCGGCCGTGGCCGACCGCCCGGGGTAAGGAGCTGGCCGAGCCTCAGGTGCTGGCCAGCCGCGACGGGCTGCTGGACGTACGGCTTGTCGCCGCCCCGGGTGTACGACTGGCGGGGCGGGACACCACGGGGTGGGGGTACAACGGCACCTCGCCGGGACCGACGTTGCGGGTGCAGCCCGGGGACCTGCTGCGCGTGCGGCTGGTCAACCACATCGGCCAGCCGACCAACCTGCACACCCACGGCCTGCACGTATCCCCTTCGGGCAACGGCGACAACCCGTTCATCACCATCGAGCCCGGCGACGGCTACGACTACGTCATAAGGATTCCGACCGGGCATCCGGCGGGCACGTTCTGGTACCACCCGCACCACCACGGCACCGTCGCGGATCAAGTCTTCGCCGGACTGGTCGGGGCGCTGCTGGTCGAGGGTGCGGGAGGGGTGGCGGACCTGCCGATCAGCGACGACCGGCTGCTGCTGGTCACCGACACCACCTTGGACGGGGCCGGCCGGGTCGCCTCACCGACCATGATGGCCAGGATGATGGGCCGCGAGGGTGAACTGGTGTTGGTCAACGGACAGCACCAGCCCGTCATCACAGCCGCGACCGGGTCGGTGCAGCGATGGCGGGTCATCAACGGTTGCGTCTCCCGAGTCCTGGCGCTACGGCTGGAAGCCCACCGGCTCACCCAGGTCGCCCAGGACGGCGTGTTCCTGCCCGCACCGGTCGACCGGGACCTCGTGGTGCTGGCCCCCGGCAACCGCACCGACCTGCTCGTCCGCCCGACCCGCAGCGGCCGGTACGAGCTGGTCAGCGCCCCTTACGACCGCGGCGGGCTCGGCATGATGAACGGTCGCCCGTCCGCCAGTGGTCCCATCACCCTGGCCTCATTGGTCACTGCCGGCCCGGCCACGACACCGCCCTCGGTGCCCGCGACGCTGCCGGCCCCGGCCGTCCCGCAGGGCCCGGTGACCGGGCAACGCCGACTCACCTTCGCCATGAGCATGGCTCGGACGGGTATGGGTGGGATGGGTTTCACCATCGATGGGCGCACCTACGACCCTGATCGTGACGATCAGGGCGTCACCCTCGGGGCGGTCGAGGAGTGGACCGTGGTCAACACCAGCCCCATGGAGCACCCGTTCCACCTGCACGCCTGGCCCTTCCACGTGCTGGCGGGCAGCGCGGGTACGCCGCCGACCGGCGTACTGCAGGACGTCGTACTCGTCCCGGCGCAGGGGTGGGTGCGCCTGCGGATCTCGTTCAGCGACTTCCCCGGGCGCACCGTGTTCCACTGCCACATCCTCGACCACGAGGATCTGGGCATGATGGCCACCGTGAACGTACGCGGCTAGTACTCCAGCAGGATTTTGACGTCTTCCCTGTTCAGGGGAGGTTTGGGTGGAGTGTGGCCGCGTCGTTTGTAGTGGCTGGTGCGGGCTTGGTGTTGTCTGTGGCGGCGCCAGTTGGACCAGTGCAGGACGTGATCGATGCTGGGGCGGGGTCGGGTAAGGCGGCTCAGCAGGCGTCGGAGTTCGGGGAGGCTGCCCGGCGCAGGACGTGGGCCGCTTCGATGCCGAGATCGGCGAGCAGCGCCAGCGCGGTCGGTTCAGACCGTGCGACCGGCCCGGGGTCAGGAGGGCCGGGCCGTGCTGGCGCGCTCCACCAGTTGGGTCGACAGCTCCACGCGCGGCAGGTCGACCTCCTCGCCGTCCAAGAGCCGGATCAGGGTGCGCGCCGCCATGGCGGCCATCTCGTGCAGGGGCTGGCGGACCGTGGTGAGAGGCGGGCCGCTCCAGCGGGTGACGGGGAGGTCGAACCCGACGACGCTGACGTCCCGCGGGACGGACAGGCCGCGCTCGCGCGGAGCCGCGTAGGCACCGAACGCCTGGAGGTCGCTCGCCGCGAACAGGGCCGTGGGGGCGGGCACTCCGGCCCGCTCGGTGGCGTCGAGCAGCGCGTGGTCTCGGCCCGCCCCGAAGCCGTTCTTCGGCATCCACAGGGGCTTGCCGGAGGCCGAGTAATTGAGGTCGGTGCCCCTCTCCGCGCACGGTGACGAACTCGTAGTCGTCGCGCAGGACCGGGGCACGCCGGGGACGAGGTGTTCATGCGTTCCTCGTCCGTGTCAGCGATAACCGAAACCGAAGGAGCGGACGTACACCCGCCGGCCGATCGGTTCGCCGGTCGTCAGCAGCCGCAGCATCTCCTCGTCGTCCGCGTGGGTGCGCGTCATCGGCCTTGCTCGCCGCCCGTCCAGTGCCCGGAGCGGGTTGAAGGGCATGAGCGGGCGCGAGCCGTGTTGACGAGTCAGCCTCGGGCAAGCGTCGACAGGATCTCCTTCCAGCCGAGTTCGCCGCCGGCGGCCTCCATGACCAACCAGGGATTCCAGAAGTCTCGGTAGAGCGCGATCCGGCCCTGCTCGAAGCGCACCACCGACAGGTAAGTCTGGTGGTACTGGCCCCCCGTGGCCAGCAGAGTGCACTCGCCGGTGAAACCGGCGACGACCAGGCCGTCGCCGGCGGCGTAGAACTCGGGTTCGGAGAACTCGACCTTCAGCTCCTCACGAAACATCGTCATCTGAGCGAGCAGCGCTTCGTGGCCCTGCATCCGGGAAGGGAGGCCCCAGGCCGGATACGGGAATTCGAGGACACCGTCCTCGGCGAAGAGGTCGATCCATTCCTCAATCCTCTTCTCCGACAGCAGGCGCAGACTGTGCGAGAACAGGTCCTTGAGTTCCTGAGGTGTGGACATACCGATGTTCCTCCGGCTGTGATGTCGGGTCGTGCGGCCGGCGTTCAGTTGGCGGGGGTGACGATGCCGTTGAGAATCCGGTCCAGGGCCCGGTCGGGCAGCAGCCTGGCCAGGACACGGCTTCCGATCGCGTCCCGGCCGACGCCGTAGCGGCTCCGGGGTCGCTTGGTGACCAGTGCGCGGAAGACCACTCGGGCGACGTCGTCTGGCGTCGTGTGGCTGGTTCGGGCCGAGGTCTCGTTGGTTTCCATGAACTGCAGGAACGCGCGGCGGTAGAGACCCTGAACCGGCTCCGGGGCGCTCTCCAGCGCCCGGTAGCCGTCCACGGACATCTTTCTCCAGAGTGGGGTAAGGACGGCACCTGGTTGGACCACCACGACGGGGATCAGCTGTGGGGCCAGCTCCCGGCGCAGCGCGTCACTCAGTGCCTCCTTGGCGAACTGGGCGGCGGCGTAGGCGCCGAGGTAGGGGACGGCGATGTTCCCCAGGCCCGAGGTCATGTTGACGATCCGTCCGGCACCGGCCCGCAGCAGCGGCAGGAACCCTTGGATCACCAGCAGTTGGCCAGTCACATTGGTGTCCAGCTGACGACGCATCTGCTCCATCGGTACGCACTCCAGCGGGGCCGTGACCGCGATGCCCGCATTGTTCACAAGCCCCCACAGTCCGGCGCCCCCGAGCAGGTTCGTGACCTCGTAAACGGCTGCCTGTACCGACTTCTCGTCCGTCACGTCGACGACCACCGGGGTCAGCGGCCCCGTGGCGGCAACCCGCAGACGCTCCCCGTCCTCGGGACGACGTACCCCGGCGATGGCGTGGAAGCCGACCCGCGACAGGTGGAGCGCGCAGGCTTCCCCCAAGCCGGATGAGGCTCCGGTGATCAGCACGGCCCGGCCCGCGGGGGGCGTCGGACCCGACGACTTCAACACGTATCTCACTCCAGTTCGGGACCTGGGGGGGCGGGCGGCGCCACATCCAGCGGTTCGCCGACGAGACGCCTCGGTCCGTTCCGGCGTGACCAAGTCCTTGCACAAGTACCCGACATATCACCCTGCGTCATGCCTTGTCGCCCAACCGTAGGGGATGCTGGCGGGCAGTCACTTGATGTGTTCTCTGCGGACTGCGGGCTGCGGCACTTTCGGCAACGCTCGCGAAAGCAGCGCGCAGGAGGCGGAGCATAGCGCCGACGCGTCGCCTTCGCCCTGTTGGCGACGGGTTACACACCCCCCGATCGAGTCAGTATTTGCCGGACATACACACGATGTAGGTGACGCTCCCGCCGAATGGGTGAAGGGTGGGCTCATTGGCTTGCGACCCCACAACAGGCCCGTGATGATCAACGCGACATTCCCCCCCACACCAAAGGGACGCAACATGACCATTGCGGCGCAGGACGTCATCACCGCCAAACTCGAACTCACATTCGATACAATGGACGCCAACCACGACGGCTACCTGGACTGGTCGGACTACCAGCAGCTCGCCGACCGCTACATCCAGGCGTACAAGCTGAGCAAGGACGACCGCCGGGCCAGGGCGCTTCACGCCTTCTTCCAGACGTACTGGCTGGAGCTGCTGCGCCACGCGGGGGTCCAGCAGGACCGGCTCTCGAAGGGCGAGTTCGTCACGGCCAACCGCCTCGCGAGCGTCGACACCAGCCGTCTCAACCTGGCCGACGGTGCCGGGCATGTCGTCTTCGACGTCATCGACACCGACCAGGACAACGAGATCAGCAAGGACGAGTTCGCCCGCTTCCTGAGGGACGTGTGGAAGACCGACGCGCCGATGGACACGTTCACCCGGCTCGACACCGACGGGGACGGTGCGATCTCGCGCATGGAGTTCGTCCGCGCGGTGCGTGAGCACTTCCTCTCGGACAACCCGGACGCTCCGGGCAGCCTGTTCTTCGGGCATGTCTGAGTGAACACGGGTGAGCCGGCCCGCAACCGTACTCGTTGCGAGGGCCGGCTCACCTGACGAGCGTGGCCACGGCGGTGTCCTCGGTCCGTCACAGCGGTCCGAAGTGAGTCCACCCGCGGGCCTCAGCCATCGGGGAAGGCCCCCTGCGGTGGTGTCGGCGTGGCCCGAGGACCCGGGCTGGAGTCGGGGTCACCTCGCACCTGCATGGCCACGATCGGTTCGGCACGGCCCGAAGGTCCGTTACGGCTTCCGGCGACCGTACGCACCCAGCATTCCGAATAGCGAAATCTTGATCATGTCTTCCTTACCCCCCCGCCACCACTGTCCGTACGCCCTGGACGGCAGCGCCGCGGACATCCACGGGGAGGCCGCAGCGCTTCGGACCATGGGGCCCGCCACCCAGGTCGAGCTGCCCGGTGGCGTAGCGGCGTGGTCCGTCACCGACCCGGACCTCGTCCGGCGGCTGCTGGTCCATCCGCACGTCTCCATGGACGCCCACCAGCACTGGCCGGCCTACCTCAATGGAGACCTCCCCGCTGACTGGCCGCTGCAGATCTGGGTCGACATCCGCACCGTCCAGACCGCCTACGGACCCGACCACAGGCGACTGCGTCGACCGCTGGTCCCCGCGTTCACCGCCCGTCGAGTGCGCGCCCTCGCGTCGCGGATCGCGGAAACCGCAGCCGCGGTACTGGACGACGTCGCCGAAGTGGCCGCCACCGCCCCCGACGGGGTGGTGGACCTGCGGACGCACTTTGCCTCCCGGCTTCCATGGTTGATGGTCACTGCGCTCCTCGGCCTGCCGGAGGCCATGCATGATGACTTCCAGAGAATCAACGACACGGTGTTCGCCACGGATCTGACCGCTGAGCAGGCCGCCGCGAACACCGCCGAAGCCACGCGGCTCCTCGGGTCTCTGATCGCGGTCAAGACCGAGCGCCCCGGTGACGATGTCACCAGCGCCCTGGTCGACGCCCACCGCACGGGCCTGCTCGGTGAGCAGGAACTGGCCGACAGCCTCTGGATGATGATGGGCGCCGGCTATGGGACCACAGCGGGCCTGCTGGACCACGCCGTGGTCAACCTGCTGACGCATCCGGCCCAGTTGGACCTTGCCATGTCGGGCCGCGTCGGCTGGGATCAGGTGGTCGAGGAGACTCTGCGTCATCAGGCCCCGGTGGCCAACTTCTTCCTTCGCTTTCTCACCGAAGACCTGTACGACGAGGCGACCGGCCTGACCTTCGCGCGGGGTGACGCACTCGTCATCAACTACGCCGCGGTCGGCCGCGACCCCGGAGTGCACGGCCCGGACGCCCATGTCTTCGACATCACCCGTCCCACCGCCCGCGAGCACCTGGCTTTCGGCTACGGCTCCCACTACTGCCTGGGTGCCGAACTCGCCCGACTCGAAGGGCGCATCGCGCTCCCGGCGCTTTTCTCCCGCTACCCCGGTCTTGCATTCGCGGTCGCGCCCGACCGTCTCACTCCGCTGCCCTCCCTCATCTTCAACGGGCACCGGGAGCTTCCCGTACGGCTTGACAGAACCTCGAACAGGTGGACATGAAGGATCAGACGCCGACCCATCTGACGGGGTATCAGCGAGACGTGTGGTCGGTCGGTTCCCAAGCCCCGGCGTCCCCGCAGTTCAACTGCGTCCTGCATGAGCGCCTGCACGGCGAGGTCGACCGCGACCGGCTTGCTGCCTGTATCAGGCGCGCGTTGCACCGCCATGACACCTTCCGGCTGCGGTTCGGCGACAGCGCGGGCGTCCCCTTCCAGTGGGTGGCGCAGGGGAACGTCCCGGTCTCCGTGCTCGATCTCTCGCGGGAATCCGAACCGGAGGCGGCCTGCGCCGCATGGATGCGTCGCTCGATGGCGACGGCGCTGTCCCTTACAAGCGGTTTCCTGGTCGAAGCCACCGTTCTGCTGGAGAGCCCGGACGTCACGCATCTGCACGTCAAGGCGCATCACATCGTCGCCGACGGCTGGGCCCTCAACCGGCTGAGCCTCGAGATCTTCCAGGAGTACGTCCAGGGGCCGGACGGCGGTCCGCGGCAGGGCAACCGTGAGGCGCCCTCCTATCCGGCGTTCGTCGAGGAGGACGCCGCCTACCGCGTCGGTGCGGACAGTGACCGTGACCGCGCCTTCTTCCGGGAGTACCTCTCCAGCGTGACACCCGCGCTGTTCACGCGGAGGGCAAGCGGGGGCCCGCGTGAACGCGGCCGCCACACCTTTGTGATCGACGGTGCCCTCGCCGGCCGGGTCCGCGCCGCGGGCTTCTCCCCGTTCGCGTACGTCGCGGCCATGCTCGGTACGTACCTGACGCGCCTGCACCGTAGCGAGGAGGTGGTTCTCGGTGTCCCCTTCCTCAATCGTCCGACCGAGCATCACAAGGACATCCTCGGCCAGTTCGCCAACACCCTGCCGCTTCGGGTTCCGGCACGCGGTGGGCGGACCCTGCGGGAACTGCTCACCGACATCCGGAGTGCGACCCGTCAGCTCCGGCGCCATGAGCGGCTCGCGCTCGGCGACGTCCTGCGAGCACAGCCGGCACCGGCGCACGGTTCCCGGCAGCTCTTCGACGTGACCCTCTCCTACATGCACTGGTCCTGGCCGGACCGGATCCCCGGAGTCGAGCGGCGGCCGGCCCTGATGGCCCCCTCGCACGACCAGGACGCACTGGGCGTCGTGGTATCCGCCTTCGACGACACGGCTGACATCCACGTCGACCTGGACTACGCCTGCGAGGTCTTCGACGAGGACTTCCCCATCGCCTCCGTTGTCGGTCACCTCACGACGCTCCTGGAGCACGGTCTGGACCTGGCGGACCGGCCGCTGTCCGACGTACCCATGCTGTCTCCGGCCGAACACGAAGACCTCACCGCCGGGCGCGCGCACGGCCCGCAGGTGCCCTATGCGGACCAGGCGACCCTGCACGGGCTGTTCGAGGCGCAGGTCGCGCGCCGGCCGGACCAGACCGCCGTCATCGCGGCGTCCGGGGAGACGCTGACCTACGCCGAACTCGACGAGCGGGCCAACCGTGTCGCGCGGGCCCTGCGCGCGGAGGGCGTCGGCCCGGACGACCGGGTCGCGGTGATGATGGAGCGGGGACCGCAGCTGTTGGTCGCCCTGCTCGGCATCCTGAAGTCCGGCGGCGCCTACGTACCGGTGGAACCTGGCTACCCGGCCGAACGGGTGGACTTTCTGCTGCGCGACAGCCGTGCCAAAGTGCTGATCGTCGATGACGACGCGCCCGCCGGCCTCCCCGAGGACGTGACCGTGCGGCACGTCAGCGGTCTGCTGACCGGCAGTGGAGCTTCGGTCGAGCCGCTCGCCACCTCCCGTGACCTCGCCTACGTCATCTACACCTCCGGCTCGACCGGGCAGCCCAAAGGCGTCATGGTCGAGCACCACAGCGTGGTCAACCGTCTTGCGTGGATGCAGCGCCGTTACCCGCTCGGGGGACGGGACGTCCTGCTGCAGAAGACGCCGGTCTCCTTCGACGTCTCGGTGTGGGAGCTGTTCTGGTGGGCCGTCGAGGGCGCGTCCGTGGCCCTGCTGCCGCCGGGGGGACAGCGGGACCCGCGTGAGATCCTGCGGGCGGTTCGCGGGCACGGGGTCACCGCCGTGCACTTCGTCCCCTCGACACTCGGCCCGTTCCTCGACCTGCTGGAGGAGTCGGCGACGGCACGCGAGGGCATCGCAACCCTGCGGTATGTCTTCTGCAGTGGCGAGGCCCTGCCCGCCGCCCGGGTCGAGCAGTTCACCCGCCTCGCCGAGCGGTGTCGCCGTGAGGGCGGTGCCGAACACCCGGTACGGCTGGTGAACCTGTACGGCCCGACCGAGGCCACGGTCGACGTCTCGTTCTACGACTGCCCGGCCGATCCCGCGCACGGCATCGTGCGGGTGCCCATCGGCCGGCCGATCGACAACACCAGGCTGTACGTGCTGGGCGCCGACGACCTTCCGCAACCCGTTGGTGTCGCCGGCGAGCTGTGCATCGGAGGAGTCGGCGTCAGCAGGGGGTATCTGGGCCGTCCGGAGCTGACCACCTCGAAGTTCGGCGATGACCCGTTCGTGCCGGAAGGCCGTCTTTACCGCAGCGGGGACCTGGCCCGGTGGCTCGCGGACGGCACCCTGGAGTACCTCGGACGGATGGACACCCAGGTCAAGATCCGGGGCAATCGTGTCGAGCCCGACGAGGTGGCCGCCGCCCTGCGCACGGTCCCCGGCATCCGGGATGCCATCGTGGTCGGCCGTTCCACCCCCGACCGGGGGACTGTCCTGGCCGGCTACTACGTCGCCGATGCTCCGATCGACGAGGTGCTGCTGCGCGAGCGGCTCGGGCGGACGCTGCCGGCGTTCATGGTCCCGGCGTCCTTCACCCTGATCGACGGTATTCCGCTGACCTCCAACGGCAAGGCCGACCACGACGCGCTCCCCCCGCCGCACACCGGCCCGCAAGCCACCACGGGCGGGCAACCGCGCAACCGCACCGAGGCCGTCCTGGCCGAGGTCTGGGCCCGCGTCCTGGGCCATGACACCGTGGGAATCCACGACGACTACCACGCCCTCGGCGGCGACTCGATCACGATGCTCAAGGTGCGCGCCGAGGCGGAGTCCCGGGGCCTGCGCTTCTCGCTCACCGACCTCCTGCGGAACCCGACGGTGGCCGGCCTCGCCATGTGCACCGACCAGTGCGACGCACCCGGTACCGAGGCCGTGCCGGTCCCGTTCGCCCTCGTGGCCGACATCGACCGGGCCCGCCTGCGGGACGCCGAGGACGCCTACCCGCTGACCCGGCTCCAGCTCGGCATGCTCTACCACAGCCGCAGGTACGAGACCTCTGCCAGGTACCGGGACGTCTTCCGGTACACCCTCGAAATGCCGTGGGACGAGTCGGAGTTCCGCCGCGCCTTCGACCGGCTGACGGTAAGGCACCCCGCGCTGCGCTCGGCCTTCGACCTGTCGGGCTCCGAACCGCTGCAGGTCGTCCGCCCCAGGGTGCACGGTGGCCTGGAGGTCACCGACCTGCGTCCGCTCGACAGCGCCGCGGCCGAGGCCGAGGTGCGCGCGCACATCGAGAAACGCCGCCGCCACCCGTATGCGTTCGACCAGGCGCCGTTGTACCTGTTCCGCGCCCATCTGCGGCCCGCCGTCGTCGACCTGGTCCTCAGCTTCCACCACGCGCTCCTCGACGGCGGCAGCGTCGCCACCCTGCTCCAGGAACTGCTCCAGGACTACGCCCACGCCCTCGGCCTGGATGTCGGCTCCGTCGACGACACGCCGCCCCCGTCAGCGGCGCTCCACGTACGGCTGGAGCAGGCCGCCCTGCGGTCGGAGGATGCCCGGCGCTACTGGCGGGAGAAGCTGACCGGCTGCGGGCCGCTGCCCATCGAGGCGTTCGTGCCTCACCGCCCTGGCACCGGCCACCGTCCGGTCTCGCGGTGGGTCGAGCTGCCCGGCGCCCTTGTCGAACGAGTGCGGCACTTCGCGGCCGAACACACCCTGCCCGTGAAGTCCGTACTCTTCGCCGCGCACAGCCTGACGCTGGCCATGCTCGCCGGCACACGCGACGTGACCACCGGCCTGATCACCCATGGCCGGCCCGAACTGGCTGGTGCAGAGCGCACAGCCGGGCTCTTCCTGAACACCGTGCCCGTGCGCCTGGATACCGCGCGGGACAGCTGGCTGGAGGTGGCGCGCGAAAGTTTCCACCAGGAGCAGGAAGGCCACCCACACCGCCACTACCCGCTCAGCGCCATCCAGGAGGACCATGGCGGTCCCGTCGTGGAAACCGCCTTCAACTACGTCCACTTCCACCAGCTTTCGCACGTCCTCAGCCTGCCTGGCCTCCGGCTCACCCGGTTTCGGACCTGGGAGGAGACGGACCTGCGGCTTCTGGTGAACGCGGTCACCGAGCCGAACGGCAGCGGCATGCGGCTGCGGATCGACTGCGACGGGGAGACGTTCTCCGCCGAGCAGGGCGACCTCCTGGCAGCCGGCTACCTGAGCATCCTGCGCCGCTTGGTCGAGCAGCCCGACGACGAACCGGACTTCGCCGTCCTCGCCCCCCTGCCGGTCCGTGCCGTTCCCGCAGAGCACCCCACGGTCGTGGCGCGCTTCGCCGACCAGGCAGCGCGCACCCCGGACGCGACCGCCGTGGTCATGGGTGAGGAGCGGTGGAGCTACGCACAGTTGTCCGAGGCCGCCGAGAACGTGGCCGGACAACTGTGCGCGCTCGGTGCCCCGGTGAACGCCCGGATCGGGATCGCCATGGACCGTACGCCGCGCGTCATGGCCGTGCTCATGGGCGTCCTGCGGGCCGGATGCGCAGTCGTCCCCCTGCCCCCCGGTTACCCTGCCCCCCGGCTGGCCGCGATGGTGGAGCAGGCCCAGCCCTTCCGCGTCGTGGCCGAGGCCCCGTACGCCCATCTCGCCGGAGACCCGGCGCTTGTGCTGCCCGCCGAGACGGTGACGTCACCGGCGGCGGAGTTCGCGACGCAAGCCGGAACCGCCCCCACGACGGTAGGCGAGAGGCAGACGGGAACCGCCCCCACGACGGTGGTCGAGCGGCAGGCCGGAGTCGTCCCCGAGAGCACCGCGTACGTCCTGTTCACCTCTGGCTCCACCGGAACTCCCAAAGGCGTCGCCATGCCGCACCGCACCCTGGCGGGCCTGGTGGCCTGGCAGACCGGGGCGCCCAGCGCGACCCCGGGTGGGGTGACCCTGCAGTACGCGCCGCTGAGCTTCGACATCTCCTTCCAGGAGATCTTCTCCACCCTGTGCTCCGGGGGCACGCTGTGCCTGGCAAGCGATGCCGAGCGGCGCGACATGCCGGCCCTGCTGCGCCTGCTCGACCGCGAGCGCGTCGAGCAGGTCTTCCTTCCCCCGGTGGCCATCCAGCAACTGGCCGAAGCCGCCGGCACGCTGGGCATCATCCCACGCGCCCTACGGGTACTGATCTCATGCGGCGAGCAGCTGCGCGTCACCCAGGAGATCCGCGCGCTGTGCGCCAAACTCCCGGGAGCCGTGCTGGACAACCACTACGGCCCGACCGAGACACACGTGGTCACCGCGTACACCATGACCGGAGACCCCGCGGCCTTCCCCGCGTTGCCGCCGATCGGCCGTGCCATCGACGGCGCCGAGGTGCACCTCCTCGACAAGCGGCTGCGTCCGGTCCCGGTCGGGGCGCCCGGCGACATCTACCTGGGCGGCTTCTGCCTGGCCGACGGCTACGAGGGCCGCCCTGACCTGACCAAGGAGCGTTTCCTCCCGCGGCCCTCCGAGGACGGCGGCGCCGAGCGTCGGCTCTACCACACGGGCGACATCGGCATGCTGCTTCCCGACGGAAACGTCGTCTTTCTCGGACGAGCCGACGCACAGGTCAAGGTGCGGGGCTTTCGCGTGGAGCCGGCCGAGGTGGAACTGGCCATCACCGGCCTGGCGCAGCGGTACCCGGGCCTGCGCGACGCCGCGGTGGTGGCCCGCAGGCACGAGAACGACGAAGCCTTCCTCGCGGCCTTCCTCCTCGGCGAGGGCACGGAGGAGGACCTGGTCGACATCCGCGAGCGGTTGCGCGCCGGCCTGCCCGACTACTTGGTCCCCTCACACCTGCAGTGGGTCTCCCGCTTCCCGCTGACCCCCAGCGGCAAGCGCGACGACGCCGCACTGCGCCGCGCCCCGCTGACCGTCCCGGCCCGCACCCCCGACGCCGGACCGCGCGACGCGTACGAGCAGGCGCTGACCGAGATGCTGGCGGACGCGCTGTCCCTGGAGGCGGTGGGGGTGCACGACAACCTCTTCGACCTCGGTGGCACATCCCTCACCGCGATGCGACTCGTCGTGCGGATCGAACGGCGCTACGGGGTCCACATCGCCCTGGCGGACTTCATCTCGGCACCCACCTGCGCCGCACTCGCGGCACGGCTGCGCGACGGCGGGGCGACAGCCGCGTACGACCCCGTGGTGCCGATCCATCCTCAGGGCACCCGCCCGCCCCTGTTCATGATCCATCCCATGGGCGGCAACGTGCTGTGCTATGTCGGTTTCGCCCGGCACCTTCCGGGCGACCAGCCGGTGTACGCGCTCCAGGCCGCCGGAGCCGACCCGGGCACCACACCGCTGCGCACTGTCGAGGAACTCGCGGACAGCTACCTCACCGCGCTGCGGACGGTGCAGCCGCACGGCCCGTACTCCATCGGTGGATGGTCCTTCGGTGGCTTCGTCGCCCTCGAGATCGCCCGTCGCCTGAGGGCGGCCAACGAGCAGGTGGCCCACCTGCTGGTCCTGGACACCACCGCCCTGGATCCCGGGCCGCGCGCCCCGCACGACGACGAGGCCGTACTGGAGTGGTTCTTCCAGGACCTGCTCCGGCTCAGGGACGGCAACGAGTCACCCGCTCGAGTCATCCCCGAGGGACTCGGCTCCGGGGAGGAGAAGTTCGCGTACATGGCACGCATCGCGAGCGAGCAGGGTGTGCTGCCGGCGGGCGGCTCCCGTTCCCTCATCCGCCGTCTGTTCGGGGTCTACCGGGCGAACTGGCAGGCAGCGCTCGCCTACCGACCCCCGCACGAGGACCACGACCTCACGCTGATCCGCGCCGCCGAGCCTCTGCCCGCCGTCCTGGCCTCCATGCACCGGGCCGCCGGAAGCCGCCATGAGGACACCTTCAACGGTTGGAAAGCCATGACCAGCGGCCGTATCCACGTCGTCGGAGTCCCCGGCGACCACCTGACGATCATGGAGGAACCGCACGTGGCACACGTGGCCGCAACCGTCGCGGGCCTGATCAGGACCGGCTCCGCCCCGACCGACGGGGAGAGTTGACAGCATGGCATCGGCACGGCCCGTGAAAGTCCTCGTCGTCGGTGCCGGTATCGGCGGTCTGACCTGTGCGATCGCGCTCCGACGCGTCGGTATCGACGTCGAGGTGCACGAGCGCGCCGCCGAACTGAGCGACGTCGGCTCCGGTCTGTCGGTCATGAGCAACGCCGTCACCGCCCTGGCCGGCCTCGGCATCGACATCGGCCTGGAGAAACGCGGCCAGGCCGTGGAGTCGTTCACGGTCATGGACCGGCGCGGCCGACGGATCAGAGACCTGCCGTTCCAAGAGGTCTGTGACAAGATCGGCACACCCAGCTACTGCCTGAGCCGCGCGGACCTCCAAGAGGCCCTGCTGGCGGAGGCCGGCGACTGCCCGGTCCACCTGGGAGCGACCGCCGTCGGCTTCGAGACCCACGACACGGGCGTCACCGTCCGCTTCGCGGACGGCCGTACGGCGAGCGGGGACCTCCTGATCGGCGCCGACGGCTTCAACTCGGCCGTACGGCGCCATCTCGTCGGCCCCGAGGCGCCACGCGAGAGCGGCTACCTCTACCGGCTAGGCGTTGTCCCTTTCCAGCACCCGAGCGTCACCACGGGCAGCGTGCGCCACTACTGGGGCAGCGGACAGCGTTTCGGTCTCATCGACATCGGCCGGGGTTGCTGCTACTGGTGGGCGGCCATGAGCACACCCGCCGATCCGTCCGGCCGGGACCGCGTCAAGGACACCGTCAGACAGGCATACACGGGCTGGGCTGACGAGGTGAGGGCGGTGATCGAGGCCACGCCGCAGGAGGACATCCTCACCGTTCCCAGCCATGACCGGGTCTTCCTGGAGCGGTGGGGCGACGGCCCGTTCACCCTGCTCGGCGATGCCGCCCACCCCATGCTGGCCACGCTCGGCCAGGGGGCGGCTATGGCCATGGAGGACGCCGTCGTCCTGGCACGCACGCTCGCCGAATCCGCGACGGGCAAGGACCTGGTCCAGGCCCTGCGCGTCTACGAGGATCGGCGCCGCGAGCGCACCAGGTCGGTGGTGGCCGAGTCCCGCCGGATGAGCGACCTGACCCACGGGGCTCACCGTCGCGGGCGGCTGCTCCGCAACACCTACTTCCGGCTGGTGCCCCGCCCCGTCCTCGCCCGCCAGACCGCGCAGGCCCTCACCTACCAGGACGGACCGGCTACCGAGCCCAGCAGCGTCCGGCGTGAGCTCAGTCCCCTGGAACGCCTGTACTGGATCGCCGACCAGACCTCACCCCTCAGCGTCATCGCCCGGGCCCGCGTCCACGGACACCTGCCCCCGCTACTGCACCGCCGCGCCCTGGACATCCTCCAGGTACGGCACCCCCTGCTGCGCGTCGCGATCACCGACGACGGCACCGGAGAACACCCCGCCTTCACACCGTTGGACGGGCAGCAGATCCCGGTCCGTCATGTCGTCGTCCCACCGGACGCCTCCGAGCCCGACAGCCAGTGGCTACGCGAGATCAACGACCGCGAACTCGCGGAGAGCGTCGACTGGCGCACCGGGCCGTTGCTGCGCGCGGTGGTGATCACCGCGCAAAGAACGGGCGACGAGGGCGAAGAAGGCTTCCAGGACTTGCTTCTGACGGCGTCGCACACCATCGCCGACGGCAAGACGTGTCTGTCCCTGCTCCGGGAGTGGATCGAACTCGCCGCTCAACTGGACCACTCCGCTCTGCCTCAAGCCGCCCTGCGACGGGTACTGCCCGCGACGGAGGACCTGCTCCCACGTCGCCACCGTGGCGCGGCGGGCGTCGCAGGGCTCAGAGCCATGATGCTGCGTGACCAGCGGGCGGCGCGGCGGCTCCCCACGCAGCGGATCGTCCCCAGCCACCAGGTCCCGTTCGAGCAGCGGCGCACCCGGCTGGTGCACAGACTGCTCACCTCCGACCAACTGGGTCCGCTGGCGCAAGCTGCCAGGCGGCACGGCACCACGGTCCACGGAGCCCTGGCCGCCGCGATGGTGACGGCGGTCGCCCGGGACGCGGGCAGTCTGGCGTCCGCACACTTCTCGATCGGCTCGCCGGTCGACTTCCGCGGCGACCTGGAGCCGGCCGTCGCCCACGACGAGGTCGGCACCTTTGTGGCCACGGTGCCCTCCCGCGTCCGCTACGAGCCCGGCAATCCGCTGTGGCCCATGGCCCGGGCGATCAGCCAGGACCTGGTGCGACGCAGGAGACGCCAGGAGCACCTGGCCACGATCAGCCTGCCGCGTTGGGCAGGACCCAGATCGCTGGCCGACAGCGCGGCGTTCATGCGGTTCATGGACGAGGAGGGCCCGATCAACCTGTGCCTGTCCAACGTCGGCCGCTACGAGTTCCCCGTCCGCGCGGGGTCGTGGCGAGTCAGCGACGCCCAGTTCATCACGGGCGTCTCGGTGATGGGCGCCATCGTGGCGACAGCCACCACCACCCACGGCCGGCTCATGTGGAACTTCAGCCACGTCGAGGACCTGATCCCGGTCCCGCGCGCAGAGCGCATCGCTGACGACTCCGTTCGAACCGTGCTCTCCGCCCTCACCGAGTGACCGCCCACCACAGCAGCCCACGCGCCCGACCCGGCCGGACATCCGCACGGCTGGGCCCCTCCGACTCTGCCAGCCCTCCGTCGAAGGATTCACTGCCATGACCGCTGCTCCGATCCAGACGCTGACTCGGCGTCGTGTGCTGCCCGTCGGCGAGAACGGCTCGCTGTGGGAGGCTCGACCCTCGTGCGGGATCTTCACATTCCGCGGCATGCGTCTGCAGCTCACGGTGGAGGACCCTGCGGAAGTCCTGTTCCCGACCGATTGCGGACTGAGCCTGATCGCCGCTCTCAACGGTGACCGCGCCCCTGATCTGGAAGGCGTCAACGCCCTGGACATCGGGGCGGGTTCAGGTCTCTACAGCGTCGCCCTGCTCGCGGCCGGCGCCGAGCGGGTGACCGCTCTGGACATCAACCCCGCCTCAGCCGCCCAGACGGCGGCGAACGTGATGGCCAACGGTCTCGACGCCACGCGGCTCGCCTGTGTCACGTCGCCGCTGGAGGACTACACACCGGACGAGCGGTTCGATCTGCTGATCACCAATCCGCCGCACCTACCCCACGACCCCAGTTATGCGAGGAAGGACGGGCTGGAAACAGCTCTCGTCGCCCGGAGGGGCGGCCGCGCGGTGTACGACTCCGTCGTCGAGCGCGTGGACATGCTCCTGGCGCCGGGCGGCACGCTGCTCATGGCGCACTCCTCACTCGCCGACGTTCCCCGGACCGTCACGGAACTCACCACGCGTGGCTATGCGGCCGAGACGCTTGAGGTCTTCGAGATGGACATCCCGCTCCTGGCGTACGCCGAGCACAAGGAGACCATGCTGACCCTGCTGAAAGAACGGCAAGCAACGGGCCGGGCGGAATTGGACGGGTCGCGCTTCACCGTGCACGCCCTGATGTTCCGGCGCCCTGGGAATGCCATCGGCCGCTGACATCGCTTCAGTGCTGCCCGACAAGATCCGGCGACCACCACGGTCACCGGGCGTCCAGACCTGCCCAAAATAATCGCAGGTCAGCTCACGTGCGCGGCCGCTCCGAACGGCCACTCGGCCGCTCGGAGCGTCAAAAGAGCGTCACGTCGGGCCAGAGGGACGCCTCTGCTGAGCCATGCAGGCGAGGTCTTTCAACAACGCTTCAGCCACCAGTTCCTCGACCACGGCGGTACCGTGCTCCGCCATGACCTCGGTCAGCTCAAGGTCCCAGGGTGCCTCGGTGATGCGCCCCGGCTGAGGACCGCGTGGATTGCGGGCGACCGCGGCACGATAGTCCGCTGCCGTCATGCGCCAGGGCCGCGCCGACGTCTTGTCCAGGACGTACGCGGCGATGCGGATGCCTTCGCCGTCGAAGTCGCCGTGGTAGCGAAGATCCGCGCCGTGGTCCGCGAGCATGCGCAGGAGCTGGATCGCGGCGCTGTTGGGCCAGCCGGACGTACAGACGAGCGGCGGGCAGCAGGACCCGAAGCGGCGTAGGGCCAGTGCCAGGATGCTGGGGTTCTCCACGACGTGGACGGCGGGTGCAGGGGCCTCGGAAAGGATGAACTCGCCCGGGTACCGGACGTGGGCGAGAGTCAGACTGGCGGCCTGACCGGCCTCCGCGCACGCTGTGGTCACCCGGGCGAGCAGGCCGTCGCCGACCGGGCGCAGTCCGCCGACGAGGACGGTGGCGGACAGCTCGTCGTCGGCGACTCCCGCGCGGGTCCACAGGGCGCGCCGCTGCGCGGCGGACTGTGGAGGGACGGTGTCGTACAGGGTCGCAAGGGCACGCAGGACGAGTGCGGACAGGGGTGTGCCGTCGTCGAGTGCGTGCGTCTGACCGCTCAGGACCCGGGCGGCGAAGACGGGCAGGGGTTCTGCCTGGCCGGGCAGTTCGGCGAGCACCTTGAGCGCGTCCGTGAGCAGCGTACGGGTGTGCTCCACCGAGCCGGCGACCACGCCGGCCGCCCGGCAGGTGGCGGCCCAGTCGGAGAGCGCCGGCTGGGCCCTCACCGTCTCGTGCTCGGCCAGCCAGGTCCACAGCTCGGCCCGCTCGTCCTTCTGGCGGCGCCGTTCGCCGGCTCTGTCGCCGAGCGGGCCGACCAGTTCGGTGACGACTTCTCGTACGGTGCGGCCGGACAGTTCGGTGACGGCCTCCTCCAGGCGGGTCAGGGGGACGGAGGGACGTGCGTCCGGCAGGCGGTCGAGGCCGAGGAGGTCGGCGAGCGCCTCGCGCTGGGGGTCGTCGAGCGGTCCGAGGCGCACCCGTGTGACGGGGCGGCCGGAGGAGAGACGGCTGTGGAGCGTGTCCCAGAGGGGGCGCAGTTCCGGGCGGCGCAGGGTGGCCTCGCCCGGGGCCGGTCCCGTGGGGATCGTCGCGTCGGTGCTGGTCATCCCGCTTCCAGGTCGCTGCCGTTCCAGACGAAGCGGGCGCTGGTGACCGCGTCGTCGTCCCCGCCGGTGAGGAGTTGGTGGACGGCGATGCCGGGCAGTTCGCCGTAGGTGCACCATTCGTGGTCGGAGGTGACCATGAGGTCCAGGTCGAGGGCGGTGAGCAGCGCGAAGACCTGTCCGCGGTTGACCGTGTCGACTCCGACGAAGACCTCGTCCAGAAGGATCGGCCGGGGTGCCAGGGGCACGGCCTCGTAGTGGGCGGCGACGGCGGCGAAGAGGGGCAGGTGCAGTGCGATGGCCTTCTCCCCGCCGGAGAGCGCGCCGTGCAGCTTCTTGGTCAGCGGCTGCCAGCCGGTCCCGTTCGCCCGGTCGAGGCGGACGGTGAAGCGGTGCCAGGCGGTGTAGTCGAGCACCTCACCGAGCTGTTCCTCCCAGCTCGCGGCCGTCTCACTGCCCTTGGCCTCCTCGATGCGGGCGCGGAAGAAGACGTGCAGGGCCTCCCGGTCGCTCTCGGTGACCCGGCCGGGGTCCTTGAGCAGCAGCTGACGGGCGGTGCGGGTGCTGTCCGGAAGGTCCGGGCGGACGTCCCAGACGAGTTGGACGGCAAGGTTGGAGGCGGTGCGGACCCGCTCCAGGTGCCCGTTCATGCGGTCGACGAGTTCGCCGGCCTGGCGGATGCGGGCCGCGAGGTGGCGGCGGATGTCGCCGGTGAGGATCTGGTCGAACAGGTGCCGTTCGGCGGCCGTGATGTCGTCCCGGCTGCGGTCCCGCTCCTGGGTGAGCGTGCTGAGCAGGCCCGTCGCCCCCACGCGTACGCCGTCCAGGGTGGCGGTGAAGAGCTGGATGTCGTCGTCCGGTTCCAGGTCCAGGTCGGCGCGGGTGCCGAGGCGCTGGCGGGCCTCGTGGACCGCTTCGGAGAGGCGGGTCGCGGCGTCGCCCAGGTTGCGTGGGGCGTGCGGGAGGTCCGGCCACTTCGCCGCTGTGGCGCGGGCGGCCTCCAGGGTGGCCTTGGTGCCGTCCCCGGCGTCGAGTGCCGGTGTGACGCCGGCGTCCTCGGCCAGTCCGGCCAGGCACAGGTGCCGGTACCGATGCGCCGCCGCGTCCCTGGTCGCGACGGCCTGTTCCCGTCGTTCGGCGTCCTGGCCGCTGGTGGCACGCAGTTCTCCGACCTGTCCTTCCAGGCGCAGCAGGAGTTCGGCGGCCCGGCCGGCCTCCTCACGGCAGCGGCGCAGCTCGGCGCGTGCCTCGGCGAGGCGTGCGACGATCTGCCGGTAGTCCGCGCCGACGGTGGCTTCCACTGCCTCCAGGCGCGCTTTCAGCCCCGTTGCCTCCGCTTCGGCGGCGGCCGCGTCCTCGGCGCGTTCCTCGGCGGTCCGGCGCGATCGGTCCGCCTGGGCGGCCCGCTGGCGGGCCCGGTCGGCGGCGGCGGTCGCGGCGAGCCGGGCGTCCACCCAACTGTCGGCGGTGTCCCGGAACCTGTCGATGGCGTCGGAGAGCGTACGCAACCGGGCGCGGTCGGTGGGCAGTCCGTGTTCGGCGGCTCGGCGGTCGAGCGTGCGCAGAGCGCCCGCCACCGCCCTCTCGCACCGCGCCAGACGTCCGGCGACGTCACGCACGGCGTCGTCCCGAGCCGCCACGGTGTCCTCCGCGCGGTCCCGGTCACGCCGCCGGGCGTCGAGTTCCAGGTGATCGGGGCGGGCGGAGCGGTCGGCGTCCAGCCGGGCGCGGCGGGCGGCGAGGCCGCGCAGCCGGTCGTCGAGTGCGGCGAGGGAGGCGTTGGTCTCGCCGATGCGGTCGGTCAGTTCGCCGATCATGCGTTGCCGGGCACGCTGACGTGCCAGGGCGCCGATGTGGGCGGGTTCCGGCTTGCTCCATGTCCCGGTGGCGAGCGCGAGACGCCAGGCGCCGTCGGCGGAGACGGCAGCGGGGTGCCCGCCCGGCAGAGCGGGGCCGTAGGCGATGCCGGCGAGGATGCGGGTCACGGTGTCGGCCGGGACGGGGAGGTCCTCCTCGGGCCTCAGCACCTCCAGCAGGCTGGGCCCCGGGGCGGTCGCGGCCAGGGCGGCCTCGGCGCGGGTGTCGTGACCCGGCAGCGTGAGTCCGTCGTAGGGACTGACCCAGGCGTCCAGGAGACCCGACGCCTCCAGTGCGGCCTCCACCGCGGACTGGACGGGGAGCGGGACGCCTTCGCGGAAGGCGACCACTCGCCACAGGGGTGCTCCCGCCGTCGCCGTACGGACGGCGGTGCGGGTGGGCGGGGGCACAGGCGGCAGGTCGGTTTCACCGCTCAGCCGTCGCAGCTTCTCCTCCAGTCGGTTCCGCTCGTCCCGCAGGCCTTGGCGTGCGGCTCGGGTGGTGGCCTCCGCCTCGGCGATCTCCTGTTCCGGCGGGCGCGCGGCGGCTTCGGTCAGGGCCGTCACCTCGGCCTCCGCCGCTGCTGCGGCAGCGAGTGCGTCGAGGTCGGTGATGCGTAGCTCCGTGCAGTCCTCGGCCCAGGCGAGCAGACGTTCCACCTGTGTGGCAAGGGCGTCGTCCCAGGCGGCGGACGCCTCGTCCCGCCGGGTGATCGCCTCCGCGAGGCGGGTGCGGGCCTGGTCCAGCAGTTCCTCGGCGGCGCCTCGGTCGCGTACGGCGCGGTCATGCTCGTCGATCGCCTCGGTGACGAGGGTGACCTGCTGCCGTCGGGCGGTGTCCGCGCCGCGCAGCAGCCGACGGGCTTGTCGCGCGCTGTTCTCGCCCGTCGTGCGCGGGCCGCCGCCCTGGTCGCGTCCGGTGCTGTGGGGGCGGGCCACCGCGGGATCCGCGTCGAGGACCGTCCTCACCTCGTGGTGGATGGACTCCAGCCCTGCTGCCCTGGCCGCCCTGTGTGCTTCCCCGGCGGCTTCGCGCGCGTGCTCGCCGAGGGTGCGGGCCTGGTCCGCCGCCTCGTCGGCGTGCCGCTGGTCNCCAGCCCTGCTGCCCTGGCCGCCCTGTGTGCTTCCCCGGCGGCTTCGCGCGCGTGCTCGCCGAGGGTGCGGGCCTGGTCCGCCGCCTCGTCGGCGTGCCGCTGGTCCTCCTCCGACCGGGCCTGAGCGGCCCGGGCGGCGGCTCGCTGCCTCTCGGCGGCGGCTGCCACGTCTTCGGTGCGGCGGCGGAGCCGGTCGAGTTCCTCGCCCTGCTGGTACGCGTCGCTCTCGCGCAGGCCCTCGACGGTCTCGTCCAGCGCATGCGCGCGCAGCTCCTGTTCCTCGCGCCGGGCCTGGGCCGACTCGCGTTCCGCCAGCGCCTGTTCGAGCTCCTCGGCGCTCCGGCGGGCGACGCGGGTGAGGTTGTCCATCTCGGTGGTGGCCGAGATGAGCGCGGCGGAACTCGCGCGCAGGACCCGCCGCGCGTAGGCACGCTGCCGGGACGCGACGGTCTCGGCGGCCGTCACCTCGTCGTCGAGCCGTTTGAGGTGTTCGCGCTGCCGGTCGAGCCGTTCGAAGCCCTCGGCGAGTTCGGCGATCTCCCCCTCGCCCAGCGGGGGCAGGGCACGGGACAGCAGGGTGGAGAGCAGGGACGGGTCGAGCCGCTCGGACAGTTTGGGCTGACGCAGCTGGAGCAACGCCGACAGCAGCGATTCATAACGCTGCTCCCCCATGCCCGCGAAGAGTTCACGCCGTACGGCCGTGCGGTAGTCGGTGGCCGAGGCATGGACGTCGCCTCGGTCGCGCAGGGCTTCGGCGAGGGCGGCCCGGGTCAGTGGCTGTCCCGCGTCGTTGACGAGGAGCACACCGTCGGGAAGGGCGATCCTGGAGCCGGTGGTGAAGTAGTCGGCGTGTACCCCGCTGGTGTGCACGCTCGCCTGCAGGCGCGCCCCGCAGCCGAACCACTGCTCGGTGCCGTCGTCGCCGACGCGGCGGAACTCCATCCACACGTATCCGACGCGGGTCTTGCCGGAGGCGCCCTCGCCCAGCAGGTTCCAGTGCATGGTGCGTTCCGAACCGCCGAACGTGGACAGGCGGTTGGGGCGGAGGCTGGCGTCGAAGAGGAACGGCAGCAGCAGTTCCAGGGCCTTGGACTTGCCCGAACCGTTCTGGCCGCGGAGCAGCAGGCGGCCCTGGTGGAAGGTGAACGTCTCGTCGTAGTAGCGCCAGACGTTGAGGATGCCGGCGCGGTGGGGCTGCCACCGGCTGCCGGCGGCATCAGCCGCTCGGGCGGCCCCTGCCACGGCCGGTCCGGTGGGCTCCGGCCGCCGGGGGAAGGGAAGCTCCGTCACGCTCACTGCTTGTCTCCTTCTGCGGCGACGCCCTCGGCAGCCGTGCCGCCTGCCGCCCGGGGGCGGCGGCGTCCCCATCCGGTCCGGGCTCGTCGTCCCGGTCCGGACTCGTCGTCTTTGTCAGGCGGTAGCGGTAGGCGGCCGGGCACGCGACGACGCGACCCCCGGTCCGGCGGGCCAGGCCGACGTCACGCAGGACGCGTACGGCGTCGTCGGACAGCCGGGCCGCGCCGTCCTCGGACTGGTACGCCCTGGCCCACCGCGGGAAGCGCCGCAGCAGGTCTTCTCCGGCCTCGGCGAGCTGCTCGGGCAGCAGCCCGGCGGGCGTGGCGCACAGCGGCTCCAGGAGGAGCAGCGCGGCGACCCGGGCGGTGGACGTGTCGTCGGGGAAGCGGACGTCGGTGGCGAGCCCGTCCGGGTCCACGAGCAGGAAGCCCTCGGCTCGTTCCTCCAGCAGGAAACCGGCCTGCTCGACCGAGCGGCGCAGGATCTGGCGTCCGGTCAGGGAGGTGACGTAGGCCAGCTCGTCGTCGGTGAGGTCCGTCCGGTACAGCACGGGGTCGTCGAAGAGGCGGCGCAGCACCGAGTGGCGCAGCCTCAGGTTGCGTTGCGCGTCCGTGGCGGCCCGCTCGCCGTGCTCCTCGTCCGCCGTGCCGTCGGCGACCGCGCCGCCGTAGCGGCGCTCGCGCACCAGACCGGTGAGGAGTTCCCCGAACCGCGCGGGCACCTCGTCCGGGGGTACGGCGAGCCGGGAGGCGCCGACGGGCGCGGCGGGCAGCCGCATCAGCAGCGTGGTGTCCACCCGGTAGAGGACCTTCGCCTCGGCCGACTCGACGTACGCCTCGGTGGTCCCGTCGACCGCGCGCAGCACGTCGTACGACTCCAGCAGTTTCAGGACGTCGACGAACGCCATCCGCTCCGGCTTGTGCACCGGATCGAACGCGGCCAGCGCCCGGTCGGTCGACGTGGCCTGCACGACACGGTCGGCGAGCATGCCGATGGTCGTCATCGGCATGGACAGCAGCTCGGCGGCGGTCACGCACAGCAGCACGTAACGCCGGCGGTCGAACGGGGCCCGGCCCGAACGCGCCCTGCGGGCCGGCCGGGAGCCGTCCGGGTCGGCACGGACCTTGGTGAGGCGCGCGTAGCCGCGGCGCGGTTCCACCACCAGGCTCCAGCCGCAGGTGTAGTCGAACCACTGGGCCAGCGGCTCGCGACGGCGGCGTACCAGTTCGAAGCCGGCCGGGTCGGTGGCCTCGGTCAGCAGGGGCCGGGCCAGCAGGAGACGGATGGCACGGGCGACCTGCTCCCTTTCCGCTGCGGCGAGTTGGTTGGCGAGGGTGCTCATCCGGCTGCCTCCCGCCGCACGGCGCCCTGCCGTGGCAGGGCGCTCGCTCCGGCCGCGGTGATGAGCACGACGTAGTCCGGTCCGGCGAGTGTGCCCTTCGTCGTGCGCAGTACGGCGGTGCGCTCGTCGGGAGGTGGGGACAGCGCGATCTCCACCCGGCCGTCCCCCGTCGTGGCGCGGCGTGAGCCGGTCGTGTCCGGCCGGGCGGCCAGGGCCCGGCCCACCAGGTCGAGCAGCCGCTCGAAAACGGCGGGATCCAGGGTGCCGAAGGAGGACAGGCGCACGGGGCCGTCCGTCTGCAACGCCTGCCAGGCACGCCCGAGTTCCGCCCGCTCCGCGCGGGCCCGCTCCGCGCGCTCGGCCCTGACGGCCGTGACGTCCCGCACCCTGGCCGTGCGGGTGAAGCGCTCCGTCCGTCCGCTGGTCCGCAGCAGCGCCGACACCTCCACGGGCGGGGCCTCGGACCAGGAACGGGACGGCGGGATCAACTCCGGGTCCGGGTGGGCGAGGTGGGCGTGGCGCGCCGGGCCGAGTCCGAAGGCTGCCGACCACAGCCGGTGCAGGTCCTCCTCCGCCGGGGCGGCGGCGAACCAGCGCGCCAGCTCCCGGAAGTCCTGTACGGCGCTGGAGGAGCGGCGCCGTGACTCGTTGATCCGCTCCAGGACCTGCAGCAGCGAGACGATGGCGCGCCGGGCGATGTCGTGCAGCTGCTCGATCCGGGGGCGTGCCCCGTCGTCCGGCAGGAACCAGGCCCGCAGGCCCGCCCAGCGCGCCCGCCTGCTCTCCAGCCAGCCGGCCGCGGGGTCCTCACCGGCGACCGGGGGCAGTTCGGCCCCGCGCAGGGCGCGCTCGCGCAGCACGGCGGTCCCCCGCTCCTCCACCCGGGCCACGGCGGCCGCGACCGCCTCTCCGCGCCGGTCGAGGTTGACCAGGAACTCCTGCAGATAGGCGACGGTGGCGGCCTTGACCTCGCGGAAGACCTCCAGGTCCGCTCCCTCGGCGCGCAGGAGGCGCTGCAGTTCGCCGTTGAACGCCTTGGTGTTCTCCACCAGGGCTTCCAGATGCGCCTCCAGCTCGCGCAGCGTGCTGAAGATCCGCCGGTCGGCGGAGGCGGGTTCGCCGGACAGCAGGCACAAGTCGTCCAGGCGGTCGGCGATGGCCTCCAGCACGGCCGTCTGCAACGCCCCTGTGGAGGCCAGCACCTCAAGGGCGTGCCGCACTCCGGCGAGAGCCGCCTCGCCGCGGCGGGTCAGCGAGTACTGGAGGTTGCGCCGCTCGTACTCCTCGGCCGTGCGGTAGTTCTCGGCGTGGTTGTGCACGACGTCGAGGAGTTCCCACTTCACGAGCCGGGCGAGCGCGTCGTGCAGTTCCCCGTCGTCGACGTCCGCCACCCAGCCCACCAGGCGAAGTCGCTCGCGCACCGCGTCGGCCCCCAGCGTGGTCTCGAGGTGCTCGCCGGCCACGCCGAAGGCGTCCAGCACCGCCCCGTACAGGTCGGCCTTCTCCCCCGTCGTGAACCGGAACATCTCCGGTGGCACCCTGCGCACGCCTGTCGTCCCTCCCCACCGCCCCGGCGGCATCGGTGATCTCCACCGTAGAGGGCGGCACCGACATCACGGGCCGTGTCACGGAAGAGGGGTGTGCGCCCCGGTCTCCCGGGGAATGGGCGGTGACCGGCCTCCCGCGGGCACGGGCGGTGGTCTAGCGTGACCGTGAACACCGGTTCCGCCCGATTGTGAGGCCCTTCGTGCACATCGCGCCCCTCAGCCCCGACGACCCTTCCGAGCTGGGCGGATACGAACTGCTCGGCCGGATCGGGCAGGGCGGGATGGGCCAGGTGTACCTGGGCGAGTCGCCCGGCGGGGAACCGGCCGCCGTGAAGGTGATCAAGCCGTCCGTGGTCGACTCCGAGACGCGGACGCGGTTCGCGCAGGAGGTGGAGATCCTCAAGACGATCTGGGGTGCCCGGATCGCCGCCCTCCTGGACGCCGACCCGGACGCCGAGCGCCCCTGGCTGGCGACCGAGTACGTCGAGGGGCTCGACCTGAGCCGGCACGTGGCCGCCCACGGCCCGCTCCCCGCACTGCTGACGGCGGCGCTGGGCGCGACGCTGGCCGAGGCCTTGGCCGGCGTGCACCGGCAGGGTCTGCTGCACCGTGACCTGAAGCCGGCCAACGTGCTGCTCGGCCCGAACGGACCGAAGGTGATCGACTTCGGGCTCGCGGTGTTCGCCGAGTCGAGCGTGTCGCTGACCGCGCCGCACATGGTCGTCGGCACCCCTTCCTGCATGCCGCCCGAGCAGGCGAACGGTGAGAAGCCCCTGACCCCGGCGGTCGACGTGTACGCGCTGGGCGCCGTCCTGCTGTTCGCCGCCTCGGGCCACGCCCCCTACCGCGCGGACAACATCCATCTGCTGTTCCACCAGGTCGTCGACCCGGGGTGCGCACCGGACCTGTCCGGGACCCCGGACGAACTCGTCCCGCTGCTCACCGCCATGCTGGCCCACCGCCCGCAGGACCGGCCGGACCTCGCCGAGGTCGTGCGGCGGTGCCGCGCGCTGATCGAGGCACAGGGGCTGAAGGTCGCCCAGGCACGTCGCAGACTCACCACGTACACCGCCGCTCCCACCCACGTCCTGGACGACCTCCTCGCCGTCGGCCGTGGCTCCGGGGCGGAGGTGCCCGCTGGGTCCGGAACGGCCGGGCCTCCCCTCGTGTCTCCTCCTGCCGAACGGGAACGGGAGTCCGCGGGCCCCCGGCCGGCTCGGCGGCAGCCGCACGGCTTCCCGGCCGGTCCCGAGGTGCCACCGGTGACCGCTCCCCCGGAACCGCCGCTCGGTCTCGGTCCGCACGCGCCCGCTGACCCCCGTCTCCTGTTCCGCCGTGTCGACACCGCGTCGGAGCCGTCCGCCGACGCCCGCGCCGACTCCGCGCCCGCCGCCCGCGCGCGGGCCGAGGCCGGCGGTCCGGTCCGGGACCCGGCCGACGCGCGGTCCGCCGCTCCGTCGTCCCCGCTGTCCCCGCTGTCCCCGCTGTCGCCACGCCGGGCGTCCGGGCGCGGCGGAGCGGACCGGCCCTCTGCGCGGAGTTCGGCGCAGGCCCGGATCACCGCTCGGCGGCTGCGCGAGGCGTATGCGGCCAGTACGCCCTTCTGACCCGTACGCCCCTGTGACCCGCGATAATGGGCGGGCCCCGGAGAGGGCCCGCACCCGCACGATCGACCCCGCTTCAGGAGGCCACCGGTGACCGCCGTCCAGACCAGCGCGGAGCAGACCGGCGCAGAACAGGCCGGTGCCACGAGCGGCCAGGACCAGTACCCGGCCGGCGCCCTGGTGGTCGTACGGGACGAGGAGTGGCTGGTCAAGAGCTCGATGCCGACGTCCGACGACGGCATGCGCATCGAGGTCACGGGGGTGTCGGAGTTCGTCCGCGACCAGGAGGCCGTGTTCTTCTCCGGCCTGGACCGCATCGAACTGCTCGACCCGGGCGCGACCACGCTCGTGATGGACGACTCCCCGAACCACCGCCGCTCCCGCCTGTTCCTGGAGGCGGTGCTGCGCCGCACCGCCCTGCCCCAGTCCGAGCATCGCCTGGCGCTGGCCGACTCGTTCCTGATGGACCCGCTGCCCTACCAGCGGCGCCCCGCCCAGCTGGCCCTGTCCGGCGCCAATCTGCGCCCGCGGCTGCTGATCGCGGACGTGGTGGGCCTCGGCAAGACCCTGGAGATCGGCCTGACCCTGGCCGAGCTGATCCGCCGCGGCCGGGGCGAGCGCCTCCTGGTGGTCACCCCGCAGCACGTGCTGGAGCAGTTCCAGCACGAGCTGTGGACGCGGTTCGCGATCCCGCTGGTACGGCTGGACTCGGTGGGAATCGAGCGGATCCAGCGGGAGATCCCGGCCGGCCGCAACCCGTTCACCTCGTTCAAGCGGGTCATCGTCTCCATCGACACCCTCAAGAACACCGACCAGTACCAGCACCACCTTGAGCAGATCCGCTGGGACGCGGTCGTCATCGACGAGTCGCACAACCTGATCAACCGCGGCTCGCTGCGCAACCAGCTGGCCCGCACCCTGGCTCCCCGCACGGACGCCCTGATCCTGGCCTCCGCGACCCCGCACAACGGCGACGCGAAGTCCTTCGCCGAACTGATCCGGCTGCTGGACCCGGTGGCGATCCGCGACGCGGAGAACTACCGCGCCGCCGACATCGAGCACCTGTTCATCCGGCGGACGAAGATCAGCCCGGAGGTCCGCGAGCAGATGAAGGGCCAGTGGGCGGACCGGGGCCCCTCCCGTTCGGTGCGCTGTCCGGCCACCCCCGCCGAGGAGCGGATCTTCGAGGAGCTGGCCGCCGTCTGGCTGCCCGGCGACGGCACCGCCTCGGTCAGCGCGGTCCCCCTCTTCCCCTACACGCTGCTGAAGTCGTTCCTCTCCTCCCCCGCCGCGCTGCGGGCCACGGTCTCCGCGCGGATCAGGACCCTGGAGAAGAAGGAGGACCGGCGCGGCACCGAGGCCGAACTCGCCGCCCTGCACCGGCTGTCGGAGCTGGCCGCCGGCCTCACCGAGGCGGACTCCGCGAAGTTCGCCGCTCTGGTGCGGCTGCTGCGCGAGGAGATCGGGGTGGGACCCGCCTCCGAGACGCGGGTCGTGGTGTTCTCCGAGCGGGTCCAGACCCTGGAGTGGCTGGCCGGGGTGCTGCCCGCCGCCCTCGGCTTCCGTGGCCGCGCGGCCCGCGACTGCGTCCGTGTCATGCACGGCGGCCTCTCGGACGAGCAGCAGATGGACCGTGTCGAGGAGTTCGGCCTGGCCGACACGCCCGTCCGGGTCCTGCTCACCGGTGACGTGGCCTCCGAGGGCGTCAACCTGCACCGGCAGTGCCATCAGCTGGTGCACTACGACGTGCCGTGGTCGCTGATCCGCATCGAGCAGCGCAACGGCCGTATCGACCGGTACGGGCAGGCCCACCCGCCGGAGTTCCGGGCGCTGATCCTCACCAGTGAGGTGGAGGGCGCGAAGGACGACACGGTGGTCGCCGAGCGGCTGCTGGAACGCGAGGACCAGGCGCACCGTTCGCTGGGCACGGCGGAGGCGGTGACCGGCCTGTACCGGGCGGAGGCGGAGGAGCGGTCCCTCATCCAGGACCTGCTGCGGGGCAGGACCGTCGACGAGTCCCTGGACACGCCCCGCTCCGGGTCCGACGGCCGGGACGCCGGTCTGGACGACTTCCTCGCTGACTTCTTCGGCTCGGTGGACGCGACCGCGGAGAGGGCCGGCGACCCGGATGCCGACGGGCGCGACGAGCCGTCTTCGGCCGGGACGCCCTCGTTGGCCGACCGTGACGACGCGAGCCCGGTGCTCCCCCGCCTCTTCGACTCCACCGCCCACTTCGTGGACGAGGCGCTGCGCGAGGTGTACCCGGACGCCCGGGACCGGCTGGAGCTGGACCGCGACCAGCAGTCCGGGCTGATCTCCTTCCGCCCGCCGGCGGAACTGATCCACCGTCTGAAGGCGCTGCCCTCGGACTACCTGCGTGAGCAGCGGCTGCGGGAGCGGCTGCTGGTGACCTTCAACCGCCGCCTCGCCGAGCACTCCCTCCAGCGGGCCCGGCAGTCCTCCACGTCGAGCTGGCCCGAGATCTCCCTGCTCACGGACCTGCACCCGGTCGTCGAATGGCTCACCGACAAGGTCCTCGTCGGCCTGGGCCGCCAGGAGGCGCCGATGATCACGGCGAACGTGGCGGAGCCGGTCTACCTGGTCCAGGGCGTGTACTCCAACAGACTGGGCCGGCCCACCGTCGTGAAGTGGATGGGCGTGACCTGGCGGGAGGTCGCCATGGAGACGGAGCGGGGGAAGAAGGAGCTCACCTGGGAAGGCCTGGCCGTCGACGACATGGTGTCCCTGCTGCGGCGCGCCGGGGTCGGCCCCGCCATGGCGAACAAGCGGGGCTACCGCGATCCCGAGCCCCTGCGCGCCGCTCTCCCCCGGGTGCTGGAGACAGCCGGGGCGTTTCTCGACGCCCAACGCGACGCCTGGGACGAGCCGCTGCGCCGACCCGTCGAGGAGTACAAGCTGCGGCTCGGCGCCTGGGAGCAGCCCACGCTGGGCGGGGAGCGCACCCGGGAACGCCTCGCCGATCTCGCCGACTCACTGCTGACGACGGGCAGGCCCCTGCTGCGAGTCCTCGCGGTGCTGGTACCGGACACCGACACCGACACCGCCCGCGGGAACGGCGACGGAACCCGTCCCGTCTCCCTCTCGGCCCCGTCGTCGTCCCCCTTCCGCTACTCACCCCCGCTCGCCGCCCTGTGACCCCGGTCTGTGACCCCCTGAGAGAAGCCCTGTCATGACGTACGACTCCCTGGTCAACCGTGGCGACTACTTCTCGGCTCACTACCTGGCCGAGGTGCTGCCGAAGGATCTCAAGTCGGGCCTGCTCCAGAAGTGGAAGGAGCGCGAGGAGGCGGCGAAGCCGCCCGCCGACCACGAGGGTGGAACCGACGAGGAGACGTCCGCCGCGCCGACACCCGGCAGGACCGAACTGCCGGTGACCCCGCGCGCGGGACTGCGGGCGCTGCGCCGGGACTACTTCCGCGCGCGGTCCTCGTTCGCCCTCCCCGAGGACGAGGACGGCATCATCACCGTCCGGGACGCCGACGACGCCTTGACCTACGAGAAGCCGGAGTGGCGGGAGCGGGTACGGGCGCTCAACGCCGAGGTGCTGCGCGCGCTCGGCTACGACGCCAAGCCGCGCGTCCTCTCCGTCGAGCGGGCGGGCCGGGGGTACGAGGTCCCGGTCGCCCACGCCGAGAAGGGCCTCGTCGCGCTGGACTGCGGCTGGGCCGCCGAACCCGACGCCGCTCTCGACCCGAGGGGCCGGGGACGCCTGCTGGAACCGGTGCCGCTGGACGGCCCCGACCCGGTGGAGACCGGCTCCAAGCTCGCCTCCTTCCTGTTCGCCTGCGAGGAGCCGCCCCGGTACGTGCTGCTGCTCGGCGGCGGGGTGATCGTGCTCGCCGACCGCGCGGTGTGGGGCGAGGGACGCTACCTCGGCGTCTCCCTGGACACCGCGCTCCAGCGCAACGACACCCGGGCGGGCGGCGAACTCGACACGGTGGCCGCGCTGTTCGGCGCGGACTCGCTGCGCGTCCCGGAGGAGGGCGGCGAGAACCCGCTGGCCGAACTGGTCGGCAAGTCCGCCAAGCACGCGGTCGGGGTCTCCAGCGAACTCCGCGACGGCCTGCGCAAGAGCGTCGAGCTGATCGCCAACGAGGTGCTCCAGCGGCTGCGTGACCAGGGCGTCCGCCCCGAGGACATCGGCGAACTCCCGGACCTGGGGCGCCGGTTGACCCGGGAGTCGCTGCGCTACCTCTACCGGATCCTGTTCCTGCTCTACGCGGAGGCCCGCCCCGAGCTGGGCATCCTGCCCGCCGTCTATCCCGAGTACCAGCAGGGGTACGGACTCGGCCGGCTCGGTGAACTCGTCGCCGAGCGGGAGCCGGTGAGCGACACCGCCCGCAAGGGCTTCTACCTGTACGAGTCCCTGGACCTGCTCTTCCGCAAGGTGCAGGACGGCTACCGCGCCCGCCGCACGCACGGTGTGGAGGCGGCCGACGCCGACACGGCGGACGCGGCGATCAGTGAGGACGTCGGTCTGCGCTTCGAGCCGCTGCACAGCAAGCTGTTCGAGCGCGACGCCATCCGCCTGATCGGCGCGGACGGCCTTCCCGATCCGCGGTACGACTCGGACGAGGCCCTGGCGCGCGGCGAGTCCGTCCGCTACCTGGACACCCGGCTGCGCAACGCCACCCTCCACCAGGTGCTGCACAGCCTGATGATCACCCAGGGCAAGCGGGGCGAGCGCGGCGGCTTCATCTCGTACGCGCAGCTCGGCATCAACCAGCTCGGCGCGGTGTACGAGGGCCTGATGTCGTACAGCGGCTTCATCGCGGGCGAGGAGCTGTACGAGGTCGCCCGGCACGGTGACCCGAAGGACGGTTCCTGGCTCGTCCCCGCGTCGAAGATCGCCGACTACGACGACTCCGTGTTCGTCCGCGCCCGGGACCGGCACACCGGTGAACTGCTCCGCGTGCGACATGCGCCGGGCTCGTTCGTGTACCGCCTCTCCGGGCGGGACCGGCAGACCTCCGCGTCGTACTACACGCCGGAGTCGCTGACGCGGGTCACCGTGCAGCTGGCGCTCCAGCAACTCCTCACGGAGGAGACCGAGGCGAGGGATCTGCTGAACTGGCGGATCTGTGAACCCGCCCTCGGCTCGGGCGCGTTCCTCAACGAGGCGATCAACCAGGTCGCGGCGGAGTACCTGCGGCGCAGGCAGGCGGAGCTGGGCGAGTCGATCGACACCGAGCAGTACGCCGTCGAGTTGCAGAAGGCCAAGGCGTACATCGCGCTGCACAACTCGTACGGAGTCGACCTCAACGAGACGGCCGTGGAGCTGGCGGAGGTGTCGCTGTGGCTCAACACCATGCACCCCGGCATGGAGGCGCCCTGGTTCGGTCTGCACCTGCGGCGCGGCAACTCCCTCATCGGCGGGCGGCGCGAGGTGTACGCGGCGGAACGGCTGAAGAAGGGCGGCTGGCTGGGGACCACTCCCGAGCGCTTCCCGCTGGCGGAGGCGGTGGCGGGTGCGTCGCTCCCGGAGGGCTCGGTGCACCACTTCCTCCTCCCGGCGAAGGAGTGGGGCGCGGTCGCCGCCGAGAAGGAGGCGAAGGCACTCGCCCCGGCGGAGGCGCGGGCGCTGGGCGCGTGGCGGAAGGCTGTCACGAAGTCGCCTACGGCGAAGCAGACGGCCCGGCTCCAGGGGCTGGCTCGGCGGGCCGAGTATCTGTGGGGGCTGGTCGTACGGCGGCTGGAGCTGTCGGAGCGGGACATCTCCCGGGACATCCGGGTGTGGGGAGCGGAGGACGACTGGCTGCGCCGGCCGAAGGCCGCGGTGCAGCGGGACGCGATCCTCGCCGACCTCCAGGCGGAGGACACCCCGTACTGGCGCCTCAAGACGCTCATGGACGCGTGGTGCGCGCTGTGGTTCTGGCCCGTGCAGAACGCGGCGCTGCTGGACGGTACGGACGAGCGGTACGCGCGGGCGGAGGCGCTGGCGGCGCGGGCGGCCGAGTTGGAGGCGGTGCACGCAGGCGTCGGGGGTGGTGCGGAGAGCGGCGCGGACGATGTTCTGATGGCCTGGGAGGCGGACGCGTTGCCGGGCTTCACCGCCGAGCCCCGGCAGATGACGCTGACGCGGGACTCCGTGTCGCGTCGCCGCACCGGTCGCCGCAAGGGGCAGATCAAGGGTGAGCGCCGTGATGTCATCGCGCTCGCCGACCTGGACGACTGGATCGACTTCGCCGAGGCGCTGCTGGGCACGCAGGATGTGCCGGAGGAGTCGCTGGTGTCGACGTTCGAGGACCTCGACGATCTGTCCCGGTACGAGGACGAACTGCCCGAGTGGATGGGCATGGACCGCTTCCAGTTGCTGGAGGAGCGGTTCCTTTGGGCGGGCGCGGCGAGGGATGTGGCCAAGGCCCAGGGGTTCTTCCACTGGGAATTGGAGTTCGCGCAGGTGTTTGCGCGGGGTGGGTTTGAACTTCAGGTGGGGAATCCGCCTTGGGTGAGGCCGAGGTGGCAGGAGGATCTGGTTCTGGCTGAGCTGGAGCCGTGGTTTGTTTTGGAGGAGAAGCCCAGCCTTGCGGAGTGGCGCCAACGCAAGGAAGAATCACTGGCCACAAGTGCGGACAGCCGAGAATTCTTCCTGATCGAGTTGGCTACTCACTCCGGGTCGGTCGCCACCTTGGGCAGCCCAGCGACCTATCCAATTCTAGTCGGCACGCAGGGCGATCTCTACCGAGCATTCATGGCTCGGGTGTGGCAGCAGGCGTCGCTATCCGGCAGCGCCGGTCTAATCCATCCGGACACACATTTTGGCGGGGTACGTGAGGGCGGCATCCGAGCCGCCGCATAT
Organism: Streptomyces sp. HNM0645; assembly: GCF_030056615.1. NCBI lineage: Bacteria > Bacillati > Actinomycetota > Actinomycetes > Kitasatosporales > Streptomycetaceae > Streptomyces > Streptomyces sp. HNM0645. Next base: position 62,702 of record NZ_JASHLT010000024.1, on the reverse strand, counting down.
CGACACCTCCGAGTTCACGCACACTTCGTAAACTCGGCGAACTGGGCCTTCGAAGATCTATCCCGTTCACAGGAGTTCGGGATGCACATCTATGGCACAGCACAGGAGCCTGACTTCCTACATGTCAGCCAACTGCGCGACGCCGAGGCACTGCCCGACTCGCTGACTCACGACGGACAAGGAGCAGTACCAGGCATCAAGCACAACGGTTCCTGGGACGTTCGGCCTCACCTTGATCGCGTGGTGCATGTGGACGCGGCCTTGCTGGCGAGTTGGCACGCCCTGACGGGCTCGGTTGGTGGAGCGGCGCAGACACCTCTCCTATACCCAGTTCTAGTCGGCGAACAAGGGGCGATCGAAGCGCTTGCCGCTCATGGAGACAGCCTGGCCGATCATCAACCGATGATCTCAAGCGGCTACCACGAAGCTGGCGCCAAGACGAACGGGCTAATCCGCTGGGGCAACCAAACCGTTCCTGAGCTATCAGACGTCATCCTGCAAGGGCCGCACTTTTCTTGCGCGCTCCCCTTCTCGAATGAGCCGATGATTCCCTGCCGGAACCAAAGACACTGGGATGCGCTCGCGCCAACGGAGCTTCCCGAGACATACGTCCCCGTGACTAACTACGTGCGGGCAACCGATCAGGCGACTTACCTGGCCGCGCAGGATTCCTGGCTTGGCAGGCCGTCCACAACCTTCTTCAGGCTGGCTTGGCGGATCATGATCCCCTTCAATACCAGCCGGAGCCTGCATGCCGCCGTGATCCCACCCGGACCCGCACATATCCACGGCGTACACAGCATGGCCACCAGGACCAACCACGCAACAGTCCTGAACGCCGGGTTTTGGAGTGCTCTACCACTGGACTATCTGCTACGAATCACCGGTCGCGCCAATCTCATGGCAGGTGAAGCCCTGAAAATGCCGGCCCCCGACACGAAGCACCCACTCGCCCCCGCCCTCCTGTTGCGCACCCTTCGACTGAACGCTCTCACCACCCACTACACCCCTCTTTGGACAGAGCTGTTCGACCCCCGCTGGGCAGGTTACGAAGACTGGGTCAGCCCCTGGCCATATGTAAAGCCCCTAGCCGCCGGCCTGAAGCCGACGTGGCATAACGACACCCCTCTCCGCACCGAGCACGAACGCCGCGCCGCCCTGGTTGAACTCGACGCCCTGGCATCGGTTTGGCTCGGCATCACAGCCGACCAGCTCGCCGCCATATTCAAGTCGCGTTACCCGCAGCTCTACGACTACGAGTCCGCGACCTGGTTCGACGCCAACGGCCGCAAGATTGCCGCCGACTTCAACACTTACGGCCACGGCCAGACCAAGCAGGACTACCTCGACCTCATGGCTCACCTGGAAGACCCGGAGCGCACCCCGCCCCCTGAGGGCTACGAGGGCCCCTTCTACAAAGCCGACCGCGAAGCCGAGATGCGGGCGGCGCACGCGCACTTCCAAGCGCGACTGGACGCCGAGATCGCCGCGGGCCGCTGGACCCCGCCCGCCCGTGAGAAAGCGAAGGCGTAGTCGGCCAACGCGGCCTGACACATGTCTGCCCCCGGTGCACTACCAGGGGCAGACATGTCGTCTACTGCGCAGCGAAGCCGACGAACGCCGCCCAAGCGGAAGCAGCGACCGAGAGAGCAGGTCGGCTTGTGTCCTTGGAGTCACGGACACGAACGACGTGTGCGCAGTCGGCGACCTCCACGCACTCTCCTCCGGCCCCACCGCTGTAGCTGCTCTTGCGCCAGCGCAGTTCGCCTACCGCACTCAGGGTCTCGTTCACTTCACACCTCTCCAAGCAGCTTCTCAACGAAGGCCATTGACTCGCGCGGAGTGAGAGCCTGCGCACGGATGATGCCGTACCGTGACGCGATTCCCTGGACCTCCCGCCGGTCGCTGACCATTGTGCTGCGTCCCTGCGCTTCCAGGTAGGCCACTTGATCGCCACCAGAGCGGTACAGCAAGGTGAACGGCCCGTCCACGCCAGCGTTGTCCTCGCGGTCGAGCGGCATGATCTGGATCTCGACGTTCCTATACGCGCCGAGCAGCATCAACTGCTCCAGTTGACCACGCATGACCGGCCAGCCGCCCAACGGTCTTCGTACGACAGCCTCGTCAATGACGAAGCTCACCAGCGGCGCGGGCCTGCGTTCGAAGACACTCTGGCGCGCGAGACGGGCCGCGACCCGCTGTTCCAAGGTCCCCTCGTCCAGCAGCGGACGCCACATCCCGAACACCGCCCGCATGTACTCCTCTGTCTGAAGCAGTCCGGGCACCGCCTGTGTCGCGTACACCCACAGCTCAACCGCCTCCCCCTCCAACCGAGCCGCATCCCGAAAGAACGCCGGATACTGAGCCCGAGCCACCTCCTCCTTCATCTCCTGGAGGACCCCGCCCGCGTCCAGCGCCTCGTCCGCCTGGTCGATGAACCTCGGCGGCGGCACCCGGCGTCCCTGCTCGTACGCGGCGATGGTCGACACCGAATACCCCGTCAGCGAGCCGAACTCGGGCCGCTCCATACCCGCCCGCACCCGGAACCGCTTCAACTGACGCCCGAAGACCCGCAGGACCCCGGAGCCGGCGTCCGATTCCGGATGCCGCTCCTCACTCTCGCCGCCCCCGGACGCCTCGTCCACCAGCCGCGTCGGTTCACTCATCCCCGTACCACCTCCCTCGGCCAACGCACCCCCGCGCCGACCGTCACGCTCCGTCCCGCCTACACCCGCGCACCGGCCACTTACAGCGACGACCCGTATGCGTGCCGTATCTGGCCACGCTAGGACGGCACCGGCAGCGTGGGCCACATGAACAGCCGAATCTCCACCCCCCGGGTGCACACCCCCGGCGCCGAGGCCGAAACGGCCCACCCCCTGCACGAGTTCGCGATGGCGTTCACCTCCTCCCCGCGCGGCGCCCGCCTGGCCCGCAGGCTGGTCTCCCATCGGCTCGACACCTGGGGCCACCCGTACGGCGGCCGGGTCAACGACACGCTCACGCTGATCACCGCCGAGCTGGCCGCCAACGCCGTCCGGCACGGGCATGTCGCCGGACGGGACTTCCACGTCCGGCTCACCCACGCCACCGGCACCGTGCGCGTCGAGGTCACCGACACCCGGACCGAACGCGTCCCCGTGCTCTCCGACCTGGAACCGCCGGGCGACGCGGAGTCCGGCCGGGGTCTGCTGATCGTCGCGGGACTGGCGACCCGCTGGGCCGTCGCGCCGCGCGACGGCGCGCCGGGCAAGACGGTCTGTGCGGAACTGCGCCTGGCGTGAGACGTACACGACCCGGCCATCGGCAAGCGTGTTCACGCCAACGGCCGAGCGGGCACGGCGCATTGGACGGTCGGTGTCAGTGGCGGACGCTAGTGTCGTGCGCCCGGCAAGGAGCCGGTGAACTCACGGGGAGCACGAGAACACCATGCACGACAACCACAGCGGATACCGGATCTCCGTCGTCGACGAGGACCCGCTGCGCGCCCGCAAGGACGCACGCGAACTGCTCGCCGCGCTCGCCGAGGCGGACTCCACGGCCAGGCTGGACCTGCCCGAACCGGGCAGCCTGGCGGGGGTCGGCGACAAGGGCGGGCCGTCCTCCGAGACCGTCGGGCTGCTGCTGAGCGCCGGGTCGTTCGTCGCCGCGCTGGTGCAGGTGTGGCTGGCGCGGATCCCTCAGCGCACCCTCGTCGTCAAGCGGCCCGACGGGGCGGTCCTGCACATCACCGGCAAGGAGGCCCGCGAGGACGACACACTGGTCGAGCGGTTCCTCGCGGACGGCGGCGACGGCACGGCGGCGGGCTGAGCGGCGATGACCGACAACGACCGCCACGCGTTACTCGTCGGTGTCTCCACGTACGACAGCGAGGCGTACCAGAACCTCTCGGCCGTGCGGGCCGACCTGCACTACATGCGGGCCGTGCTGGAGAACACCGAGATCGGCATGTACAACGAGTGCGCTGTGGCCGCCGAGCCGACGCGCGCGGAGATGCTGCACGCCGTCGAGACGTTCCTGGAGGCCCGGCAGCCCAGCGAGACCGCGCTGCTCTACTTCAGCGGGCACGGCGAGTACTGCGAGCAGGACGGCCAGCTGTACTTCCTGACCCGCGACACCGACCCCGCCGACCTGCCGGGCACGGCCGTACCGGCGGAGTTCCTGGAGCGGATGCTCCAGTCCTGCCGGGCCGCCTCCAAGCTCGTCCTGCTGGACTGCTGCTCCAGCGGCTCCGTCGTCCAGGGCTGGACCGCCAAGGGCCCGTCGGGGAAGGAACCGGACCGGCCCGCGCCGAGCACCCTGCTGCGGCCGACCGGCGTGTACTTCATCACGGCGTCCGACGCGCTCCAGGCGGCCTCCGCGATGGCGCCGCCCGGGTCGAGCCTCGGCACCTCCCGGTTCACCGGGGAGATCGTCGAAGGGCTGCGCAACGGCCGGATCAAGGAGGGCGGCTGGATCACCCCGGACGACCTCTTCGACTACCTGACCGCCCAGATGACCCGTGACGGCGTGCCGGAGGAGCAGCGGCCCACCAAGTCCACGATCAGGGCCACCCGTTCCCTCCCCTTCGCCCGGTCGGTGGCCCGCCCCGTGCGCCTTCCCTCGCTCCCCCACGACGCCACCGAGGCCGCCCGGCGCTCCCCCGCGCTGCTGAAGGCCCGGGAGCTGGCCGAGGCGGACGAGCGCGACGGCGTCGACCGGCAGCGGCTGCTGCGGTACTACGCGGACTGCCTCACCGCCCAGGCGGCGGCCGGCATGCGGCCCGACCGGGACGCCGGCCGCGACAAGAAGTACTTCCTGCTGGCCCAGGGCGAGGAGACCGTCCAGTCGGGCCGCGGACCGCACATCGTCGCGCCTGGGTCCCTGCCCCGGCCCCAGGACGGGCGGGCCGGGTCGGACGGCGGGACGGGGACGCGGCAGGAGTACTGGTACGGGTATCCGGCGATCACGCTCCCCTCGCGTGACGGGGGCCGGGGGCGGCGCGCGACGGTCGAGCTGGCGCCGCTGCTCATTCAGCAGATGGAGCTGGCGCCGGACGAGAACGGCCGGGACGTGCTGCGGCCCAGCGGCGTGCCGTCCCTGCACAGCGGCGTCGTATCGGAACTCCTCGACGCGGGCGACGCCGCCGACCTGGTCGCCCGCTGGCAGCCGGCCTGGCAGGAGGGCAACGACGCCCAGATGCTGCGCGCCATAAGGGAGTTGCTGGAGGAACTGGGGCTGCCGGAACTCGAACCGCTGGATCCGTCGGCGCTCAGCGACCGCACGGTCATGCAGGCACTGCGGCCCGGCGCGCACAACGCGGCCGTGCTGCTGGTGCCTTCGGGTGCGGAGGCCATGGCCACCCAGGCGCTGGTGGACAACCTGCTCCAGATCTCCACCCGGACCGCGCAGATCGAAGGCACCGCCCTGGACGCGCTGCTGAACGGCGGGGCCCGGCAGTCGCCGGCCACGTCCGCCACCGCAGCGGACCCGGTGACGCCCGTCGCTCCGGGGCCGTGCAACGAGAGTCAGGAGCAGGTGATCTCCTCGGCGATGACCCAGCCGCTGACGGTGGCGACCGGGCCGCCCGGCACGGGCAAGAGCGAGGTCGTCACCGCGGTCGTCACCACCTGCGTCGCCGCGGGGCAGTCGGTGCTGGTCGCCTCCACGAACAACGAGGCCGTGGACGTCGTCGCCCAGCGCTGCGACGACATCGCGCCCGGCCTGCTGATGCGGACGGGCAACAAGGACGCGCTGGAGCGGGAGGCGGCCACACTGGAACGGCTGCTCGCCGAACCGGCCGGGACGCCGCGGCGCGGATCGGCCACCGTGGGCGGCGAGCTGCGCAACACCCGGGGGACGGCCGACCGGCTGCGGGCGGAGGCGGCACGCCGCGTCGGCGAGGAGGAACGGCTGCTGGACTTGTTCCGCGACCGGGAGGAACGGGCTGCCGCCCTGGAGCTGCCCCTGTCCCTGCTCGAAGGGGCCTGGGCGGCGGACGCGGACGGCGTGGCACCGCTGGGCCGGTGGGCGGAGCGGGCACGGAGGACGGCCGGGGTCCGCTGGTGGCAGCTGGGGGCATGGCGGCGTGGGCGGGCGCTCGCCGCGCTGGTCTCGGCGGTGGCGGAACTCCCCGAGGGGGCAGGTCCGGCATGGCCCGACTGGGCGGCGGGACGACCGGTGCCGCCCGAGCTGCTGGAGTCCCTGGCCGGGGTCGTGTCCGTGGAGCGGGAGGTGCGGGAACTCGTCCGCGGGCACGAGGAGTGGGGCGAGGAGGGGCTCAAGGAGTCCCGGCTCGCGACGGCCGAGGCCCTGTCCGACCTGTCGGCGGAGCTGTCCCGCGCGCTGTCCGCCGAGACTCTCGGCCGGGCCACCGGGCTCATGAACCAGCGGCTCCAGGCGCTGCGCCGCCGCTCCGGCTACCAGCGCAGCCAGAAGAACCTGATGGCGCAGATCAAGGGATGGGCCGTCAGCACCCACTCGGTGCGGCAGCTGGAACTCGCCCCGAAGCTGTTCGATCTCGTCGTCATCGACGAGGCGAGTCAGTGCTCCATCCCCGCGGTGCTGCCGCTGCTGTTCCGGGCCCGCCGGGCACTGATCATCGGTGACCCCATGCAGCTCGGGCACATCCCCGGCGTGTCACCGCAGCAGGAGCGGCAGGCACGGACGCGGGCCGGGCTCAGCGCCGCGCAACTGGAACACCACCGCCTCACCTACCACGTGCACTCCTCCTACCACGCGGCCGAACAGCACGGCGACAGCGCCCTGCTCCTCGACGAGCACTACCGCTGCCACCCACGGATCGCGGACGTCGTCAACGGCCACTGCTACGGCGGCCGTCTGCGGGTGCTGACCGACGTGCGGCGGCAGGTACCGGCGCACGACCCGGTGGGAGCGGCCGACCCGGCACCGGTCCTCGGCTGGGTCGACGTGCCGTCCGGGGAGTCGGCGCGCGGCGGCGACGGGCAGTCCTGGCGGAACGCCGTGGAGGCGGAGGCCGTCCGGCGCGTGGTCGACGGGCTGCTGGCCGGGCTTCCGCCGGACGCGACGGTCGGAGTGGTCACGCCGTTCCGGGCGCAGAAGGAGACCCTGGCACGGATGTGGCGGGACGACGACCGGGTCCGGGTCGGCACCGTCCACACCTTCCAGGGCGGACAGCGCGACGTGATGGTGCTCAGCCCGGTTGCGGCGCCCAACACACCGCCCCGGACCACGCACTGGGTCGCGAGCCAGGTCAACCTGTGGAACGTGGCGATCACCCGGGCCAAGTCGCAGCTGATCACAGTGGGCGGCCGCGCCTTCTGGCAGGACCAGAGCGGCCTGCCCGCCCTCCTCGCGGCACGCTCGGCACCGCTGGGAGCGGGCGACGACGGCACAGCGGCCGAGGCCGGCGGTCACGGCCCGGTGACCGAGGCCCGCGAGGACCTCGCCGACCGCCTCCAGCAGTACCTCGCCGGACGCGGCGTCACCGATCTGGAACGGGCCGTGCTGGTGGGCGGACACCCGGTGGACCTGCTGTTCACCGATGCCGGGGAGAACACGGCCGTGCTGATCGACCCCGGCCCCGGGCCCGACGCGGACCCGGCACGTCACCTCCGGCTGACCCACGCGCGAGGCGACCTGCTCACCGGACTGCCCTCCGGGGGCCACGGCGCCAAGCCCGGCCCGGTGGGCCGGACTGTGCGGGTGCCCGCCTGGCGGATCATGGCGGGCGAGACCGCGCTGGCACCGCTGTTCGACTGAACGCCCGGACAGCGCGGCCGGGTCGGGCTCCCGGACCCGGCGGCCCGCTCAGCCGCCGGGCAGGCTCCGCACGACATGGGTCATGTGCTGGAGGTTGCCCGCCCGCAGCCACTCCGTGGGCCCGCCCACCCCCTCGCTGACCGAGAGCGGGCCGTTCGCGCAGTCGCTGAGCCATGCCTCGCCCTGTCCGGCCCGCGCCCCCCGGAACTCGGGCAGCTCGGTGATCCGGCGGGCAGCGGCACGGTTGACGGCGATCCGGTCGGGCCCCCGGGTCAACGTCCTGACGACGACGTACGAACTGTCGGTGGTGTAGCGGAGCACACCCCAGGGCGGACCGCCCTTCCTCCCGGTTGCCGGGGCCTGCGCGAGGGCACTCGGAGGCTGCACCCCGTAGTCGCCGTAACCGAGCAGCGGAGCATAGGCCCTGCCCGCGGCGCGCACCTCGTGCCACATGCGCCACTCCGCCCGCGACTCCTCACACGCCCCCTCCACCAGCATGTCGGCGCTGACCCGGGGAAAGCCTCCCCCGAGCAGAGTGGCGCTCCGCCAGACCGCCAACGGCATCAGCGCGTCGAGGGCGCGCAGCGCCTCCTTGCCCGCGTCGGGCCGGTCGTCGAGGACCGCGCCCATGTCGAGCAGCAGATCCACGGCCACCTCGGGACCGGTCCCGGCGAGCAGCCCCCGGACCTCCTCCCCCAGACGACCGTCCCACTCCCCCGTGACCCGCACCCGGACACCCAGCCCGCGCAGGCAGCGCCGGGCCGTCTCCACGGCCGCCGCCTGCTGCGCCCGGGTCCTTTCGGGCCCGGTGACCGGCCGCAGCCGCCCCCACTCGCTGTACACGGCAAGGGCATCGGCGAGGGCGGCGGTCCGGGCTTCCTCGCCGAAGGGAGCGTCGATCCATCCGCCGTGACGGCTCACGGCACTCACCGGATCGACGTACGTGCCGACCACCGTGGCCAGCGTCTCCGGAGTCACCCCGGGCAGCGGCGGGAGGTTCCACAGCGGCCTGATCGCGGCCCGGACGTCCGGCCACAGGCCCCGCAAGGCGCCGGCCGCGTGCGGCTTCGTCGGCAGAACGGGAACATAGAGCGGTCCGGACATCGCGGCTCCCCCTCGGCACCGTCCGTGCGCATCCCTTCCCACCAGGGTCCGTTCGCCTCGGAGCAGTTGAAAAGAGAGCGATTCCGGCCCGCGTGGCCGATGTGTTCAACCACCTGGTGACGGTGTGACGCAAGTTGTACGCTTCGTGATGCTCGGTGGTCGGACACGCCAAGTGGACGATGCACATGGGGAACTGAGCGGCACTCAGCGGCACGCCTCGGGACCGTCCGCCGTGCGCCGACCAGTTCGCTGACCGGGCGCGAGTGCCCGGCCGTTCCACGATGGGCGCGAGGCGTGAACCACCGGATACTCGGTCTGACCGTGCGGAACTTCCGCACCCTCACCGACGTGAAGCTGCCACTGGGCCCGCTGACCGTCATGGTCGGTCCGAACGCGGCGGGCAAGTCGAACGTCTTTCACGCGTTGGAGTACTTGCGCGGTGTGTCCAAGGGTGGGATCGAGAAGGCGCTGGAGGGGCTGGGCGGCTTCGAGGCCGTGGCCTTCCGGGGCGGTCCCCGGCAGGTGTCCCGGATCACGGTCGGGGTCGAGGGCATCTGGTCGGAGTTCGCGTCGAAGGAGCAGCCCGACAGCTACGAGCTGAGCGTCAACCTGCGTCGGGGGTCCTCGCGCACCCCTGTCCTCTACCGGCGCGAGCGGTTCACCCAGCACCCGCGCCAGGACACGGAGACCTCCCTCGACCTCAAGAGCGCGGCCGTCGAGATCAGTAGCCCTCTCCCGGCCGACGGCCCGTGGGAGAGCGTCGACCTGCACGGGATGGCGTCCGCGCTCCACCGGGGGGTGCCCCGCGCCGACGGCAGCCCGACGGCCGGTGCGGTGTCGGAGATCAAACGGCACGTCTCCGAGATCCGGGTGTTCGACCCGGACGTGCGGAAGGCGCGGGAGCCGTCTCCGATCACCGATTCGGGGCACCTGCGGGAGGACGCCTCGAACCTTGCGGACTTCCTGAAGACACTTCGGGCGCTGCGAGACGAGGACGGCCGAAGGCATGTATGGGAGGCGCTGCTGGAGGACGTCAGGGCGGTGATCCCGCAGATCCGCGACATCCACGTGGTGGACACCCCGGGAACGTTCGACCACCTGTCCGTCGAACTCGAGGAAGAAGGCCTGCGGGGGCGCACCCGGCTGGAGGACGCCTCCTTCGGCACGGTGCGCGTCCTGTGCCTCCTGGCCGTCTTCCACGACCCCGAGCCGCCGGCCCTCACCTGTATCGAGGAGATCGACCACGGCATCCATCCGCACGCGCTGGAACTTCTCGCGGTGCGTTTGCGGGAGGCAAGCCGTCGGGCACAGTTCCTCGTCACCACGCACTCCCCCGTGTTCGTCAGCGAACTGACCCCGGACGAGTTCGTCGTCTGCGAGCGAGACCCGGACGGCGCGTCGCGCATCCCGGCACTCACACCGGACGAGGTGCGCGAGGTCATCGAAGCCTCCGAGGGCATGCCCATCGGGGAACTGTGGTTCGCGAACACGCTGGGGGGCGGGCTCTGATGGGGAAGGTCAAGGGGAAGGCCGGCGGAAAGAAGGACGCGGTCATAGTCGTCGCGGGAGAGGGCGACTTCGACCGGAAGGTCCTGTGGCACCTGGTCCGGGCCCACCGCCCGGACGCGAAGATCGTCAACCTGCGGGACAAGACCAGCCTCGGACCGGCCGACAAGCAACTGACCCCGCGCATCAACCGGCTACGCACCCTCGTGCAGGGCGCATCGGTGCGGGCGGAGCTGGCGGGCCTCGTGGTGCACGTGGACCTCGACCTGGTGGACGAGGAGAAGTACATCGAGGTCCGCACCCGGATCAGCAACGAACTCCGCAACACCTTCTCCTGCCCGCTGGCGGTGGCGCTGGCGGCCTTCGAGATGGAAGCCTGGCTGATGCAGTTCCCCTCCGCGTTCGCCAAGGTCAACTCCACCTGGGTCCTCAAGTCCCGTTACAAGGGCTGCGACCTCGGCAAGGTCCACGACCCCAAGAAAGTCCTCAGAGAGCACCCATGGCGACCTCCGTATCAGGTGTCGGACGCCCCCCGCATCATGGAGAAGGCGCTCGACAAGGACGGGAAGGTCATCAGCCCCGTAGGGAAGAACCGGTCGTACGAGGACTTCGTCGCCGAACTGGCCGACTGGTAGCCGACCCGCCTGACCTGCGGCTCCGGTCGGCGCCAGGCCGTCGGAAGCGCCCGCACCGCGGATATACGGTGGTACCGATCACCAGGGCACCGGCATCGCAAGGGGGACCGTCGTGAAGCCCACCATGGCCGCCGCGCAGCTCCGCGGCAGTCTGACGCAGTACCTCACGACGACGTACGCCCTTGCCGACGAGACCACCCGCGCCGCCCTCGAACGCTTCCTCGGGCACCCCGAGACCGGCATCTTCCGCGGGCCCTACCTGCGCATCCGGACACCGTTCCACGTCGCCGGCGACGGCTGGCGGCGGGACGTGGAGTGGTCCGCGGGGTTCCCCGGGTTCGCTCCGTGGCGGCACCAGGCCAAGGCGTGGGCCCGGCTGTCCACACTGCACGGGCCCGCACGACCGACGCTGGTGACCACCGGCACCGGCTCCGGCAAGACCGAGTCCTTCCTGATCCCCGTGCTGGACCACTGCCGGCGCCGGAAGGCCGAGGGCGTGCGCGGGATCAAGGCGGTGCTGCTCTACCCCATGAACGCGCTCGCCACCGACCAGGCCGGACGCATCGCCGAGTACCTCGCGCGTCCGGAGCTGGCCCAGGTCACGGCGGGGCTGTACATCGGCGACCGGCCCGACACCGACTTCCGGCGGGTGATGACGCGGCGCGAGGAGATGCGCCTGTCCCCGCCCGACGTGCTGATCACCAACTACAAGATGCTCGACCTGCTGCTCCAGCGCGGCGAGGACCTGGGGCTGTGGGAGGGCGCCGAGCCCGCGTACGTCGTGCTGGACGAGTTCCACACCTACGACGGCGCGCAGGGCACCGACGTGGCGATGCTGCTGCGCAGGCTCGCCGCCGCCACCGGCGCTGCCCGGCCCGGCCGGCCCCTGGGGTCGATCTGCCCGGTGGCGACCTCGGCGACCCTCGGCGAGGGAGCGCCCGGGAAGGAGGCCGGGGGCATCCTCAACGTGGCGGCGCGGGTCTTCGGCATGCCGTTCCCCGCGGACGCGGTCGTCGGCGAGGAGCGGATGACCGCCGACGAGTTCACCGGCGCCGTCGACTACGAACTGCCCGAACCGCCGAGCCCGCAGGAGGTCGTCGCGGTGTCCGGCGGGCCGGACGTCGAGGCCCGGCCCGACCTGCTGGACCTGGACGCGCTCGCCACCCGGCTGCTGGGCCGCAGCGGCCTGGACGCCTTCCGCGTCGGACGGCTGCTGAAGCGGCACGACTTCACCCTCGGCGTGCTGTCGCTGCTCGACGGCGAACCGCTGGACGAGTGGACGCTGCGGGACCGGCTGGGCCCCCGGTTCGGCTACTCCTGGGGCCGCACCGCGCGCGAGAACCCCCGGCTGGCACTCCAGGCGCTGTCCCGGTTCGTGGCACTGCTGTCCGCCGCCCGCGACCCCGACTCCGACGAGCGCAGGCCCCGGCCGCTGCTGCACATCGAGGCGCACCTGTGGGTGCGGCCCGTGACCCGCGTGCTGCGCGGAGTCGGACCGTTCCCCGAGTTCCGCTGGTACGAGGACAACCGGACCGCCGCACGCCGGGCCGCGCTCAACGCCGCACCGCCCGGTGAGGAGGACGCGGACGTCTCCTCCGGCAGCATGCCGTCGTACGCGTCGAGCCGCCGGCCGCAGCCCCTGCCGGGCGCCGACACCGCCCCGCGCCCCGCCCAGGTGCACCTTCCGGCCGTGTACTGCCGCAACTGCGGGCGCTCCGGATGGGCCGCGCTGTCTCCCGAGGCCGACCCGCAGCAGCTCGTCACCGCGCAGGACCGCATCTGGCGGGCCGGTGTGGGCCGGGACAAGCGGCGCCTGCGTTACTTCATCGCCGCCTCTCCCGGTGAGCGACGGCAGACCCTCGACGCGCTCACCGGGGCCCGGCCCTCGGGCGGCGGCGTCGACCCGCTGTCCGTCGTCGTCCTGGACGGGTCACGGGGCACCTACCGGCTGCCCACCGCCGCGGACGACGGGGAACTGGTCGACGCCTGGTTCGCGCTGGCCGTGCTCGACCGCAAGAGCGCCGACCGGGCCGCGAAGGACGACCGGTGCCCGGCCTGCCACACCGACAACAGCATCCGCTTCCTCGGTACCGCACAGGCGGCCCTCGCCTCCGCGACGGTCACTCAGTTGTTCACCGGCGGCGACATCGCGCTCGTCCCGGAGGAACGCAAGACGCTGCTGTTCAACGACTCCACCCAGGACGCCGCCCACCGGGCGGGATACGTCGCGAACGCCTCGTACAAGTTCTCCCTGCGCTCGCTGCTCGCGCACAACCTGGACGAATCGGGGGCTCCGACCGCGCTCAACGACCTGATCGGGCTGGTCCTGGAGTCGGTGGACGACCCCGAGGCGCTGGCCGCCGTAGTGCCCCCCGACCTCCACGACGAGCCGGGCGTCGACCGGCTGCTGTCCGGCCGGGGCACGGGCGACGCACGGACCTGGCGGCTGATCGGCGAACGGCTGGCCTTCGCGACCGTCATGGAGTTCGGGCTGCGCAGCCGCATGGGCCGCACCCTGGAACTGACCCGGACCGCGGCGGCCGAGGTGACGGTGGCCGACCCCGACGGCGTCACCGGCCTCGCCCGGGACGTGCACCTGGCCCTGCCCGGCCAGCTCCTGGCCGTGGGCGGGCTGCCCACGCCCGAGCGTTATCTCGCCTACCTCCGGGGTCTGCTGGAGCGGCTGCGGCTGCGCGGCGCGGTGCGGCACCGCTGGCTCGACACCTGGATCAAGGAAGCCGGCACCAGCCGCTACCTCATCTCCGGGCGCAGACCCGACGGCATGCCCGCCTTCCCCGAGGGCGTCGCTCCACCGCGGTTCCTGCTGGACGGGCAGAAGGACGGATCCGAGTTCGACGCGGTCACCGGACGGCTGGGCTGGTACCAGGACTGGACCCGCCGGTGCCTGGGCCTGGACGCCGCCGGCGCGACCGAGTACCTGCGCCGGCTGCTGCCCCACCTCGCCGACGCCGGTGTCCTGTCAGCGCGCACCACCCGCGACCGGCAGACCCGGGTGTACGGGCTCCAGCCCGGTCACATCCAGGTACGGCTGCTCGACGACGCCGTCGTCAACAAGGCCTTCGTCGCCTGCGAGGACTGCGGCTGGCAGCAGGTCGTCGTCCCCGAGCGGCGCACCCGCTGGTACGGCCACCCCTGCCCCCGCTACCGGTGCAAGGGACGGCTCACCGCGCCGCAGCCCGACCTGTCCACCACCGGGCTCGAAGCCGCCCGCCCCGACCGGCCCGTCCGGGAGCGGGACTACCGCCGGGACTACTACCGGCGCCTGTACCTCACGGGCGGCACGTTCCGCGTGGTGACAGCGGAGCACACCGGCATGCTGAGCCGTCCCGAACGGGAGCGCGTCGAGCGTGCCTTCAAGGCGGGCACGCACTACACCGACCCCAACGTCCTGTCGTGCACTCCCACCCTGGAACTCGGCATCGACATCGGCGACCTGTCGGCCGTCCTGCTCGGCTCCCTGCCCGCCGGGCCGGCCAACTACGTGCAGCGGGCGGGGCGGGCCGGACGACGCACCGGCAACGCCCTGGTGGTCGCGTTCGGCGGGCGCCGGGCACGCGACCTGTACTACCTGGACCAGCCACGCGAGATGATCGCCGGGACCATCCTGCCGCCGGGGTGCTACCTGTCGGCCGTGGAGATCCTGCGCCGCCAGTACACCGCCCGGCTCCTGGACCTGGCGGCCCGCGGGGAACTGCGGACCTCCGACGGCGAGACCCTCCCGCCCGTTCCCCGGCTGTCGTCCGCGCTGTTCGGCACCGGCGGATGGTGCCAGGATCTCGCCGACGCCGCACAGACGCACGGGGCGCGCCTCGTGGAGGACTTCCTCGCGCTGTTCCCCGGCGGCGACGGCCAGGACACCGACATGGCGGGCGTCTCGGAGCACGCGGCGGACGAACTGCGCGCGTACGCCACCGGCGGGATCGTCCGGGTGCTTCAGGAGGCGGAGGAGGACTGGACCGGCCGGCGCGAGGAGGTGCGCCGCAGGATCGCGGCGATCGACGAGGCGGCCGGGCAGCTCGCGGCGTCCGACGACACGCAGGAACGGGAGCGGCGCGAACTGCTGGCCGAGCGCCGTGCCGCCGGGGACCTGCTGCGGGAACTGAGCCAGTCCCCCGCGCACGCCACCCTGGTGGACCTCGGACTGCTGCCGAACTACAGCCTGACGGACACCACCACCCGGCTCGAAGCCACGCTGTACTGGTCGCAGACCCCCGACGAGGAGGACGGCCCGCGGGAGGAGGGGGCCCGGCCCACCGGGGCCAGGGTGTACCGCAGCGAGACCCGGGACTACGAACGGTCCAGCGCCCTCGCCCTGACCGAACTCGCCCCCGGCAACAGCTTCTACGTCAACGGCTACCGGCACGTGGTCCGCGCCCTCGACATCGGCGGTCCCGACCGGCGCTCCTGGTCGGTGTGGCGGCTCTGTCCCGCCTGCGGCTACGTGCGGACCGAGAACGCCGAGCGCGACACGACGCCGTGCCCGCGCTGCCGCGGCCGGGAGATCGCCGACGCGGGCTGCGTCCAGTACGTGCTTCGTCCCCGGCGCGTGCTGTCCCGCGACAGGCGCGAGGACGCGAGGGTGCGCGACGACCGCGACGAACGCGACCGCAGGCGCTACGCGACCCTCACCACCGTCGACATCGACCCCGACCGCCTCGTTCCCGGATCCTGGCGGCACGAGAAGGCCGTCTTCGGCGTGGACTTCACCCGCCACGCCACGATCCGGACCCTGAACCTCGGTCTCGACCGCGAGGACGGCAGCAGCACCGTGCCGCTCGCCGGGGAGGACGTCCGCCTCAACCCCTTCTACGTCTGCACCTCGTGCGGCGGCGCGACGGCCGACGGCAGCCCGGTCGTGGACGTGCCCCAGCACGCGCTCACCGAGTCCGGCGCGACGAGCGCCCCGGCCTCGGCACACCATCTGCTGTGGTGCCCGCGCCGCCGGGTCCGCGGCGCCTCGGCGGGCACGGCCGGAGCGCGGGGCGCGGGCCGGGACGTGCCCCTGCTGCTGGCCCACGAACTGACCACCGAGGCCGTCCGCATCCTGCTGCCCGCCTCGGTGGCCCGCTTCAAGGAGCGCCTCGCGTCGTTCACCGCCGCCCTGTTCGCGGGGATCGCCGCCCGCTACGGCGGCGATCCCGACCACATCGACATCGCCGAGGCCACCATGCCCGACGACGCGGGCGACCCGGAGACCGACTGGCCCCGGCGCTTCCTGGTCGTCTACGACCGGCTGCCCGGCGGCACCGGCTACCTGCACCGGCTGGCCTCCGCGGACGGCTTCCGGGAGGTGCTGCTCAAGGCACGGGAGGTCATCGAGCACTGCCCGTGCCAGGAGAAGGGCATGGACGGCTGCCACCAGTGCCTGCTGCGACGGGTGCCGGCCGCCGACTACGACAAGGTCAGCCGCAACGAGGTCCGGCAGATGCTGGACGAACTCCTCGGCGGAGAAGGAGAACGCTGGCGCACCTCCCGGGTCACGACCACCCAGGACATCCCCATTCAGCGGCAGGCGGAGAGCGACCTCGAGGTCCTGTTCGTCGAGACGTTGCGCGACTGGGCCAAGCTGCCGGAATCCAAGGCCGCCGCGGATGCCTACACCACCTCGGCCGGCACCTACGCCCTGGACCTCCGGCTCACGGCACCGGACGGCTCCACCGTCAGCTGGCGCGTCTCCCAGCAGCGCGCGCTGGACGGCACCCGGCCCGACATACTCCTGGAGCGGCTGGACTCCCCGAGTCCGCGCGTCGCGCTGTACCTCGACGGCTACGCGTACCACGCCACCCCCGGACACAACCGGCTCGCGGACGACGCCGTGAAGCGCACCCGGCTGCGGGCCGACGGGCTGCGGGTGTTCCAGCTGACCTACCACGACGTGACGGCGTGGCGCCGCCGGATCAACGACACCGGGTACGCGGGGACCGACGCGGACACCTCCGTGTGGACGCCCTACGGCACCACCGGCCGGCAACGCGCCCGCGACTACTACGACCGGGTGGGCCGCGGGCTGCCCGGCGAACTCGCCGAGACCATGTGGGTCAACCCGGCCCGGATGCTCCTGGCCTACCTGCGCTCGCCCGATCCCGAACGCTGGCGTCGGCGGGCGGAAGCGGTGGCCGCGGGCATGAGCGGGGCCACCGGAATCCGCGGCGCCGCCCTCACCGGCGCCGACGCCGCGGCGGGCATCCGGGAGGCGCTGCGCGCGGACGTACCCGCCGGGACCTCCGGGCCGGTGCGGATGCTGTACGGCCCCGACGCCTCCGGCTGCCGCCTGGTGCTGACCGCCGACGGCAGACGGACCCCACCCGTATGGACGGGACTGGCCGTCCTCGACGACTCCGCCCCGGCCCTGGAGGAAGGGCCGGCGCACAAGCGGCGCTGGCGCGCCTGGCTCTGGTGGGGCAACGTGCTGCAGTTCCTCGAACACGGCGGTGGTGACAGCGCGCAGCTGACGTCGGGCATGCTCGACGGCTTCGACCCCGAGGTCCTCACCGTGACCGGCGGAGAGGGCTGGTTGTCCTCCGCGCGTATCCCGGTGCCCCGGCCCGCGGAGGAGCCCTCCGCCGTGGAAGCCGCCGCCGTACCGGCCGTCCCCGCCGTCCCCGTCGACGAGACCGTCACGCGGGTGCCGGAGGCGGCGGAGCGGCGCGTCGACACGGACCACGGCCGGGATCCCGGCTGGGACCGGGTCATCGAGCTGCTGGACCCGGAGGAGCCGGGGCTCACCGCCCTCGCACACGCGCTGGCGTCGGCGGCGGTGCCGGTCCCGTGGGACGGCTACGAACTGGACGGCCACGGCTGGCAGGCCGATCTCGCCTGGCCGGACGCCCTGATCGGCGTGGTCCGGGCCCCCCGCCCGGCCGACGACGAGCCGGACTACGAGGCCGAGGACCAGGCACGGGCATTCGCGGCGGCCGGCTGGACGGTCCGCACGGCGGCCGACTGGGACGGCGCGGAGCTGATCGCCCGGCTCGACGGCCGGGACCCGAACAAGGACACCACCAGCGACGGGGAGCCCAAGCCATGACCACCTCCGGCGTCACCCTGCGCCTGCTCGACCGGGCCGACAAGGAGATCCTCAAGCTGCCCCGCACGGTCAAGGGTGCCTTCTTCGACTTCCAGCACAAGTTCAGGACGAACCCGAACACCACCGGCCTCAAACTCCAGCGGCTCAAGGGCGATCACCGGCTGTGGTCGGCACGCGTCAACGACGAGTACCGGGCCCTGCTGCTGCGCCTCGCCGACGACGACTGGCTGATCGTCTCCGTCAAGCACCGCAAGGACGTCTACAACCGGCTCTCGTACGGGGTCAACCAGGTCACCGGCGGCATCGAGTACGTCGATCTGGAGGTGGTGGAGGACAGTGTCCTGGGCAGGCTGCCCGGCGCGGCAGCCCCGGCGCCGGCCACGCCCGAAACGCTCCCGTCGGCCGCCCCCGGACCGCTTCCCCCGGTGTCGGGGCCCGAGCCGCTGTTCACGGCCTGGTCCGACCGCCGGCTGTCCGAACTCGGCGTCGCGGAACCCCTGCTGCCCGTCATCCGCACGCTCACCACCGAGGACCAGTTGCTCGGGCTCGTCGAGTACGCGCCGCAGCTGACCGGCGAGGTGCTGATCGCGCTGTTCGACGGCGCGTCGTACGACGACGTGCTCGACCGGGTGACCCGACCGGTGGCCGCCACGGAGCCGGTCGACCCGGACGACTTCGCGGCCGCCGCCCGGCGACCGGCGACGGTCGTCACCACCACGGACGAGGACCTCCGCGGAGCGCTGGAGAGCGGTGACTTCGGCCGGTGGAAGAGCTTCCTGCACCCCACGCAGGCCAAACTCGTCGAGCGCCGCTACAACGGACCGGCGCGGGTCGGAGGCGGGCCCGGCACGGGCAAGACCGTCGTCGCCCTGCACCGGGTACGCCACTTGGTCCGGCAACTCCCCCCGGGGCACGACAAGCCCGTCCTCCTCACCACCTTCAACAAGAACCTCGCCGCCGACCTGCGCTCCCGGCTGCTGGAGCTGGGCGGTGAGGAACTGCTCGGCCGGGTCGAGGTGAGTCACGTCGACCAGTTGGCGCTGCGTGTCGTCCGCGAGGCCGAACCCGGCAACGGCAAGCAGGCCATCGACGACGGCCAGGCCGTACGCGAGTGGCGCGCAATGCTCGACGAACTGGGCGAGGACACCTGGGACCCGGAGTTCCTGCACGAGGAGTGGACCCAGGTCATCCTCGGCCAGGCGGTCGGCAGCCGCACCGACTACTTCCGGGCCCGGCGGGCCGGGCGCGGCAAGAGCATCGGCCGCGGGGAGCGGGCCGAGATCTGGCAGCTCGCCGAACGCTTCACCCAGCGGCTCGACCGGCTCGGACGGCAGACCTGGGACCAGGTGGCGGAGCGCGCGGCACGCCTGGAGATGGGCCGCGAACAGCGCATCCGGAACATCGCGCGGCAGCGGGATGAAGCGGGTGGCCTCGACAACATCCACCTCCAGGACGGCTCCGGAGGCCGGCTGCGCCACCGCTACCGCCACATCGTGGTGGACGAGGCCCAGGACCTGCGCCCCGCCCATTGGAAGATGCTGCGCGCCATGGCCCCCCGTACATCGGACGACCTGTTCCTGGTGGGCGACACCCACCAGCGCATCTACAAGAACCAGGTGACGCTCGGCAGTCTGGGCGTCAACATCCGCGGCCGGTCCGCGAAGCTGACCCTCAGCTACCGCACCACACGGCAGATCCTGCGCTCGGCCCTCGGAGTCCTGGGCGAGACGACGTACGACGATCTCGACGGCGGCACGGAGACCCTCGCCGGATACCGGTCCGTGCTCAACGGCGGCCTCCCGGTCGGGCACGCCTTCCCGGACTGGGAGGCCGAGCGGGAGGGTGTGGCCGCTCTGATCGCGGAGTGGGACGCGGCCCCGGACACGGCCGTCCCGCACGAGCGGATCGCGGTGTGCGTCCCGACCAACCAGATGGCGACCGAGCTGGGGTACACGCTGAAGCTGCACGGCATCGATTCGGTGGAGATCCGCTCCGACGGACCGAACGGCTCCACCGGGGTGCACATCGGCACGATGTTCCGGTTCAAGGGGCTGGAGTACCAGCGGATGATCATCGCGGGCGTGACCGACGGGCTCGTTCCGCGTGAGGACGTGAGCCGACTGCGTGACCGCGAACCCGTCCGCTACCGGCACGAGATGCAGCGAGCCAGGTCCCTGCTCTTCGTGGCCGCGACCCGGGCCCGCGACAGTGTGGACGTCTTCTGGCACGGCAGGCCCAGCCCGTTCCTCGACAGCTCGTGGGCGCAGACCGACCGCGGCGAGAAGTGACACCGGGCTCCGGGGCAGATTTCCGCCTTGGCCCACCTGCGCTCCGGCGGAGGTCATAGGGTCGTTCCCGCACGTCGTCACACACGGTTCGCCGGGGGGACATCATGCAGGCGAAGGAGACCCTGTTCGCCGATCTCGTGCAGGGCAGGGCCCAGCAGTTCCAGGTGCCGCTCTATCAGCGGACGTACTCCTGGACCGAGCGGCAACTCGGACAGCTGTGGACCGACATCCTGGAGCAGGCCGACCTGCTGGAGTCCGGGGACAGAGCGAGCACCCACTTCCTGGGCTCCGTCGTCCTGGCGCCTTCCCCGCAGAACGAGGCGACGTTCCCTCGATGGCTCGTCGTCGACGGTCAGCAGCGGCTGACGACGCTGTCACTCGCTCTGGCCGCGATCCGCGACCACATCGCGGACGCCCAGCCGGACGAGGCCGAGCGCATCGACGAGGAATACCTGATCAACAAGCGCAAGAACGGCACCGACCATTTCCGGCTGCTGCCGACGCAGGCCGACCGGCCACAGTTCGCCGCGCACGTCCGTGGTCCGCTCGAGACACAAGCCGGCGGCGGAAACGTCGGCACTGCCTACGGCTTCTTCCGCCGCAAACTCGTCGAAGCGGGAGACCCGGCCGCCCCGCAGGACGTGTTCCGCATCGAGCAGGCCATCACGTCCAGGCTCACGCTGGTCGCGGTGACCGCCGAGCGCGGCGACAACGTCCACCGCATCTTCGAGTCGCTCAACAACACCGGTCTCAAGCTCAGCCAGGCCGACCTGCTGCGCAACTACCTGTTCATGCGGATGCCCACTCGTGGCGAACACGTCTACGAGACCTACTGGCTGCCGCTGCAGAACAGCCTGAGCAACGACGAACTCGAACAGCTCATGTGGCTTCAGTTGGTGCTGAGCGGGGACGACCGCGTGCGCCGTCAGGACCTGTACGCGTCTCAGCAACAGCACTTCGAGCGCCGCGAGATCACCGAAGCAGAGATCGAGGCGTACATCAGGGACTTGCACCACCGCGGCGCGCTGTTCCGTCGCCTGCTCCACCCCGAGGAGGAGCAGGACCCCGCCGTCCGTGCCCAGTTGCGTCGTTTGGACACCTGGCAGGCCCAGGTCACCTACCCCGCTCTGATGCTGCTGCTGGATCGACGTGAGCGCGGAGAGGTCGACTCCTCGGACACCGCCCGAGCGATGTCGTACATCGAGAGCTTCCTGGTGCGCCGGATGATCTGCCGGGTGCCGACGAACAACCTCAATCGCATCTTTCAGGCCGTGCCCGGACAGCTGCCGCTGGATGTACCCGTGGCCGACGGACTGCATCAGTTGCTCTCCGCGGACAATCGCTTCTGGCCGGACGACGACGAGTTGCGCGGGAAGATCCGGAGCGCGCCCTTCTACCAGTACGGGCGGTGGCACCAGCGCAAGATGGTGCTTCAGCGGCTGGAGGAAAGCCATGGGCACCCCGAGCCGGTGGACTTCGCCTCCGCGCAGCTCACGATCGAACACGTGCTGCCCCAGTCCGCGGGGGACGAGTGGATGCGGATGCTGAGCGAGGACGCGGCCGCTACGGAAACCGCCGAGGAGCTGCACGCGCGGCTCCGGCACACGCTCGGCAACCTGACCCTCACGGCGGTCAACTCGGAACTGTCCAACCACCCGTTCGAGCGCAAACAGGACCTGCTCAAGGGCAGCCACCTGGAGATGAACCGACGCATCGCCGCCACCGACCGGTGGGGCGCGAAGGAGATTCTGGCCCGCGCCGACGATCTCGCCGAACGCGCGATCGCACTGTGGCCGGCCCCTCTGCGTGGAATCGGCCGGGCAGAACGCAGCCGCGACTGGCAGCTGGCCCATCAGGTACTCGCGGCGCTCCCTCACGGCACCTGGACGTCCTACGGTGACCTCGCCGCGTTCCTCGGTTCGGGCGCGCAGGCCGTGGGGAACCACCTGGCCGCCACCCCGGGCGTGGCCAACGCCCATCGCGTGCTCACCTCCGAGGGCAAGGTCTCCGACGGGTTCCGCTGGACGTCCCCGGGCGAGGGGGGCGACGTCCGCGCCCGGTTGACCGCGGACGGCATCCGTTTCACGGTCAACGGTGCCGCCGATCCGGCCCAACGCATCACTGCCGACGATCTCGCCCTCCTGCTCACCGGCGTCGACGACACCCAGGCGGACGACGAGGACACGGCACAGCGCACGGTGCAAGGCCAGAGCGAGGAGACGCGCGCCGACCGGTTCTTCCGTCAGCTCGCGGCAGACGACTCCCCTGAGACGGTCGACGCGGTCCGTGCCCTCCTAACCCGTTGGGAGGAGCTCGGCGGATGGGTCGGCCACGGAGCCGGGCAGGCCATCACCAGCGCGTACCTCATGCTCGGAGAGGCCGGGGCACCGGGCCGCGGTATCTGGCCGCTGACGCTCTACCCGGGCGGCGGACGCGGCGGCACGGCGGAGGTGGTGTTCCAGCACCTCGCCGCGCGTGAGCCCTTCACCGACCGCAGGCTGCGCGCCGAACTGCTGCGGCGGCTCAACGAGCTGAAGGGTGTCGACATCCTCGAGGGAAAGCTGGAACTGCGTCCCAACTTCCGTCTCTCCCTTCTGGAAGAGAACCACAACCGCCAACTACTGGCCGAGACACTCGCGTGGTTCCGTGACTGCTGGGACGCCCGGGATGCGGCCTGAGGCGGCGACGCACGGGCTTCGACGCACAGGCGGCTGACAGCCCACTCGGTATTTGGTCGCGATGACGGGACCGTCGATCCTCAGTGTCGGCGGTCTCTCGTGGTTCGCCACACTCCCTGACGTCCGGCCCGGCGCCATCGCACGCACACCCGACGGGTGAATCCAAGCTCACCGGTTCCGGACTCAGCGTACGCAGGCATACCGGCAGTCGAGCCCAGTGACGCCTGGCTACCGAGCGGTCGGGCTCCGCCGCTGCTCTTCGGCCACTACGCGCAGGCGGTGTGGCGGCGCAACCCGAGCGGGCGTCATTCGAGCGTCAAGAATTCTCGGCACCACAAGGTAACTCATGCCGCCAGGACCGTGTGCTGTCCCATAACCGCAGGTCAGAATGCCTAACACGAAGACACCGTTCGCTCGACCGGTGCAGGCAGCAAAACAGGTCGAGCGAACCATCCAGACCGCAAACCGCAGTTCAGGATCCCTTTGCGGCCGGTTCAAGGATCGCGACGCACTCCACGTGGTGCGTCATCGGGAACAGGTCGAACGCCCGCAGCGTCCGCGGCCGGTAGCCGTTCTCGCGGAAGTACGCCAGGTCCCGCGCCAGGGCCGCCGGGTCGCAGGCGACGTAGGCGATGCGGCGCGCGCCGAGGCCGGAGACGTGCGCGACCGTGGACTTGCCGGCGCCGGCGCGGGGCGGGTCGAGGACGACGAGGTCGGTTTCGGTGATGCCGGTGCGGGGCAGCACCGACTCGACCTTGCCCTGTTCGATGCGGACCCGCGGCAGGTCCTGGAGGTTGTGGCGGGCGTCCTCCACCGCGCGCTTGCCGGACTCGATGCCCAGTACCGCGCCCTTCTCCCCCACCCGTTGGGCGATGGCCCCCGCGAACAGGCCGACGCCGCAGTAGAGATCGAGCGCGGTGTCTCCCTTGCGCGGCAGCAGACCCTGCATCACGGCCTCGACGAGCGTCTGGGCCGCCTTCGGGTGGACCTGCCAGAAGCCGCCCATGCCGACGCGGTAGGTGCGGTCGTCGGCGCGTTCGCGGACGAAGGGGCGGCCGTGGACGCGGTGCACACTGCCGTCGCCTTCGTGGACGCGCAGGACGGAGACCGGCCTGTCGAGTTCCACGATCGGGAGCCGGGCACCGGGCCTCGGGGTGAGGACCACCTGGCGGTCCTGGGAGCCCGTCGCGGCGATGGCCTCGATCGAGGCCATGCCCTCCCAGGTCCGTCCCTCGATGCCGAGTTCCGAGACCCCGGGCGCGGCGATCATGCAGTGCTCGACCGGTTCCACCTCGTGGGAGCGGTGCCTGCGCAGCCCCGCGCGGCCCTCCGCGTCGACGGCGTACTGCACCCGCGTCCGCCAGGCCGGGACCTCGCCCGCGGGCAGTTTGTCGCCCTCCGCGGGCATGACGGTGCCGTCCCAGCCGGCCTCCTCCGGGGTGAGGCCCGCGAGCCGCTTCAGCTGCTCGGCGACGACCTCGCCCTTGAGGCGCCGTTGCGCACCCGGCTTGGCGTGCTGCCAGTCGCAGCCGCCGCACCGGCCGGGCCCGGCGTAGGGGCACGGCGCCTCGACGCGGTCCTTGGACGGCTCCAGGACGCGCACGGCGTCGGCGCGCAGATAGCGGGAGCCCTCCTCACCCTCGGTGATCCGGGCCACGACCTTCTCGCCGGGCAGCGCGTGCCGGACGAAGAGGACCCGGCCGGCGTCGGTGCGGGCGATGCAGTGCCCGCCGTGCGCGACGGGGCCGACCTCGACCTCGTACTCCTCTCCGACGAGCGAGGCATCGGAAGCGTTCGGCATGGCGGGATGACTCCAGGGGTACGAGAGGGGGCCGTCGTCCGTCCGTGAACGACAGCCCCCCAGTCTACGTGGGCCGGAGGGCGCCCCGGCCCGTGCCCGCACCCGCCGTCAGCTCCGGCCGCTGGGCTCCTTGGACTGATCGCCCACCGGGCCGCGGCGCACCGATCCGGGCGCGTTCCACTCCTGGCGCTTCCTGGCCCGCTTCTTGGCCAGCTCGGAGGACTGGAGCTGGTAGGGGACGGAGGTGACCATGACGCCGGGGGTGAACAGCAGCCTGCCCTTGAGGCGCAGGGCGCTCTGGTTGTGCAGCAGGTGCTCCCACCAGTGGCCGACCACGTACTCGGGGATGATCACGCTGACGGCGTCGCGCGGGCTCTCCCGCCGCAGACTCCTCACGTACTCGATGATCGGCCGGGTGATCTCGCGGTACGGCGAGTGGAGGATCTTCAGCGGAATGTTGATACCGCGCCGGTCCCACTCCTCCTTCAACGCCTTCGTCTCCGCCGGGTCGACGTCGATGCTGAGGGCCTCCAGCTTGTCGGAGCGCATGAGCTTGGCGTAGGCGAGGGCCCGCAGGGTCGGCCGGTGGACCTTGGACACCAGCACGATGGAGTGGACCCGGGAGGGCCGGACACTGTCGTCGGAGGGCTCGACGGGGGCGGCGATCTCGTCGGACACCCGGTCGTAGTGGCGGCGGATCGCCGACATCGTCCCGTAGAAGATCACCATGCCCAGCAGCGCCACCCAGGCGCCGTGCGTGAACTTGGTGACGAGGACGACGACCAGGACGAGACCGGTGAAGAAGGCACCGAAGGCGTTGATCGCCCGCGAGCGGATCATGCGACGCCGTGCCGCCGGGTCCCGCTCCGTCCGCAGATGGCGGTTCCAGTGCCGGACCATGCCTGTCTGGCTGAGGGTGAAGGAGACGAAGACACCGACGATGTAGAGCTGGATGAGCTTCGTGGAGTCGGCGTCGTAGATCCACACCAGCAGCATGGCCGCACCGGCGAGCAGCACGATGCCGTTGGAGAAGGCGAGCCGGTCGCCGCGGGTGTGCAGCTGGCGCGGCAGGTACCGGTCCTGGGCGAGGATCGAGCCGAGCAGCGGGAAGCCGTTGTACGCGGTGTTGGCGGCCAGGAAGAGGACGAGTGCGGTGGCCGCGGCGAGCAGGACGAAGAAGAAGGTCTGCTCGCCGAAGACGGCTGCCGCCACCTGCGAGATCACCGGGTCCTGGACGTAGCCGGGGCCGACCGGCTGTCCGTTCTGGATGAGGTCGTGGGCGGGGTTCTCGGCCATCCGTACGTCGCTGGCCATGGCCAGGCCGATGATGCCGCAGAACATGGTGACCGCGAGCATGCCCATGAACAGCAGTGTCGTGGCGGCGTTCCGGCTCTTGGGCTTGCGGAAGGCGGGAACGCCGTTGCTGATGGCCTCGACTCCGGTGAGCGCGGCACAGCCGGAGGAGAAGGCGCGCAGCAGCAGGAAGACCATGGCGAAGCCGGCCAGGCCCTGCTGCTCGGGCTTGATCTCGAAGTCCGCGGTCGGGGCGCGCATGGTGTCGTCGAGGACGAGGCCCTTGAAGGCGCCCCAGGCGATCATGGTGAAGACGCCGAAGACGAAGACGTACGTGGGGATCGCGAAGAGCTTCCCGGACTCCTTGACCCCGCGCAGGTTCATCAGGGTCAGCAGCAGGATTATGACGACGGCGCTGAGCACCTTGTGCTCGATCACGAAGTGGACCGCGGAGCCCAGGTTCTCCACTCCGGAGGAGATCGACACGGCCACGGTGAGGACGTAGTCGACGAGGAGGGCGCTGGCGACGGTGAGACCGGCCCTCGGGCCGAGGTTGGTGTTCGCCACCTCGTAGTCGCCGCCGCCGCTCGGGTACGCGTGGACGTTCTGCCGGTACGAGGCGACGACGGTGAACATCAGGACCACGACGGCGGCCGCGATCCAGGGGCTGTACTGGTAGGCCGACACACCCGCGATCGAGAGGACGAGCAGCACTTCCCCGGGCGCGTACGCCACCGAGGACAGCGGGTCGGAGGCGAAGACGGGGAGCGCGATCCGCTTCGGCAGGAGCGTCTCGCCCAGCCTGTCGCTCCGCAGCGCCCGGCCGATCAGGATGCGTTTGGGCAGGTCGGTCAGTTTGGACACGGAGAGGATCGTAAGGGGTTCCTCTTGACGGCGCCCACCCGTGGGCCCCTCCGCCACGAAATCGCCTCTGGTCGGCCACGCTGCGGCAACGCACCCGGCACGTAGTGCTACGTCATCGGGTCTACCGGCGGTATCGGCACCGCGGATGAGGGCAACGCGGGGAGCGCGTCATAAGCTCGTCTGGGGCGACAACCGCACTCTGAGCCCCGTCGTTGCCCGGCAGAGCCGAGAGAGAAGAGTGAGCAGGGTGTTTGCGCAGGTCATCGGGATGACCAGGACTGCGGGGTAGATAGGTGCACATCGTGATCATGGGCTGTGGGCGCGTGGGAGCCGCGCTCGCGCAGACCCTGGAGCAACAGGGGCACACGGTCGCCGTCGTCGACCAGGACCCCACCGCCTTCCGTCGTCTGGGCTCCGGGTTCGGCGGGCGCCGGGTCACCGGTGTCGGCTTCGACCAGGACACGCTCCGCGAGGCGGGCATCGAGGAGGCCGGCGCCTTCGCGGCGGTCAGCAGCGGTGACAATTCCAACATCATCGCCGCGCGGGTGGCCCGCGAGATGTTCGGCATCGAGAACGTCGCGGCCCGCATCTACGACCCGCGGCGCGCCGAGGTCTACCAGCGGCTGGGCATTCCCACCGTGGCGACGGTCCGCTGGACCGCGGACCAGATGCTCCGCCGGCTGCTGCCCTCCGGGGCGGAGGAGCTGTGGCGGGACCCGAGCGGCGCGGTGCAGCTCGCCGAGGTCCACACCTCCCCGGCCTGGATCGGCCACAAGGTCAGCCGGCTGCAGGAGGAGACCGGCGTGCGGGTCGCGTTCCTCACCCGGCTGGGCGAGGCGGTCCTGCCGACCTCCCAGACCGTGCTGCAGGAAGGCGATCTGGTGCACGTGATGATGCGCACGGACGAGATCGAGAAGGTCGAGGCGGCGTTCGCCCAGGGTCCCGAGGAGGGCGGTCACTGATGCGGGTCGCGATTGCCGGGGCCGGCGCGGTGGGCCGTTCCATCGCGGGAGAGCTGCTGGAGAACGGGCACGAGGTGCTCCTGGTCGACAAGGCGCCCACCGCCATCTCGGTGGAGCGGGTACCGCAGGCGGAGTGGCTGCTGGCCGACGCCTGTGAGATCACGTCGCTGGACGAGGCGGCGCTGCAACGCTGCAACGTGGTGATCGCGGCGACGGGTGACGACAAGGTGAACCTCGTCGTCTCCCTGCTCGCGAAGACCGAGTACGGCGTGCCGCGCGTGGTGGCCAGGGTGAACAACCCCAAGAACGAGTGGCTGTTCAACGAGTCGTGGGGCGTCGATGTCGCGGTGTCCACGCCGCGTCTGATGTCGGCGCTGGTCGAGGAGGCCGTGAGCGTCGGCGACCTGGTGCGGCTCCTCCGCTTCAGCCACGGCGACGCCAACCTCGTCGAGCTGACCCTGCCGCCGGAGTCGGCGCTGGCCGGCACGCAGGTGGGCGATGTGGCCTGGCCCGAGGACACCTCGCTGGTGACGATCATCCGGGGGCCCCGGGTGCTCACTCCGCACGACGAGGAGACCCTGGAGCCGGGCGACGAGCTCCTCTTCGTGGCCGCGCAGGCGCGCGAGGAGCAGCTGGAGGACCTGCTGTCGGTCCGCCGCGAGGACCCGACGACGGCGGGCTGACTCCGCACGGAACGCGGAAGGCCGATCGCCGGACGGGCTGGGGATCCAGTCGGTCCGGCGATCGGCCTTCCGGCTGCCGGCGCCCTGGGGCGTCGGTGGCGGAGGTCCGTGTGTGCCCGGGCGGTTACGCCTCGCCCTCGCGGGCCGCGGCCGCCTTGCGGGCCTCCTCGGCGCGCTCCTGCTCCTCCATCTCGGCGAAGACGTCGATGGGCGGCGGGGCCTTCGCCAGGAAGACCCAGGTCAGATAGACCGCCAGCAGGAACGGCGGGATCTTCAGCGCGACCAGCACCCAGCCGAGCTGGGTCGTGTCCGCCCACCAGTAGAGCGGGAAGAGGATGGCGCACTTGGCGAGCAGGATCAGGCCCCATGCCCAGCTGGCCTTGGCGTAGGCCTTCTTGCGGCCGGGGTTGCGGGTGCGCCAGGAGAGGTTCTCCTTGAAGACCGGTCCGAGGATGAGGCCGATCAGGGGGACGCCCGCCAGGGTCGTGATGATGTACGCGAGGGCGAGACCCAGCGTGTACAGCATGCCCGGCAGGTAGAAGTCCTTGGCGTTGCCGGTCATCATCGCGAACACGACGCCGAAGGCCACGCCGAACACGCCGCTGAAGGCGTGCTTCACGGTGTCCCGGCGGACGAGCCGGACGGCGACGAGGGCCAGGGACAGCCCGAGGGCCGCGATGGCCGAGACGTGCAGGTCCCTGTTGATCGTGTAGATCGTGACGAAGAGCAGTCCGGGCAGGACCGTCTCGACCGTGCCCCGGATACCGCCGAAGGCCTCGAACAGGGCCGCTTCGGTCACGGCCTTGGCGTGCCGGCCGTGGCCGTCGTCGTCCTGTTCCTGCGTGGTCGGCTTGTCGAGGGACGTCACCGGCTACTCCTGTCCGAGCGGTCGGAGCTCGTATTTGGGATTGAACAGCACCCGCCGGCCCTGGCTCATGGAGATCCGGCCGGAGGCGATCATCTTGCGGCCCGGTTCTATGCCCACGATGGAGCGCCGGCCCAGCCACACCACGTCCAGCGCCGCGGACCCGTCGAAGAGTTCCGCCTCCAGGGCCGGGACTCCGGCCCGCGGACGCAGGGTGACCGTGCGCAAGGTACCAGTCACCTTCACGATCTGCCGGTCGCCGCAGTCGCAGATCGGCGTGCAACCCGATGCCTGCGCGTCCTCCTTGAGCTCCGCGGACTCGAGTTCCTGCTGGGAGCTGGACAGACGGTCGAGCATCCGCCGGAAGCGACCTGCCGGCTTCTCGGCGTTCCCGGATCGAGGTACAGCACTCATGGTGAAAGCGTACCGGGGCGATGTACGGGCACCGTCAAGAGCCGCGTGGTGCGGACCGGCCGAGCCGCCGCCGCGCCCCGCCGTCCCGGGGTGCGGCGGCGCAGGCCCTCAGCGCTCGAAGCGGTAGCCCATGCCCGGCTCGGTGACGAAGTGCCGGGGGTGCGACGGATCGGCTTCCAGCTTGCGGCGCAGCTGGGCCATGTAGACCCGCAGATAGTTCGTCTCGGTGCCGTACGAGGGCCCCCACACCTCCCGGAGCAGCTGCTTCTGGCTGACGAGGCGGCCGGTGTTGCGGACGAGTACCTCCAGGAGGTGCCACTCGGTCGGGGTGAGCCGGACGTCCCTGCCCTCCCGGTTGACCTTCTTCGCCGCGAGGTCGACCGTGAAGCCCTCGGTCTCGACGATCACGATCTCGTCCTCGTCCCCGCCGGCCGGCTCGGCACGGCGCACGGCGGCCCGCAGGCGGGCCAGCAGCTCGTCCATGCCGAACGGTTTGGTGACGTAGTCGTCGGCGCCGGCGTCGAGGGCCTCGACCTTCTCGTCGGAGGTGTGCCGGGCGGAGAGGACCAGGATCGGAACGCGGGTCCAGCCCCGCAGGCCCTTGATCACCTCGACACCGTCCATGTCCGGCAGCCCGAGGTCGAGGACGACGACGTCGGGGTGGCGCGCCGCGGCGACCCGCAGGGCCGTCGCACCGTCGGGAGCGGCGTCGACCTCGTACTCGCGCGCCTTCAGGTTGATCACGAGGGCGCGTACGATCTGCGGCTCGTCGTCGACCACGAGCACTCGGGTCATGCGTGCCTTCCTTCCGTCTCTCGTCCGTTCGTCGGGGTCGGCGTGCGGGGTCAGCCGGCGACCCGGGTGGCGGGGGTCCCGGTGCCCGCCGCCACTGCGCCGGGGGCCGTCCGGAGGGTGAGGACCATCGTCAGGCCGCCGCCGGGGGTGTCCTCCGCGGACAGTGTGCCGTCCATCGCCTCGACGAATCCCCGGGCCACGGCGAGGCCGAGCCCGACTCCGGCGCCGCGCGGAGCGTCGCCGTAGCGCTGGAAGGGCTCGAAGATGCGGTCCTTGGCGTCGTCCGGGACGCCGCGGCCGCGGTCCACGACCCGTACCTCGACCCGGCCGCCGTGGGCGCTCGCGGAGACGGCGACGGGGATGCCGTCGGGGCTGTACTTGACGGCGTTCTCCACGATGTTGGCGACGGCCCGCTCCAGCAGGCCCTTGTCCATGCGCACCATCGGCAGGGTCTCGGGGATGTCCAGCTCGACGCTGCCCTCCGGAACACCGACGAGAGCCATGGGCACGACCTCGTCGAGGTCGATGCCGCGGATGAGCGGGGTGACGGTGCCGGTCTGGAGCCGGGACATGTCGAGCAGGTTGCCGACCAGGTGGTCCAGCCGGTCGGCACCGGCCTCGATGCCTTCCAGGAGTTCGGCCCGGTCGTCCTCGGACCACTCGACGTCGTCGGAGCGCAGCGAGGACACGGCCGCCTTGATGCCTGCGAGCGGGGTGCGCAGGTCGTGGCTGACTGCGGCGAGCAGCGCGGTGCGGATGCGGTTGCCCTCGGCGAGCTTGCGGCCCTCCTCGGCCCGGTGGACGAGCCGCTGCCGCTCGAGGACGACGGCGGCCTGGGCGGCGAAGGCGCCGAGCACGCGCCGGTCCTCGGCGGGCAGGACGCGGCCGGACAGCGCCAGGGCCATGTTCTCGCCGACGGGCATGTCCACATCGGCGTCCTCGGGACGGCCGACGGGCCGGGGTCCGACGCTGCCCGCACGGGTCCACGGGTCCACGTCGCTCGGGCGTTCCAGCAGGGCCACGGACTCCATGCCGAAGGTCTCACGGACCCGCTCCAGCAGGGCGTCGAGGGCCGTCTCGCCGCGCAGCACGCTGCCCGCGAGGAACGACAGGATCTCGGATTCCGCGCGCAGCCGGGCCGCCTGCTGGGTCCGCCGGGCGGCGAGGTCGACGACCGACGCGACGGCGACGGCGACGCCGAAGAAGACCGCGATGGCGACGATGTTCTTCGGGTCCGAGATCGTGAACCGGTGCAGGGGCGGCGCGAAGAAGTAGTTCAGCAGCAGCGAGCCGAAGGCGGCGGAGGCGAGGGCCGGCAGCAGGCCGCCGAGCAGCGCCGCGGTCACCGTCAGCGACAGGAACAGCAGCATGTCGTTGGCCAGCCCGAGGTCCGCGTCGGTGTGTGTGAGAACAAGCGCCAGCACCACCGGGCCGGCGACGCCGACCAGCCAGCCCGCGACGATCCGTGCGCGGCCGAGCCGGGTGCCCCGGGCCACGGGCAGCCCACGGCCCTTGGCGGCCTCCTCGTGGGTGACGATGTGGACGTCCAGGTCGGGGCCCGACTCCCGGGCGACGGTGGCGCCCACACCGGGGCCGAGGACGTACTGCCAGGTCTTGCGCCGTGAGGAGCCGAGCACGATCTGGGTGGCGTTGACCCCGCGGGCGAACTCCAGCAGCGCGGAGGGGATGTCGTCGCCGACGACGTGGTGGAAGGTGCCGCCGAGGTCCTCGACGAGCGTGCGCTGTACGGCGAGTTCCTTGGGAGAGGCGGCGGTCAGTCCGTCGCTGCGGGCGATGTAGACGGCCAGCACCACCCCGCCCGCGCCCTTCTCCGCGAGGCGGGCCGCGCGCCGGATCAGGGTGCGTCCCTCGGGGCCCCCGGTGAGGCCGACGACGATGCGCTCGCGGGCCTGCCAGGTGGAGCGGATGTTGTGCTCGCCGCGGTACTGCTGGAGGTGCTCGTCGACGCGGTCGGCGACCCACAGCAGGGCGAGCTCGCGCAGGGCCGTGAGGTTGCCGGGGCGGAAGTAGTTCGACAGTGCCGCGTCGACCTTGTCGGGCTTGTAGACGTTGCCGTGGGCCATCCGCCGGCGCAGGGCCTGGGGCGACATGTCGACCAGTTCGATCTGGTCGGCGCGGCGGACGACGTCGTCGGGGACGGTCTCCCGCTGCGGCACGCCGGTTATCGACCCGACCACGTCGCCGAGTGACTCCAGGTGCTGGATGTTGACGGTCGAGATCACGTCGATACCGGCGGCGAGGAGTTCCTCGACGTCCTGCCAGCGCTTGGTGTTGCGCGAGCCGGGCACGTTCGTGTGGGCCAGTTCGTCCACGAGGGCGACGGCGGGCCGGCGGGCCAGGACGGCGTCCACGTCCATCTCGGTGAAGACGGCGTCCCGGTGCTCGAGCTCGACGCGGGGGACCTGCTCCAGACCGTTCAGGATGCCCTCGGTCCGCGGCCGGTCGTGGTGCTCCACGAAGCCGACGACGCAGTCCGTGCCCCGCTCGACGCGCCGGTGCGCTTCGGAGAGCATCGCGTAGGTCTTGCCCACGCCCGGTGCGGCCCCGAGATAGATCCGTAGCTTGCCGCGCGCCATGGCCTCATTGTCCTTCACCGGCAGCCGGGGACCGGCTGCTGCGCCCGCCGTGGACACCCCGACGAAACTACATCCAGGAAATCGGGCACATCAGACCGCTTGCTCCGCCGTGGGACGTATTGACGCGATTCTGACGCGTCGGCGCGCCGGGTCGGGAGGACCCCGGGGGTCAGTACTCGGCGATCTCGCCGTCGCTCAGGGCCAGTACCGGGTCGGCGAGGCCCAGCAACCGGGCGTCGTGAGTGGCGACCAGCGCCGTGAGGCCCTCACTGCGCACGACCGCCCGCAGCAGCTCCACGGCGGCGAGGCCCCTCTCGGCGTCGAGCTGACCGGTCGGCTCGTCGGCGATCAGCAGCGCCGACCGGTTGGCGAGGGCCCGGGCGACCGCGACCCGCTGCTGCCGGCCGCCGGACAGCTCCCCGGGCGCTGCGCCGGCTGGTCGGGAGGCCCACCAGTGAGAGCGGCAGTTCGACGCGCTCCTCGCGCTCGCGCGGCCCGGGGCCGCGCAGCCGCATCGGTACTCCGACGTTCTCGGCGGCGGTGAGCGTCGGGATCAGCCCGAAGGGCTGGGAGACGAAACCGACACGGTCCCGCCGGAGCGCCAACAGGCCGTCCTCGCCGAGTCCCGAGGGGCCCGTGCCGTCGACGGTGATCGCGCCCGGTCCGGGCTGTCGAGCCCGCCGACCGGACTGAGCAGCGTGGTCTCGCCCGGCCGGACCGGCCCTTCAGGGCGACCAGCTCACCGCTCGGGACCTCGAACGACACCCCGCGCAGGGCGTGGGCCGCTGCGGCTCCGGTGCCGTACGAGCGGTGCGGGTCCTCGACACGCACCATGGGGCCGGTCCGCCATGCGGTTCCCCTCCCCCGTCGCACCACCGGCGACCCACCGGTGCGGCCGCCGTCGTCCCCGGCTCCCCTGCCCCGGAACGGGGATCGGTGACGGCGGGAACGGCCCCGGGGCGCAAGGAGGTTGAACGGCGGTGGGCCGCACCCCGCCCCCGGGGTACGGCCCACCCGCACGCGTCCGCGGCCCGCCGCCGTGGAGGGGGCCGCCGCCTCAGCGCACCTCGGTGATCTCCGGACCGCGCTGCAGCTGTCCCATGCCTCCGGAGAAGCGCGACGTCTCCTGCTCTTCCTGCTGGACGCCCTCGGGCACCATCTGCGCGTCGTTCGGCAGCTTCAGGACGATCGGGTCGCGGGGCGCCATCGGCCCCTCGCCGCGGACCACGACCGTGTCCCGGAAGATCTGCTCCAGCAGGCCCGCGGCCTGCGGCTGCACGGCGCCCTGCCCGGAGATCACTCCGCGCAGGAACCAGCGCGGCCCGTCCACGCCGACGAAGCGCACCAGCTGGACGCCGCCGGTACCGTCGGGCAGCTGGACCGGGACCTGGGCCCGGAGCTCCCAGCCCAAGGGGCCCTCGACCTCGTCGATGACGCCGCCCTGCTGGGTGATGCCGGAGGCGATCTCCTCCCGGACCTCGCCCCAGATGCCTTCCTTCTTCGGGGCGGCGAACGCCTGCAGCTGGATCGCGCTGTCGCGCAGCACGATGGTGGCCGCGACGATCGCGTCCCCCGCGACCTCCACGCGCAGCTCCATGCCCTCGACCCCGGGCACGTGGAGACCGCCCAGGTCGACGCGGCCCTCCTCGGGCCGGGAGACCTCGGAGACGTCCCAGGGGCCGTCCGGCCGCGGCGCCGGCGGAAGGTTCACCCGGCGGGGCTCGTCGTGCTCCGCCGCGTCGTCCGTGTCGAGCTCGTCGACGACCTGCTCGGCCTCGCCCGCCACGTCCGCTGCTTCTCCAGCGGGACTGCTCTTCTTGCGACGTCCGAACACGTCACTGTCCTTCCCGGTCGGATACGACCGAAGCGTATCGATTCCCACCCTGTGAGCCGCCCGGTCCGTCCACGGCGGCATGACCGCCGGTGGACCCGAAGCCCCCCTCGGCCCGCGCCGAGCCGGGAAGCTCCGCCACCTCGTGGAAGCGCACCTTCTCGACCTGCTGGACGACCAGTTGAGCAATCCGGTCGAACCTCTCGAACCGCACGCTCTCGCGCGGGTCCAGATTGACCACGATCACCTTGATCTCCCCACGGTACCCGGCATCCACCGTCCCCGGGGCATTCACGAGCGCCACTCCGCAGCGGGCCGCCAGGCCGGAGCGCGGATGCACGAAGGCCGCGTACCCGTCCGGGAGCGCGACGGACACCCCGGTCGGCAGCACGGCGCGCTCCCCCGGCGCCAGCTCGGCGGCCCGGGTGGTCACCAGATCCACGCCCGCATCGCCCGGATGTCCGTATTGCGGGATCGGCACCTCCGGGTCCACGCGCCGGATGAGTACGTCGACGGGTTCGCGCATCAGGGGTTCACCTCGAAGGCGCGGGCGCGCCTGACCTGGTCGGGGTCGGCCATGGCCGCCTGGATCTCCTCCGGGCGGCCGTTGTCGATGAAGTGGTCGACCTTGACTTCGATGAAGAGGGCCTCGGCGCGGACGGCGACGGGGCCCTCCGGGCCGCCGATCCGGCCGGTGGCCCGGGAGTAGATCTTGCGGCCGGCGACAGCGGTGACCTCGGCCTCCAGGAACAGCACCGTGTCCACGGGAACGGGACGGACGAAGTCGGTCTCCAGCCGTCCGGTCACCGCGATCACCCGCAGCAGCCAGTTGAGCGAGCCGAGCGTCTCGTCGAGCGCGGTGGCCAGGACGCCTCCGTGGGCGAGGCCCGGCGCTCCCTGGTGGGCGGCGGTCACGGTGAACTCGGCGGTGAGACTGACACCCTCGCCGGCCCGTGCCTCCAGGTGCAGCCCGTGGGGCTGCCCGCCACCGCAGCCGAAGCAGTACTCGTAGTGCGCGCCCAGGAGCTCGCCGGGGGCCGGCGCGTCGGGGTGCCGTACCGGCGCCGCGGCGTCGGCGGGAGGGGTCATTGCAGTACTCACAGCCGCAGACCTTACCCGCGGGGCAACCTGCCGGTCGCGCCGTGCCAAGCTTGGGTTCATGCAGCCCTCCGCCACACCGTCCGGCTCCCCCGCGGCACCCCGCTACGACGAGCGTCTCACCGTTCCCCGATCCTGGTGGCTGATCACCGTTCTGGTGGCGGTCTCGGGCGGTCTGGTCCTGCTGCCGCTGGGGACGGTGCCGATGCTCGGCGGGCTGATCGCGGCGGGCGCGCTGGCGGCGGTCGGCGTGAGCTCGTACGGCTCCGCCCGGATCAGGGTGGTGGCGGACTCGCTGGTGGCGGGCGACGCCCGGATCCCCGTGGCGGCGCTCGGCGAGCCCGAGGCTCTGGAGGCCGAGGACGCCCGGGCCTGGCGTTCGTACAAGGCGGATCCGCGTGCCTTCATGCTGCTCCGCAGCTATGTGCCGACGGCGGTGCGGGTGCCGGTCACCGACCCGGAGGACCCGACGCCTTACCTGTACCTGTCCACGCGGGATCCGAAGGGCCTGATCTCAGCCCTCGAAGCCGTCAGGGAGCGCTGAGGGACGGCTGAGGCCGGCCCGGAACGCCTTCGCCCCGCGTCCGGTACGGGGCGGCAGGGCCCGGGCCGATGCGGCCGGGCCGGGACGGACGGGAGCCGCCGTCGGCGGGCTTCAGCGGGCCCCGCACGCCCGCCCACGGGTGGTCCGTGGGCACGCGCGGGCCCACGAGCGCGTGTCCCGTGCGCGGAGTCAGCGGTCGAGTTCCCGGCGGAGTTCGACGGGGATGGTGTGCGGCAGTTCGCCGGGCTGTTCCAGCCGGGGCTGCGGGGGCAGCGCGTCCCAGGGCACCTGCCTGGCACGCAGGTCCTTGCGGATGCGCTCGGCCAGCTTCCTGGTGTCCCGCCGGTTCATCACGGCGCCGACGGCGGCACCGATCATGAAGGGCATCAGGTTCGGCAGATTGCGGACCGTGCGTTTCATGATCTGCTGCCGGAGCTCGCGCTTCATCCGGCCGCCCAGGGCCGCGTTGATCGTCGACGGTTCGGACACGTCGATGCCGCGCTCCTCCGACCAGCTGCTCAGGTAGGCGGTGGAGCGCTCCTTGATGTTGCCGGGCGGGCGTCGGCCGTAGACCTCGTGAAGTTCGGCGATCAGCTTCAGCTCGATCGCCGCGACGCCGATGATCTCCGTCGCCAGCTCGGCCGGCAGTGCGGGCGGCACCGGCATCATGGCCGCCGCGCCGATCCCGGCGCCCACGGTCGACGTGCCGTTGGCCGCACCCGCGATCAGTTTGTCCGCGATCTGCTCCGGGCCGAGGCCCGGGAACTGCGCCCGCAGGGTGGTGAGATCGCGGACGGGAATCCGCGGCGCGTACTCGATGAGCCGGTCGGCGACAAAGCCCAGCGCGACCTTCGCGGCGTCGCCACTCTTGCGCACGCCGGTCATGGCGGCCGCGCCGCTCCTGCGGACTCCCTGCCTGACGGCGTCCAGGCGCCGGGCCCTGGTCGGGGACCCCGCCTGAGTGGCGGCCTCGAGCGAGGCCGGCAGGCCCCGCTCGTCGTCACGCGCACCGGGAGAGGGCAGGCGGGCAGCCTCGTCATGCCCGTCCGACGGCTTCTCGCCGTCCCACGGGCCGGTACCGCCCGGATGTGCGTCCGGGGGACCCTTCCGGCGGAAGCGCCGTTTCACCGGCTGGTCCGCCGGTCCGTCGCCTGCCACGGCCGACCGGATCTCAGTCGCAGTCGCGGCAGATCGGCTGGCCGTTCTTCTCTCGGGCCAGCTGGCTGCGGTGGTGGACCAGGAAGCAGCTCATGCAGGTGAACTCGTCCGCCTGCTTGGGCAGCACCCGGACGGCCAGTTCCTCGTTCGAGAGGTCCGCTCCGGGCAGCTCCAGGCCCTCTGCGGCCTCGAACTCGTCGACGTCGACCGTGGAGGTCGTCTTGTCGTTCCGGCGCGCCTTCAGCTCTTCGAGGCTGTCGGAATCGATGTCGTCGTCGGTCTTGCGTGGGGTGTCGTAATCCGTAGCCATGTCGCTCTCCCCCTCTGGGTGTTTGCGGTGTCTCCAGCGCACGTAACGCGTGAGAGGCCGGACTTGTGCCCGACCTGAGGCGGAGATTTTGCCTCACATCAAGGTCTGTTACTCAATCGACACCCAACCCGACCCCTCATGAGTGATCAGCTTGGATGGCGATCAGGACCGTACACGGTCCTAATGTCGCACTTCACGGGCGCCACCCCGTGTACTTCCCGTCATCCCGACCCCCGGAAACCCGGACTTTCCCGGCGTTCCGCAGGAATTTTGACGACGGAGAGTACATGGCCGGAATTTCGCCTCTGTGATCGATCACACAGCGAATCTCCGGGTGCGGGTCCCGAAAATTCCGCGCAAAGCGAACAGCGGCGTCTCCCTCGGCGGCCCTTCGGTGTCATACGCGGCCCTGGAGCATGTCCTCAGAGCGGCAGGGTGACGCGCATGACGAGGCCGCCGCCCTCGCGCGGCTCCGCGATGATACGGCCACCGTGGGCCCTCGCGACGGACCGCGCGATCGACAGGCCAAGTCCGACCCCCTTGTCACTGCCGGTGCGCTCCTGGCGGAGCCGCCGGAATGGCTCGAAGATGTTGTCGATCTCGTACGCGGGCACCACCGGCCCGGTGTTCGTCACCACCAGCACCGCCTGGCCGTGCTGGACCTCGGTGGTGACCTCGACCCAGCCGCCGCCCGCGAGGTTGTACCGCACCGCGTTCTGCACGAGGTTCAGGGCGATCCGCTCCAGCAGCACGCCGTTGCCCTGGACGACCGCGGGGACTCGCTCCCCGCGGATCTCGACGCCCTTGGCCTCGGCCTCCGCCCTCGTCTGGTCCACGGCGTGGCCGGCGACCTCGGCCAGGTCGACGGGCTTGCGCTCCACGATCTGGTTCTCGCTGCGGGCGAGCAGCAGCAGCCCCTCCACGAGTTGCTCGCTCCGCTCGTTGGTGGCGAGCAGGGTCTTCCCGAGCTGCTGCAGCTCGGGAGGCGCACCCGGGTCGGAGAGGTGCACCTCCAGCAGGGTCCGGTTGATCGCCAGAGGCGTGCGCAGCTCGTGCGAGGCGTTGGCGACGAACCGCTGCTGTGCGGAGAAGGCCCTCTCCAAACGCTCCAGCATCTCGTCGAACGTGTCCGCGAGCTCCTTCAGCTCGTCGTCGGGGCCCTCCAGCTCGATGCGCCGCGAGAGGTCCGTGCCGACGACCCGGCGGGCGGTGCGGGTGATCTTGCCGAGCGGGGACAGGACACGGCCGGCCATGGCGTAGCCGAAGGCGAACGCGATCACACTGAGGCCGAGGAGCGCGAAGAGGGAGCGGGTCAGGAGTTCGTCGAGGGCGTGCTGGCGCTGCTCGGCGATGCACAGCTTCAGCGCCGCGTTCCGCTGGCCGTTGTCGACCAGGTCGTTGATACGGGGGCACGTGGGGCTGGTGATCGTGACGTTCGCACCCGGCGGCGCGCCGACCTCGACGGACTGGCGGATCCCGTCGTGCAGCGCCTGGGCCGTCAGCAGATAGATGATCGACAGCAGCAGGATGCCCGCGATCAGGAACATTCCGCCGTACAGCAGGGTGAGCCTTATCCGGATGGTGGGGCGCAGCAGCGGCCCGACGGGCTCTCTCGGGTCCCAGGTGGGCTTGGGGGGCGCCGTGGGGGGCGCGGGTGCCGTCGCCACGCTCAGATCCGGTAGCCGGAGCCCGGGACGGTGACGATCACCGGGGGCTCCCCGAGCTTGCGGCGCAGGGTCATGACGGTGACCCGGACGACGTTGGTGAACGGGTCCGTGTTCTCGTCCCATGCCTTCTCGAGCAATTGTTCGGCCGAGACGACCGCGCCCTCGCTGCGCATGAGGACCTCCAGCACGGCGAACTCCTTGGGGGCGAGCTGGATCTCCCGGCCCTCGCGGAACACCTCTCGCCGGTTGGGGTCGAGCTTGATCCCCGCACGCTCCAGGACGGGCGGCAGCGGCACGGTCGTCCGCCGGCCCAGCGCGCGCACACGCGCGGT
The DNA here is from genome assembly GCF_030056615.1 of Streptomyces sp. HNM0645. Taxonomy (NCBI): domain Bacteria; kingdom Bacillati; phylum Actinomycetota; class Actinomycetes; order Kitasatosporales; family Streptomycetaceae; genus Streptomyces; species Streptomyces sp. HNM0645. The sequence continues at coordinate 22,507 of NZ_JASHLT010000024.1, read as the reverse complement.
GAGCTCGGTGAACGCGAAGGGCTTGGGCAGGTAGTCGTCCGCCCCGAGCTCCAGTCCTTCCACGCGGTCGCTGACGTCGCCGGAGGCGGTCAGCATCAGGACGCGCGTGGGCATGCCGAGTTCGACGATCTTGCGGCAGACGTCGTCGCCGTGGACGAAGGGGAGGTCCCGGTCGAGGACGACCACGTCGTAGTCGTTGACGCCGATGCGTTCGAGGGCGGCGGCGCCGTCGTACACGACGTCGACCGCCATGGCCTCCCGGCGCAGTCCGGTGGCCACCGCATCGGCGAGCAGCTGCTCGTCCTCGACGACGAGTACGCGCACGAGGCTGGTCCTTCCTGTGTGACCGCCCGGTACCGTGACCGGGGCAGGTCGGCGGTGACCTCGGGCAGGTCGGTGGTCGAATGATGGTTCGTTGTGTCTCCATCCTGCCCCTTACGCGCGTAAACCGGCCGTAAGACGGAGAAGACGCACCCCAGGGACACCAGGAGTGCACAGGGAATTCACGCGGTTCCCTGTGGAGTTGAGGTTTCCCTGAGGATGGCCGTGGGGAGGACGAGTGCACACCCCGCGATCACGCCGTGTATGTGGCATGCCACACCCCGTCTCTCTGTCCCCCAGAGGGTGCGCGTGATCCACCACCCGCCACCGACCCACGACGAGGGGGCGCGACCATGGACGCATTCACCGCAGGTCTTCTGCAGCGCATCAAGGCCACGGAGACCGACCTCACGCGGGCCCGTGAGGACGGCGACGACTTCCTGGCGGAGGTCGAGCAGGCCGAGCTGGAGGACCTGCACCGTCTCGCGGCGGAGCACGGCGTGAAGTTCGGCGCCGTCAGCGCCTGACCGGCCCGTGAGGGTCCGGTGCCGTGGGACGGCACCGGACCCTCACGCATGTGCGGACCCGTGCCGGCACCGTGAACGGCCGCCGGGCGCGCTCAGTCGTGCCAGGCGCCCAGTTCGTCGAGCAGGCGCTGGAGCGGGGTGAAGACACCGGGCGACGCCGCGACGGCCAGATCGCGGTTCGGCGGTTCTCCCGGGCGGGACCCGGTGAGGGCCCCCGCCTCGCGGGCGACGAGATCGCCCGCCGCGAGGTCCCAGGGGTGCAGGCCCCGCTCGTAGTAGCCGTCCAGACGGCCGGCGGCGACGTCGCAGAGGTCCACCGCGGCCGAGCCGCCACGCCGGATGTCACGGAAGCGCGGGATCAGCTGCCGTGCCACCTCCGCCTGGTGACGGCGCACGGACTGGACGTAGTTGAACCCCGTCGAGACCAGCGCCTGGTCCAGCGGGGGTGCGGGCCGGCACCGGAGCGGGCGGTCGCCGCAGAAGGCGCCGCGCCCGCGCACGGCCCGGTACGTCTCACCGCGCATCGGCACCTCGACGACGCCGACGACGGTCTCTCCGTCCCGCTCGGCCGCGATGGACACGGCCCACGTCGGCAGGCCGTAGAGGTAGTTCACGGTGCCGTCGAGCGGGTCCACGACCCAGCGGACACCGCTCGTGCCCTCCGTGGAGGCCCCCTCCTCACCGAGGAAGCCGTCGTCCGGCCGGGCACCGGTGAGGAAGCCGGTGATCAGCTTCTCGGCGGAGATGTCCATCTCGGTCACGACGTCGATCGGGCTGGACTTGGTCGCGGCGACGGCGAGGTCGTCGGGCCTGCCGTCCCGCAGCAGCTCACCCGCCCGGCGCGCGGCCTCCAGCGCGAGGGACAGCAGTTCGTCGAGCAGAGGGTCGGTCACGGAACGGCTCCAGGGTGAGTGGCTGTGTCATGTGCCGGGACGGGCGGGCAGCGACCGCACGTCCCCGTCCGTCCGTACGGCGGCTCTCCGTCCGTACGTCCGAGGTCCGCGGCACTGGGGCGGGTTTCGAAAGCAGCGTCGTCCGCCCGCCCGCCCAGACGGGGCTTTCGAAACACGCGCTAGTGCTGTGGCCGGTAGGTTCGCCGGGAAGCTCGCGTCGTACGGTGCGGTGCATCGCAAGGCGGAGGATCGCCCTCGCACCGGGCGTACTCGGGCGACTCCGACAACACCGCGAGGTGCCGTGCCGGGCGTCGCGAGCCGGTGAACCCTTCCGGTCACAGCACTAGGCGTAAGGGCTGTCCGCGCCGGCCGCCGCGGGGCGCTCCGACCTCGCGGGGCAGCATCCGATCGGGCAGAGGTCGTGGGACGGACCGAGCGCACCGAGCGCGCACCGCTCCACCACCTTCCCCCGTTCGGTCGCCGCGCGCTCCAGGAGCAGGTCGCGGACCGCCGCCGCGAAACGCGGGTCCGCCCCGACCGTCGCCGACCGACGGACCGCGAACCCCAGTTCCGCGGCCTTGGCCGTGGCCTCCGTGTCCAGGTCGTACAGGACCTCCATGTGGTCCGACACGAAGCCGATCGGCACCATCACGGCCGCCGGGACCCCCTCGCCGTGCAACTCCTCCAGGTGGTCGCAGATGTCCGGCTCCAGCCAGGGGATGTGCGGGGCGCCGCTGCGCGACTGGTACACGAGCCTCCAGGGGTGGTCGGTGCCGGTCTCCTCCCTGATCGCGTCGACGATCACCCGCGCCACGTCGAGGTGCTGCTTCACGTACGCCCCGCCGTCGCCGTGCTCGGCGACCGGACCCGAACTGTCCGCGGCCGCGTCCGGGATCGAGTGGGTGGTGAACGCCAGGTGCGCGCCCGCCCGGACGTCCTCGGGCAGGTCGGCGAGCGAGGCGAGCACGCCCTCCACCATCGGGGCGATGAAACCGGGGTGGTTGAAGTAGTGCCTCAGCTTGTCGACGCGCGGCAGCGGCAGTCCCTCCGCCTCCAGCGCGGCGAGCGCGTCCGCGAGGTTCTCCCGGTACTGCCGGCAGCCCGAGTACGAGGCGTACGCGCTGGTGGCGAGCACGGCCACCCGTCGGCGCCCGTCGAGGACCATCTCGCGGAGGGTGTCCGTCAGGTACGGCGCCCAGTTCCGGTTTCCCCAGTAGACCGGCAGATCGAGGTCGGCGCCGGCGAAGTCATTGCGGAGCGCCTCCAGCAGCGCCCGGTTCTGGTCGTTGATCGGGCTGACCCCGCCGAAGAGGAAGTAGTGCTGACCGACTTCCTCGAGGCGTTCCCTGGGGATGCCGCGGCCGCGTGTCACGTTCTCCAGGAACGGGACCACGTCGTCCGGCCCCTCGGGACCGCCGAAGGAGAGCAGCAGCAGGGCGTCGTAGGGGGCGGGGTCGCGCGGTGCGGGGTCGTGCTGTTCGGCCATGGTGCGATCCTCCCACCAGCCTCGGACAGCGGGAAAACCGCACTGGAGTAAGGGTTGCCTCACCAGTAAGCTGTACCGGCCACTCACATTCCTTACGGAGCGCCGTCTTGCCCAGTCCCTACCGCGCCATATTCGCGGCCCCCGGCACCCTGGCGTTCTCCGCCGCGGGCTTCTTCGGGCGCATGCCGCTGTCCATGATGGGCGTCGGCATCGTGGCCATGGTCTCCCAGCTGACGGGGCGCTACAGCCTCGCCGGCTGGCTCTCCGCGACCCTGGCGCTGTCGGCGGCGGTGCTCGGCCCCCAGGTCTCCCGGCTGGTCGACCGGCACGGGCAGAGAAGGGTGCTGCGCCCCGCCCTGCTGATCTCGGTCGCCGCGGTGGGAGGACTTCTCGTCTGCGCCCAGCAAGGGGCGCCGAACTGGATGCTGTTCGCGTTCACCGCCTGTGCCGGCTGCATTCCTGCCGTCGGCGCGATGACGCGGTCCCGCTGGGCGGCGATCTACCACGGTTCGCCCCGCGAACTGCACACCGCGTACGCCTTCGAGTCGATCGTCGACGAGGTGTGCTTCATCGTCGGCCCGATCATCTCCATCGGGCTGTCCACGGTCTGGTTCCCCGAGGCGGGCCCGCTGCTGGCCACCGCCTTCCTGGTGGTCGGCGTGCTCTGGCTCACGGCGCAGCGCGCGACCGAGCCCGTGCCGCACCCGCGCACGTCCGAGAGCGGCGGTTCCGCGCTGCGCTCCCCCGGCCTGCGGGTGCTGGTCGTGACCTTCGTCGCGACGGGCGCCATCTTCGGCTCGATCGACGTGGTGACGGTGGCCTTCGCCGAGGAGCAGGGCAGCAAGGCCGCGGCCAGCCTGGTCCTGGCGGTCTACGCGCTGGGCTCCTGCCTGGCCGGAGCGGTCTTCGGACTACTGCACCTGAAGGGGGCGCCGGCCCGCAGGTGGGTACTGGGCGTGTGCGCGATGGCCGTGAGTATGATCCCCCTCCAACTGGCCGGGAACTTGGTGGTCCTGGCCGTGGCGCTCTTTGTCGCGGGCCTGGCCATCGCGCCCACCATGGTGACGACCATGGCCCTCGTCGAAACGCACGTACCGCGCACCAAGCTGACCGAGGGCATGACCTGGACCGGTACCGGGCTCGCGGTCGGCGTCTCGCTCGGCTTGTCGGCCTCCGGATGGGTGGTGGACGAGTACGGGGCCGGTGCCGCGTACGCGGTGCCCGCGGTGGCGGGAGCGCTCGCGGTCGTGGTCGCGTTCTCGGGGTACCGCCGGCTGCGCAGGCCGGTGCCGACGCGGGAGGGGCGGGATGACGAGCACATCCAGGACCATGACGAGGAACGCGTGGCATAACTGGGCGGGCACGGTGGCCGCCCGTCCGCGGCGGGAGGTCACTCCGGCCTCGGCGGAGGAACTGGCCGAGACCGTGCGCCGCGCCGCGGAGGACGGCCTGCGGGTGAAGACGGTCGGCACCGGCCATTCGTTCACCGCGATCGCCGCGACGGACGGCGTGCTGGTCCGGCCCGATCTCCTCACCGGCATCCGGGAGATCGACCGTACGGCGATGACGGTGACCGTCGAGGCCGGCACCCCGCTGAAGCGGCTCAACGCCGCGCTCGCCCGCGAGGACCTGTCGCTCACGAACATGGGCGACATCATGGAGCAGACGGTCGCGGGAGCCACCAGCACCGGGACGCACGGCACCGGCCGCGACTCCGCCTCGATCGCCGCGCAGATCCGGGGGATCGAACTGATCACGGCGGACGGTTCGCTGCTGACCTGCTCCGAGAAGGGGACCGAGGAGGAGCGCGAGCTCTTCGCCGCGGCCAGGATCGGACTCGGCGCACTGGGCGTGATCAGCGCGATCACCTTCGCCGTCGAGCCGATGTTCCTGTTGACGGCCCGCGAGGAACCGATGCCCTTCGACCGGGTGACGTCGGAGTTCGACGAGCTGCACGCGGAGAACGAGCACTTCGAGTTCTACTGGTTCCCGCACACGGGCAACTGCAACACCAAACGCAACAACCGCAGCTCCGGCCCCGTCGCCCCGCCCGGAGCGGTTAGCGGGTGGATCGAGGACGAGCTCCTCTCCAACGGACTGTTCCAGGTGGTCAATTCACTCGGACGTGCGATACCGGCCACGATTCCGGCGATCGCCAAGGTCTCCAGCCGCGCACTGTCCGCCCGTACGTACACGGACATTCCTTACAAGGTCTTCACAAGTCCCCGCCGGGTGCGCTTCGTCGAGATGGAATACGCGCTCCCGAGGGAGGCCGCGGTCGCCGCGCTGCGCGAGCTGAAGGCCATGGTCGACCGTTCGCCGCTGCGGATCAGCTTCCCCGTGGAGGTGCGGACGGCACCCGCCGACGACATCACCCTGTCCACCGCGTCCGGGCGCGAGACCGCGTACATCGCCGTGCACATGTACAAGGGCACGCCGTACCGCTCGTACTTCACCGCGGTGGAGCGGATCATGACCGCGCACGGCGGCCGGCCGCACTGGGGCAAGATCCACACGCGCGACGCGGAGTACTTCGAGAGCGTGTATCCGCGGTTCGGCGAGTTCCTGGCACTGCGCGACCGGCTGGATCCCGACCGGGTGTTCGGCAACGACCATCTGCGGCGGGTGCTGGGCGCCTAGTGCCTCGCCAGGCAGGGTTGGCCCGTCAAGGAGCGGCGTCCGGTGCACGGGGTCTCCCGGCCTTACCAGGATCGCAAGGCGCCGGATCGACCTCGCGGTGGGCCTGCTCGGTCGATTCGGCAGCGCCGCGGGGCGCCGTGCCGGGCGCCGCGAGGGGCGAACGTCGCCTGATACGGCGCCGGCCTGCGATCGGGCTCCGCGGCGCCTGCCCTAGTGCTGTGGCCGGAAAGGTTCGCCGGGAAGCTCGCGGCGTACGGTGCGGTGCATCGCAAGGCGGAGGATCGCCCTCGTACCGGGCGCACTCGGGCGACTCCGACAACGCCGCGAGGTGCCGTGCCGGGCGTCGCGAGCCGGTGAACCCTTCCGGTCACAGCACTAGGGGGCGTCCGGCGCGGCACCTCGCGGCGACTCGGCCGGCACGGGCGCGGAGTGCGTCGGGTCCTGCTGCACCGCCGGACTCTCGCCACCGCTGGAAGCGGAGGGCCCGGGGGACGGCCCGCCCCCCTCACCACCGTCCGCTCCCGGAGCGGAGCCCGACGCGGAGCCGGAGCCGCCCCGACCGGCGCCCTCGGTGCCGCTCCCACCCCGGTCGCCCGCGCCGGAGCCGTCGTCCGTTCCGGAGGTGCCGTCGTGGCCGCCGCCCTGCTGCCCCTGCCGCCCGTCGTCCCGGTCTCCGCGGGAACTCGACGACGAAGGCGACCCGCCGCCGACCCGGTCGCCGCCGTGGACGGCCGTGCCCACCGTGGTGCCCGGCCCGCCGCCGAGGTCCCGGCCGGACGCGAGTTCGTACCCGGTGATGCCGAGCATCGCGACGGCGAAGGCGACGGCGGCGGCGATCAAGGACCGTTTCCGGCCGCGGGCGCGGGTGCCGTGGGTGGCCGTCGCGCCGAACTCCCCGTGACCGGACGGCTCACCGAACGCGGGGGGCTCCGTTGCCGAGGAACCGGCGGGCGGCCGGGAGTCCTTCGGGCCGGCCTGCTGCGTGACATCGCGGATCTGTTCGCCGGTTCGCCGGAACAGGTGCTGGAAGAGGGAGCCGCCGCAGGTGGCCACCACACTCACCACCCCGGCGCCCAGAATCGTTCCGTAGACGCCGAGTTGAGAGGCGAGGACGGCCGCCGCGACCGCCGCGAGGGCACTGCCCGCGACCTGCGGAACGCTCAGGTCCAGTCGCCGCTCCTTCCGCTCCGCCGCGCCGTCGTCCCTCGTGTGATGCATATCCGACCTCTGCTTACCCATCTCTCCCACCGTGCACCAAGAAGGGACATATGGGCGAATCGAATAGTTCCGATTATGCGGATTCTGTGAAGCTTGCCACCCCCGAATTCGGGGTAGAGGAAAGGAACTTGCGGCCTCCGCGACAAGTTCGGCGGCGCGCCGGTCCACCCCGATGGCCCGAATGGAGTACTGTGACGAGCCCTGGGTCCGGTCTCTCTCGCGGGTGCGCGGCCCCGGGAACAGGGGGCCGAAAGCGGCACTCGAACCGGCGGCGCCGTGGCACCGTGCGGTCGCCTGCTGTAGTGGGTGACGATGCTCGTCACCCTGCGTTGCAAACAGGTAACCGTGCCATAACGGCGGTCCAGGGCCCATGCCCGACACGCCGGGCAACTCGGCAAGGTTGTGGCAGGCTGCACCCGGGCAGGCCACACTCGACTAGCGGAAGCAGCGACGCACGTGACGTCGGCAGGCACCACCCGGGAGGTCCCCATGCCCGAACTGCGTGTCGTGGCCGTCTCAAACGACGGCACACGACTGGTGCTGAAGGCTGCGGACAGCACGGAGTACACGCTTCCGATTGACGAACGGCTGCGCGCCGCCGTCCGCAACGACCGCGCGCGCCTCGGCCAGATCGAGATCGAGGTCGAGAGCCACCTCCGCCCGCGCGACATCCAGGCGCGTATACGAGCAGGGGCGTCCGCGGAGGAGGTCGCCCAGCTCGCCGGCATTCCCGTGGAACGGGTGCGCCGGTTCGAGGGGCCCGTCCTCGCTGAGCGCGCGTTCATGGCGGAGCGTGCGCGCAAGACGCCCGTCCGCCGCCCCGGGGAGAACACCGGCCCACAGCTCGGCGAGGCCGTGCAGGAGCGCCTGCTCCTGCGGGGTGCCGAGAAGGACACCGTCCAGTGGGACTCCTGGCGGCGCGACGACGGCACCTGGGAAGTGCTCCTGGTCTACCGGGTGGCGGGAGAGCCGCACTCGGCGAGCTGGACGTACGACCCGCCGCGCCGGCTGGTCCAGGCCGTCGACGACGAGGCCCGGGCGCTGATCGGGGAGACGGACGACGCCATCGGCGTCACCCATGAGCCGAGCTTCCCGTTCGTACCGCGCATCGCCCGGCTCCCCCGGGACCGGCCGCTCGACCGCGTCCCGGACCGCCCCGCGCAGCTTCCGGCGCCGGAGGCCGACGAGACCGAGCGGGACTCACTGACCAGCCTGCTGGAGGCGGTCCCGAGCTTCCGCGGCGACCTCGTGGTGCCGGAGCGGCCGGCCCCGGAGACACCGTCCGCCGAGCCCGTCGAGGAACCCGAGGCCGAGGAGCCCCCCGCCCCCGCGGCGTCCGCCGGCGCCGGCTCGGCGTACGCGGACGTCCTGATGCCGCGGTCGGTCGCCGGTCACCGCGATCGCCTCACCGGAACCACGGACCGGCAGGCCGAGGCAGACGGCGTCCGCCCCGGCCGCCGGGCGGCGGTGCCCAGCTGGGACGAGATCGTGTTCGGCACCCGCCGGAAGAAGCAGGAGTAGCACTTTCGGGCCATCGCGGTGGAGGGCTCGTACGGGTTTCCGTACGAGCCCTCCACCGTTCCCCGGGCCGCATCAGGCGACGTTCTCACCGAGCGGGCCTCCTCCGTGGGCACGGATGCACGCCCGGCGCTCCGGCCCTCGCCGCGGCCGGCGGGCCCCGGAAGCGGCCGGCCCCGCGTGGCGCCGGTGCCGGCCCGCCCCCTGCCCGCTACTGCGGGTCGGGGCCCGTCGCGACCGGCCGGGTGGGATCGGAGGACCACTCCGACCAGGAACCGGCGTAGAGCGCCGCCGGGATTCCGGCGATCGCCAGGGCCAGGACCTCGTGGGCGCCGGAGACCCCGGAGCCGCAGTAGACACCGACCTCGCGAGCGTCCTCGGCGCCCAGGCGCTTGAAGCGGGCGGCCAACTCCTCGCGGGGCAGGAAGGTGGTGGCGCCCTTCGGGACGTTCTCCGTCGTCGGAGCCGAGACGGCGCCGGGAATGTGCCCGCCGACCCGGTCGATCGGCTCGACGTCGCCCCGGTAGCGCTCGGCGGCCCGGGCGTCCAGCAGGAGTCCGGACCGGGCGAGGGCCGCCGCACCGTCCGCGTCGAGCAGCGGCAGACCGCCGGGCACGGGCGTGAAGTCCCCCGGTGCCGTGGGAGTGACGTCCGTGGTCAACGGGCCGTCCCATGCCGCGAGACCTCCGTCCAGGACACGGACGTCCGGGTGTCCCGCCCACCGCAGCAGCCACCACGCCCGCGCCGCGCCCCAGCCCTGTCCCCCGTCGTAGACGACGACCGGGGCGCCACCCGACACGCCCGCGCGGCGCATCGCCGCGCCGAAGGTCTCCGTGTCCGGTAGCGGATGCCGCCCGCCCCGTCCGGGCGGTCCCGCCAGTTCGGAGTCGAGGTCGACGTACACGGCCCCGGGGATGTGACCGGCCTCGTAGGCGGCCCGGCCGTCGAAGGGTGCGGCACCGGCGGCCTTGGCCAGGGTGAGCTGCCAGCGGACGTCGAGCAGCACCGGGGGCCGCTGACCGGCTGACTCGCCGACGAGTTCGGTAGCGGTGATGATGGGGTTCATGACGCCATCTTCGCGCAAGGGCCGGCGGGCCCTTGCGCAGCGACGTCAATGGCCGCACCGAGGATGGAAGATGCGGGAACGGGCATCCTTCCCCGGGGGGATCCCCGGGCAGAGCGGCGCGGCCGTGACGCGCGGCGCGCCCGGTGGTGCGAGCATCTGCACGGGGTGAGGGCCGTCCCGTACGACGGCCCACCGGTCCCCCGCACGGCCACGACGACGATGGTCCGAGGAGAGAGTGACGATGACGACCGAGGCGACTCGGCGCAGACCCGGCACGCCCTGCTGGGTGAGCCTCATGGTGCACGGAATCGACGCGACGCAGGACTTCTACCGGGAGCTGTTCGGCTGGGACTTCGCCCCCGGGCCGCAGCAACTCGGCCCGTACGTGCGGGCGCTGCTCGACGGCAGGGAGGTGGCCGGCATCGGCCGGCTGCCGGCGGACCGCCATCTGCCGATCGCGTGGACGCCCTACATGGCCTCGGACGACATCGACGAGACCGCCGAGCGGATCAGGATGTGCGGCGGCACGATCGGGGTCGGGCCGCTCGACGCGGCGGACGCGGGACGGCTCGTCATCGCCGCCGACCCGGAGGGAGCGGTCTTCGGCGCCTGGCAGGCCGCAGCGCACACGGGCACCGCCCTCTTCGGCACCCACGGCACGCCCGTGTGGAACGAGTTGATGACACGGGAGACGTCGGCGGTCGGCAAGTTCTACGAGTCGGTCTTCGATTACGACCTCGAGCCCGTGGTCCCGGCCGGCACCGGCCTGCTGACGCTGCGTCTGGACGACCGCCCGGTGGCCTCGATCCACGGGGTGGGCCCCGCACTGCCGCGCGACAGGGGCTCGCACTGGATGACCTACTTCGAGGTCGAGGACCCCGACGCGATCGCGGTCACGGTGGTGGATCTCGGCGGCCACGTCGTGCGTCAACCGTACGAGGGCACAAGCGGCCGGCAGGCGACGGTGGCCGACCCCGAGGGCGCGGTCTTCACCATCGTGCGAACCGCTCGGAGTAACTGACCCGGGAGGCCGGCCGTCACGGGCCGAGCCCGCCTCTTCCGAGGGGGCGTTGCCGCGGCCGACCCCGCCTCGACCAGACCCGTCTACGTGCCGTGGAGCCCGTTGCCGTGGGAGCCGGAGGCCGGCCTCCGCCACTTGACGCCGGGACCGCGGCGGAGCCCGTCAGCGTCGCGAGCCGCCGGGAAGCCCGCTCCCCGACGGACACCGTGGTGCCCGGGTCGGCTGGGGTACGCCCGTCCCGGACCCGCTTCCACTCGATGCCGTGGTGCGCGTCCCCGGCGGGGTACCCCCCTCCCGGCCCCGCCGGGAGGCGCCGCCGGCGTCCGCTCTCAGTCGGCGGCCACGGGCAGCACGTCGGGCGACAGCGCCGCGGCCCGCGCGGAGGCGGCGGTCGCCCGCCGCCGGTGATGCAGCCGGCACAGCACCTCGTAGCCGATCTCGTCCAGGGCGACTGGTTCACGTCGCCGACGACGACCCCCCTCTCGCCTCACCCGAGGACTTTGAGGACCTGGACGGCTGGACGCTGCACCGGCTCCGGCACTTTGTCTCTGCTTAGTTTTCGTGTGGCGATTGACTTCAACGGGGCTGGTGGCCTGGGAGTTTGGGCTTTGCGCTGAGCCGTGTGGTGTTTCTACTGTCGGCGCTCATGATCCTGAGCTTCTTCTCGTCCCGAGGCTGGGAGTCCTGGGACGTCGAGCATCGGCCGTTGATCCCCGAGGGGATGCCTGTGCTCGTCGACGACGACCTGCGCTTCGAGGACGGTCCGGCCGCGCCGCGCCCGGCGGCAGTGGTGAACCGGTGGCTGTGTGAGCTCCCGGCCAGTGGGGCGCCAGCGCCGAGTTCGTGGGAGAACTACGCGCGGGTCCTCAAGGAGTGGATGGAGTTCCTGGCCGTACACGGAGTGGGTCTGTTCGACTCGCGGGAGCGGTTGAAGGCCGGGCTGAGCCGGTACGCCGAGCACCGGGCCGCGGGCCCGCTGAAGGCCCGGTTCGCGGCGACGACGTGGGGCCAGCACATGAGCATCCTGTCGTTGTTCTACCGGTGGGCGATGAACGAGGGGTACGCGACGGCGGAGCCGTTCACCTACCGCGCAGCGCGGGCCCTGTTCGCCGGGACCGGCCGGGAGGTCAAGGTGAACCTTGCGGTGCGCCGCACGCCGAAGCCGCACGTGACGATCAAGTACCTGGAGCCGGACTTCACCGAGTTGTTCCGCAAGGGGCTGCGCGGGCTGGCCCCGGATGGTTCGCAGGACACCGGGTTCCACGGCCGGGAGATGACCCGGAACGCTGCCATCGGGGACCTGGCGCTGGCCACGGGGCTGCGGCTGCAGGAGTTCACCTACCTGCTGCCGTGGGAGATCCCCGCCCTGCCGCCGGAGCCGACCGCGGTGCCGATCCCGTTTTCGGTGCCGGCCGCTATCACCAAGGGAAGGAAGTTCCGCACCACTTGGATCTCCTTCGAGGTCCTCGCTGCGGTGCACGACTATCTGGAGCTGGACCGGGCGGCCACGGCGGAGGGGGCACGGTGGCGGCCGCCGCGACGGTGGGGCGAGCCGCTGATGGTGTCCGAGCCGGACGCCCGGGGCGGGCTGATCAACGGTGTTCGCAGGCCGTGGGCGTCGCTGACGCCGGCCGAGAGGCGGCGGCTGGTCGCGCCGGACGGGGGTTCGTGCCTGTTGGCGGTGAAGAACGGTGGCGGTCCGTTCACCGCTTGGGCGACGGTTTTCGAGCGCACATCGGAGCGGATCCGGGCCCGGTTCGAGCCGCGTTTCCCGCACGTCTGGCCTCATCGGCTCCGTCATACGTTTTCGATGAGGACGCTGGAATGCCTGGTCACCGGGCACTATCGGCAGGCCGCGAGGCTCGTGACGGAGACGGACGCAGACGCCGCTCTTGTGTTCTACCTCTCCAAGGCCGACCCGCTGCTGGTCCTGCGTGACTTGCTTGGACACAGCACCGTACTCGTCACGGAAAAGTACCTCCGCCGCCTGGACACCACCCGCATCTACCGGGAGGCATACGAGGCCGCAGGGGCGGCGGCCGGCTTGACCGAGGACACGGAGGCCGAAGGCGAGGCCGCGGCAGAATTCGCCGACGACGTCGTGGCCGGAGGTGCCTGAGATGCCGGCCACGCTCATCGACGAACCGCTTGGCCTGGACTGCGTCTTCAGCGACGGCAGGCGCGCGAAGCTTTCCCTGGACGGCCTGCCCAACCCGCAGCTGGCCCGGGACCTGGCCGTCGGCCTGGCCGAGCTGGTCCACCCGCACGGAACCGTGGACGCCGCCGGCAGCATGCAGCACTACACCAGCGCCGCCCGGCACATGGTGCGGACCCTCGCGGACCGCGGGTTCTCCGGCAGTCTCCGACAGCTGAGCCGTGGCGTGCTCGCCGAGTACTGGATGGGCGCCTCCAGGGGACGTGAGGCCCTGACCCGGCACATGGTCCTGGGTTTCGCCGCGGCCGGGGGGACGCTCGTGCCGGGGGTGGAGGAGCTCACGAAGGGGAGGAACTACCACCCGCAGCCCTACCGCAAGCCCCTGCCGCCCTACGACGAGGCCGAGTGGGACCGGCTCACCAGCGTCTGCCGCACGCTGACCGAGGAGTCGTACGCCGGCCACCGCCAGGCACTGGCCGCCGCCTCCCGGGGACGGCACCCCGCCGAAGCAGGGTGGACAGCGGAGAACTTCTGCTGGCTGCTGTCACGGACCGGCCCGATCGGCACCCCCGATTTCGCCCGAGCTATCGGTGTGACCTTCGACGCCCTCCACAAACGCATCGGCGTCGGCCCCTTCCACGACGCCGTCCAGGGCGTCTTCCCTCACCTGGACGTGACGCTCGCCTACCGGCTGCTGTTCGGCATCTACTCCGGCATCGTGCCCGACGGCATCGACGATCTCGGTGTCGGCGACGTCGACTGGGCCGGCGACACCTCGATCCTGCTGTCCTACGTCAAGGGCCGCACCGCCGCCGAGAGTCTGAACCTCCCGCGTCGGGCCGTGCGCCTGCTGGAACAGTGGCTCGCCCACTCCGCGCTACTGCGGAGCTTCATGCCGCCCGGAGACCGGGAACGGCTCTGGCTCTGCCTGGCCCGGCCGGGAAACCCCGCCCTGGCCGCACGGAAGGTCACCAGCGTCTCCCGGCAGTCATGGGCTCGGCGGGACGGCATCCTCGACGCCGAGGGCAAACCACTGAAGATCCACCGGTCCCGGATCCGCACCACCCATCACGCGATGCGCGACAAGCGCACCTGGACAGGCAGCGCACGGGCCACCATCGACCCGAACCACACTCCGGCCGTCGAGGGCGACCACTACCTGAGCGCCACCACACCGGCCCAGCGCAAGGCCGTCGAGGCCATCGTCGAGGACGCCCAGCACGACCTGCTCAGACGCGCTCACCCGCCCACCGTCCTCACCGACGAGGACGCCGCCGCCCTAGCCCAGGACTACCCCGACGTCGTGGCCACCATGGAGCTCGACGACACCGCACTCGCCGAGTTGATCGGCGGGCAGCGGGATGTATTCACCGCCGCCTGCGGCGACCAACTGTCCGGGCTGCACGGTCCCAAGGGCAAGCCGTGTCCGGCCCGCCCCTGGGTCTGCCTGCTCTGCCCGCTGGCGGTGTTCGCCCCGCGGCATGCCGCGAACCTGCTGCGACTGAAGGCGTTCTTCTCCAGGCAGTGGCAGCAGATGCCCGCCGCCCACTTCATGGCCGTCTTCGGCCCCTACGCCACCCGCATTCAGCAAGTCCTGGACCGCTTCGACCCCGTCCTGCTGGCCGAAGCCGCCGCCCACGTCCGCGACAAGGACGACGAACTGCCTCTGCGACCCGAGGAGCTGACCGCATGACCACCGCTGTCACCGCGGCCTTTCACAGCGTGGGCGATGAGTCTCCCTTCGCCGGCGCGGACATCTGCCGAGAGGCGGGCTTCGACCTGCCCGCCGGAACCCGCCGACCGATCTTCGACGACGACCAGTGGGATTTCACCGACGTGATCGGACTGCCAGTACAGATGCCGCTGCACCAACGGCGCTTCGACTTCACCGCGATCACGGACCCGAGATGGAGACTGGTCGCCAAGGAACTCGTACTCGCGCTGCTGGCACCCCGGCATCCGGCAGCCGCACCCCTGCCCCGCGCCTACCGCACCGCATTGCACCTGCGGACCTGCGCAGGCCGACTCGCCGAGCTCAGCGGCTTCTTCCACTGGCTCGCCGACCAGGGCCACACCTCCTCCCTCACCCAGATGGATACCAGGTGCTGCGAGGCATACCTGGCCCACCGGCGCTACGTACTCGACGAGCACGGCACCGTGGTCGGCAGCCAGAGCCCGGCTGTCCGGCGAGCCGCCGCCCTGGTCCCCATCGACCTGGTCAACTACCGCGAACTGTTCACCGCCGACCGACCCAGCGACGATCTTGTCCCCTGGAAAGGCGCCACCGCCTCCGCCGTCGCCGAGATGCCCAACGGCCGGGACGAGAACAAGACTCAGCCCGTCGAGGACAGCGTGCTGCAGCCGGTCCTGGCCGCCGCCCTCTACCTGCTGTCGGCCCTCGGCCCGCATGCGGTCACGCTCGCCGAAGACATCCGGGAAGCTGATCGCATCGGTGTCCGCTATGCCCGCAAAGCCAGCAGCCGTCATGGGCGCAAGCCCCCAACCCAGCACCCAGAGGCGAAGATCACCGCGTTGCTCGCCGAACACGAGAGGACGAACGATCCCCTTCCCTTGCTCCCGGACCGCCACGTTGCCGACCGAATCGCCAAGGGCTGGGCGGCCAATGATCCGCTGGTGCACGTCTCTCTTGACCTCCTCGCCCGCCGGGCCGGGCTCAGCCAGTTCAGCCCACGGTGGCTGACCACCCTGCGTGAGCCGCTGGAGGAGACTCTGGCGAAGGTCGGAGCGGACAGGGAATTCGGCCGCAGCGCCGCCAGCGTCGCGGCGGCGGACGACAACGAGGCGGTGCCCTGGACGCTGCCGCTGCACCGGCTTCAGGCGGTCGCCCTGGTCGGCGTCGTCCGCACCGCCGCGGTGATCGTCCTGGCGGCGGTTTCTGGGATGCGCTCCAGCGAGCTCATGGAGCTGACGGTCGGCTGTCGCCGTCCTCCGGAGGAACCGGCCCCCGGCCTGACCCGTTACCGGCTGGTCAGCAAGGTGATCAAAGGACAGGAACTTGGTGGCACCGTCGACGAGTGGGTGGTCATCGAGCCCGCATACCGCGCCGTCGAGCTGAGCGAGCAGCTTCACCCCGACCCGCGCGAAGGCGCCACACTCCTGGGACGGTTCGCCTTCGACGTCCGCTACCGCTGGTTCCGGAACTGGGTCAACTCCCAGGCCGGACAACGACTCGGCCTGGCCCCGATCCCCACCGGACCGGTCACTCTGCGGCGCCTGCGACGGACCCTCGCGCTGGAGATGGCCTACCGCCCCGGCGGCGTCCTCGCGACCAAGATCCACCTCAAGCACATCGCCGTCGCGACCACCGAGGGCTACAGCTCCCGCCCCGGCGGCGCGCAAGCAGAACTGCTTGCCGAGGTCAACAAGCACGAAAGCGACCGCAACCTCCAGCTCGTCCTGGACGAGTTCCGCAACTACCAGCAGGGCAGCCTCCCCGCTGGCCCCGGAGCACGCGAACTCACCGCGTTCTTCGCCAGCATCGACACCCAGCTCGACGCAGTCTCAGCCGCGGCCCCGAAAACCCAGCGCAACGACCGCGACGTGCTCAACCTGCTGACCAAACGCGCCAAGGTCCTCCACCTCGGCCCGGCGAACTACTGCTGGTTCACCGACCCGTCCCGGGCACTCTGCCTCAAGCTGGCCGGCACTCCTACCGCCGACAAACCGCTGATCGGGATGTGTGACTCCGCCCGCTGCCCGCAGGCCACCCATCATCCCTGCCACCGGCCCGTCTGGGCCGAGTACGCCGAACGCACCGAGACGTTCATCGGCCAGCTCGGCACCACACGCAGGACCGAACGCACCCGGCTCCAGGCAGATCACGACCGGGCCCTCCGAGTCGTCGCCGAGATCGACGCCGCCAGCACCATCGCCCACGAGGAGTCCGCATGAGAATCTCCGCAGCCCAGCGGACCGAGAACGAGAACCGCATCCGGGCCGCCATGGACCGCCTCCTGCGCGGCGAGATCCCGCCAGGCGGAAAGTGCGACATCAAGACCCTCGCCAGCGAGGCGGCGGTCGACCGCACCGCCTTCTACGGCACCCGCCCCTACTCTCACCTCCGCGTCGAGTTCGAACGGCGCCTGAACGCCATGCGCGAGGCTGGCGAGATCCCCGACCCCCGCGAAGCCCAGATCATGCGTCTCAAGGCGGAGAACGCCAAGTTCCGGGAACGGCTGACCGCGTCGGAACAGGCGATCGATGAGCTCACGGACTTCCGCAGCCAGGCCCTCGCCCAACTCGCCGCCCAGCACGAGGAGATCATCCGGCTTCGCAAGTCCGTCGCTGGGACAAGCCCAGTGAGTCGCCTGCCCACGCCTCGAACCACAGTGATTGGAACCTGCAGCTGACAGCCCCGGGCTCGTTGTTCGGCGCTGTCAGAAGCAGAGTGATCGAAAAGGGTTTGCAGACGAGGGCTGCGGTTGGATAGACGTTACCGCTGGACCCCCACCACGAGGGTTGAGGGGCCACGACAGCGAGAGGAGGGATAAGCCCATGATCCCCATGATCACCGCGCTTGTGTCCTCCCGGGGTGCGGACCACGTCTGACCCCGGAGCGGACGGGCGCCTTCACCGGAGAGTGCCTTGACCGTGAAAACGAACGACCTGACCATGCGTCCGATCACCGGGCGCGAAGAACTCGACCTTTTCTCCCAACTGCCTTACGTCCTCAATGAGGAACTGGCGGACGACCTTGCCGCCGGCCGTCGACGTCCGGAGTGGATGTGGGTCGCCCTGCGCGGTGACCGCCTGCTGGCCAGGGCGGCCTGGTGGAGCCGATCAGCCGGCGACGCACCACTCATCCTGGACATCCTCGACATCGAAGACAGCGCCTCGGGCTCCGATCACGTGAACATCGGGGTGCGGCTTCTGCACGCCGCGATGGCCGCTGCCCTCCCGAACGGGTCGCGTCCCCCTGAGTACAGCCGTTTCGTCCCGCCGGACTGGCGTGAGAACGCGGTGACGAGACAAGTCGTCGAAGACCGCATGACGGTACTTGAACGGACCGGTGCCCGGCTCTTCGTCGAACGACTGCGCCTGGAATGGCGTCCGGGATCGCCAGTTCCCGAGCCCAACGGGCGCCTCGTCTTCCGGCCGGTCCACGATGGCGAGGAACTCGTGGCTCTGATGTCCTCAGTTCTGGACGGGACTTTGGACGCACATGGCCGTGACGACCTGACCCGGATGTCCGTACACGAAGCGGCCGTCCGGCACTACGAGGACGAGCTGGCGCGTTACACCAGCCCGCGGGACTGGTGGCGCATCGCAACACTGCCCGATGGAGAGCCAGCGGGGTTCGTCATTCCGGCCCGCAACGACTACAACGCGATCATCGCCTACATCGCGGTCCTGCCCTCACACCGAGGCAACGGCTACATCGACGACATCCTCACCGAGGGCACCCGAATCCTCGCCGAGCAGCACGTCCCCCGCATCCGCGCGTCCACAGACCTCGGCAACATCCCGATGGCGAACGCCTTCCGGCGCGCTGGATACATCAATTTCGAGCGTGAGATCAACATGACCTGGAGCTGATCGAGCACTGGGCGGGGGCTCCGCAGACGGCGTCCCCGCCCCCCAGTCGAGTGATCTACACCACATCAACAAGGCCGGAATGCAACACGTGCCGTTCCCATCATCACGAAAGAGGTCCCGGCAGCGGACCTGCTCAATGACGACACGACCTCACCGCACACGGCCTCTGCGGAGACAAGTCACAGCGCACTCACGCACGACGCCGAGGGCGGCACCTCCACCCCGATGCTGCTCGCACGCTCCCGCCACGCCTCCGTCCGTTCCCTGGAGCGGTACGCCCGGCCCGGCGTCGACGCTGTCGCCCGGCACGTCGCGCGGTACGACCCCGCTGCCCGTCGCCGGGGCTGAACCAGGCACCTCGGCGGTCAGGGCGCGGAAACCGTCTGCCGAGCGCCGTCACTTCCCGTCCTGAGTCGGTTGCGGTGAGGGGTCGGGGCTGGACGCCGTCGCTGGCCGGCGCGAGATAGCGCCGATCTGCCAGGTGGCGGAGTACAGCAGCAGTGCCACCGTGAACGAGGCGCCCGCTCTCTTGGCGGCCCCGGTCAACACGCCTTCGGCGAGGGTCCCCCACGGAGCCTGGACCGTCTTGGAGGGATAGGTGGTCTCCATCGCACCGTCGCCCAGGTCGACGGTAGTCGGTTGGCTGTAGTCCACTTCGGTCACATAGCGGTAGGCGTTGAAGTCGCCACGGGTGTGGACGGCGCCACCCAGCACGGGTGCCGCAACCAGCAGAGTCACCACGCTCCACCGCATGACGGGACCCAGGCAGGCAACGGTGTCGGTGCCGCCATGGGTGCGCAGACGGTCCCGGCGCCGCCAAAGATGCCAGCCGACGGCCGCCAGGCCGAAGGCGGTGCTCGCGTACTGCAGCAGCCGGGCGACCGTCAAGCCGCCCAGGGCCGAGGCGCGCAGCGGCTGCACGTGGGTGACCAGGAAGCCGTCGCCGTGGGTGAAGGAGTCCCACACGAGGTGGGAGGCGATACCGATCAGGGCGGAGACCAGGAGCCACATGGCGTGGTGGGCCTTGGCCAGCAGGCCGGTTGTCCGCTCGGGTTCCGGGAGGCGGAGGCCGGACGGGAGCAGTGCCGTGATGGGCGCGCGCAGCATCCGGTAGGCGGCGACCAGACCGATGGCAAGGAGCAGATCGACCACTGGGCCCACACCGAGCGAGTGGGTCTGCGTGGCGTTGAGGAGTGGCCCGTACCAGTCCTGGGGGCTGTTCTCGGACACGCCGAGGACGTCCAGGAAGTACGGGACGTCGGGGGCCACGGCGCCCGCGACCAGGTACGCCGGAACGAAGGGCCGACGCATCAGCGGCAGCACCGCTGCGGGGTGGGACAAGGTGAACGGCAACTGATGATCTTCTCTGTCCGGAAGGGACCGGGCTGGGGTCACTGCACGTCGCGCTGCGGGTGCCCTTTCGCTGCGGGCACCCAAGATCGCACGACCGGCCCAGACAGCACTCCCGGATAGAACACCGGAGAGAGTATTCATCTCAACGGACTATTGCAACGTGCGCTGGGCACGGTGTGCTGCCAGCGTGGAAGCCGTCAGGCAAGACACATGGTCGGCATGGCAAAGCCGGCCGCCCGTTGGCGGGCGGCCGGAAAGTAAAGGCGGGGTCAGCGTCGGCGGCGCACTGCCTGGAAGAACGCGGTGAGCGCGGCCACGACCGACAGCAGGAGAAGGGTGCCGAGGACGGGCCGGAGATCGCCCCAGGCAGTCGCGTAGGAGTAGGCGACCAGCGGCGGAGAGGCCACGGCCATCGCGCCCATCTCACGCAGACCTGAGGAACGCGCGCGGAGGGCGAGGACGGCCCCAGTGAAGGCGAGGACCAGCACCGGCCAGGCACCGTAGTCCGTGGTCACACCGAAGGCCCCTGTATAGGTCCCTGCATTCACGACGACGACGGGAAACCACCCTGCGGCAGCCATGGCGCCGGCCGCCGCCGACAGCCGCCTGTCACCGCGGCGATCCGAAGGGCAGGCGAGAACGACGGCGACGGTCAGCAACGCCGCGACCGGAGCGGTGGCCCCCTCGTCGTACAGGCGAGTGCCAGCGGCCCACTGCACGGCCGTCCCCAGCAGCCCGCACACGGCCATCCCCACACCCGGCCCCCACCGGCCGGTCAAGGCGATGACCGCGCCGACGCACACCAGCAGTGAGAGCAGCATGTACAGGCTCCACGCACCATCCATGGCGAAGAGCTGTACCCGTACCGGGGCCGGCGAGAGAACAAGCCCGGCGTACCAGCGTGTCAGTTGCAGCCCGCTGTCCACCGCACCGGCCGCCAGTGCGAACGGGGCAGCCAGGGCGAAGAAACGCCCCGCAGGCGACGCCGAGTCAAGCCCCAGCCGAACCCGCAGGGCGTGCGCGACCAGGTCGGCGTCCGCGCGCAGCCGAGCCGCCCGCGGCATGTCTGACGTCATCTCCCGGTGCACATCGATGATTTCCTGCCCGTGAGCAGCCCGGTACGCAGCCGGATACAGACGGACGAGGAGATCACTCACGCCGGCGCCGCCGCACCGTCGGCCAGACGCCGCCTGACTTCCCGGGCGGTCGCGGCCAGCCGCTCCGCCTCAGCCTCCAGCCGCTCCCGCCCGGCGGGAGCGAGAGCGAAGACACGACGAGCCCGGCCGCCCACCACCTCCTCACGCTCCACTTGGATCAAACCCTCCGCCAGCAGCCTGTCCAGCGCCCCGTAGAGCGCCCCGGTACGCGGCGCCACTCGGCCGTCGGTGATGTTCTTGACCTCCTGTGCGATGGCATACCCGTGCCGAGGGGCATTCGCCAGCGCCGTCAGCAGCAGCAGGGCCAGCTCCTGCATTCCTCGTTCGCTCATACCGACAGAGTATTCCGCCCGACGGACCTTCGGCGGGCAGCAGATGCGGCACCCGCAGATGCCCGACCTGCCGCCCTACGCGGTCGAGCACGTCGCGAAGCAGGTGGGCGTCGCCACGTCCGAGCTGGGGTTTTACGACTTCACCTCGCGCGCCGCGAAGCGGCACCGCAGCGAGCTGGGGGATTTGACCGGCTGGCACGAGTGACACCAGGACCGACCTGGTCAAGCTCGTCTCGCACCTGGTGGACGTGATCTGGCACGACGAGCGCCGTGAGGAGCAGGTGCGGGCCGAGCTGCTGAGGCAGATGCGCGTGGACCTGATCGAGCCGCCCACCGCGGCCCAGGTCAACACGATCATCCGTTCCGCGTTGCACCAGGCCGACGAGCGGGCCGTCGCCGAGGTCGCCGCACGGCTCGCCCGGGCGAAGGACTGCACGCCGCGGCTGGACGCGCTGGTCTTCACCGGCCCGACCGGCGACGACACCGATCCGGGCGACAGCGCGACCGTGGACGGCGACGACACGGCGGACGAGGACGATGTCGAGTCGGTGCTGGCCGACATCAAGGCGCATCCGGGCAACGTCAGCCTCAACTCGCTGCTGGACGAGATATCCAAGCTGGGGCAGGTCCGCGCCGTCGGAGTCCCGGCCAAGGCGTTCACCGGCATCGGGTGCGACTCCTGCAGGACTCGGGCCTGAAGCATCCGCAGATGCTTTCGAGGATGGATTGGACCCAGCTGAGGGAAGGACCATGTTTTCCTCGTGCGTCTCATGGCCTAGTACTGCAACGGTCTTTGGTGTGACGGTGGTTTGGGTTCTGGTGGGGTGTGGCCTCGTCGTTTGTAGTGACAGATGCGGGCTTGGTGCTGGCGTCGGCGGCGCCAGGTGGACCAGTGCAGGACGTGGAGGACGGCTGGTCGGGGCCCTGGAGCGAGGCGGGTGATCAGGCGTCTGAGTTCCGGCAGACTCAGGGGGACGAGGCCGGAGGATCCGTTTCTGCTTTCCCGGCCTCGAGTTCGGCGGCCCGCAGGACGGTCAGGCAGGCGTGGGCGGCCATGGCGAGGGTGATGTGCCGGTGCCAGCCTGGGTAGCGGCGGACCTGGTAGTCGTCCAGGCCACACTCCTGCTTCGCGCTCTGGAAGCACTCCTCGATCGCCCACCGGGCTCCGGCCACCTGAATGAGATCGTCGAGGGTGGCCTCGGCGGGTGCGTAGGCGATGTAGTAGGCGATCTCCCCGGGGCGGGTGAGGCTGCGGCGGGCCAGG
>NZ_JASHLT010000023.1:0-109371 GCF_030056615.1 Streptomyces sp. HNM0645 | reverse complement strand
GGCCCCGCCCGCGCCGCGCTCGACGGGCACGGGCGCTGCGGCCACGGGCCCGCGGCCGCAGCGCACGCCCGCACCGCCGTCGCGCGCCCGCGCGTCGTCGTCACGGCGCGTGCCGACGACAACGAACTCGTGCTGCGCGTCAGCGACACGGGACCCGGGCTCGGTCCCGGGGACACGGAGAGCGTGTTCGAACGCGGCTGGTCGACCAGGGGCCCGGGACGGGGCCTGGGGCTCGCGCTGGTGCGGCAGGCCGCGCACCGGGGCCGGGGCACGGTCGAGGCGGCCCGGAGCCCGTACGGCGGCGCGGAGTTCACCGTGCGGCTGCCCCTGCACACGATGGAGGTCGACACGTGAACGGACGCCCCGGCCGGAGACGCGGGACGGAGGTGGCGGGATGACCGCCGCCGCCGCCGGGATCCGGGTGCTCGTCGTCGAGGACGACCCCGTCGCCGCCGACGCACACGCGCTGTACGTGGGCCGCGTACCGGGGTTCACCGTGGCCGGCGTCGCCCACTCGCGGGCCGAGGCGTACCGGGTGCTGGAGCGCACCCCCGTGGAGCTGATCCTGCTCGACCTCTACCTGCCGGACGGGCACGGGCTCCGGCTGCTGCGCTCGCTGCGGGCCGCCGGGCACTCCGCCGACGTGATCGCCGTGACCTCCGCGCGCGATCTGGCCGTGGTCCGCGAGGGCGTGTCCCTGGGTGTCGTCCAGTACGTCCTCAAGCCGTTCACCTTCGCCACCCTGCGCGACCGCCTCGACCGGTACGCCGAGTTCCGCACCGCCGCCGGCGAGGCGTCCGGGCAGGACGAGGTGGACCGCGCGCTGGCGACCCTGCGCACCCCGCAGCCGGCTGCCCTGCCCAAGGGCCTCAGCGCACCGACCCTGGAGGCGGTCACCCGCACCCTCCGGGACGCCGACGGCGGGCTCACCGCGGCGGAGGCGGGTACGGCGGTGGGGATCTCGCGGATCACCGCACGCCGCTATCTGGAACATCTCGTCACCGAGGGGCGGGCTGCGCGCAGCCCCCAGTACGGCCAGGTCGGCCGGCCCGAGCTGCAGTACCGCTGGCTCCGCTCCGGCCGCTGACCGGCACCGGGCGGGCTGAGCCGGCCGACACGACACGGGACGCACGGTCCCCCGCCACGCCCCAACTGCCTTTCGCCGTCGGGCTGATGAGGAGCGCCATTGACACCCGGGGGATGATCGACGCGCTGGACCGCCCGCGCCGGACCGTGGCGCCGTCCGGTGACGCGCCGGGCGCCCTCTTATGGGAACGGCCGACCGCCGGGGGACCGGCCCGGTGGACCTTTCTACGAGTTCACACCTTGGGCGAACGCACCGTAGCCGTACGTGACTCTCCGCTCCTACGGTGTGCGCGTGCACTCCACCCCGCCTTTCAACGCACCCGCCGCCCGCCGACTGCGCGAGGGCCTGGGGATGGCGCCTGGCCATGTCGCCTACGGGCTCAAGGCTCAGTACGGGCTCCCGGTGACCGCGGACACCGTGGTCGCCTGGGAGCGCGGACTCCTGGCGCCGGACTCCCGGGAACTGACCGCGCTCGCGGGAGTGCTGTGGTGCTCGCCCGGCGAACTGCTCGGCGCCCCGCAGAGCCTGCGCGAGCACCGCCTGGCCCGTGCCCTGGGCGCCGAGGACGTGGCCCGCCGGGTGGGCATGGACCCCTCGTCGTACCAGCGCATGGAGGACGGCAACCGCTGGCGTGGGAACGAGCGGCAGACCGCCGCGCTCGCCGAGGCGCTGTCCCTGACCCCGCGCGAACTGCTGACCGCGACCGGACGCGACGAGGAGCTGGCGGAGCTGCTGCGCAGCGCGGCGACCACCCGCTGGCAGGCGTACGTGCGCCCGGTGGCGAAGATGCTGCCGCTGCCCCGACGGCAGCTGGAGGGCGCGCTGCAGGAGCTGCACACGGACTACCACGCCCGGATGGCGGCCACCTCCAGCTGGGGCGCGTCGGCCGGCTCCGGGGAGTCGGGCAAGGACTTCCTCGACCGGATCGCCAACCACTTCTGGGCGCTGCTCCCCGGCTGAGTCCGGTACGGGCCCGGGCATCTCCCGCCCGGGGACCGGGCTTCCCGCGCCCGCTTCGCCGGCCTGACGGCGGCGGAGCCGATCGGGTCGGGAGCGCACCGGGACGGGGACACCGAGGAGCGAAACCGTCGAGGCGGTCACCGGCTTCTCCTTCGCTGCCCGAGCTCGACGCGCCCGGCCGCGTCTCCGGGGACGACGGCCCGAACCCGCGTCCGCCACTACCTGGTTACCAGGGGGTAGATGGAACGCTCCATTCCGTCCATTGTTGAACGCGAACATGCCAAGGCCCTCGGCTCTCCCCGACCGAAGGGCGTCCACCGGACCTCCTCAGGAGCGAACCCCCCATGCATGTACGCAGATGGACCACCCGCGCCGCGGTCTCGGCCGCCGCGCTCGCCCTCACCACGTCCATGACGGCCACGGCCTCCGCCCACACCGTGAGCGCCGCACCGCGGACCGCGGCCCCGGCGTCCGTCACCGCCCACGCGCCGCAGCGCTCGGACCTCACCGCCGCCGGGCTGGCCGGAATCGACTACGCCACCTGGCAGCGCGACGTCACGGCGGCCCTCGCCACCGCCCGCCCCTACGTCGAGCAGCGCACGGCCGGCGCGTCCGGACAGCGTCTCGCCATGGTGCTGGACGTCGACAACACCTCGCTGGAGACGGACTTCCACTACTTCTGGGAGTACCCGACGCCCGCGGTCAGGCAGGTCCGGGACCTCGTCCGCTACGCCGACTCCCGCGGGGTGGACATCTTCTTCGTCACCGCCCGCCCCGACCTCATCGAGGCGTTGACGTCGTACAACCTCAGGAAGGCCGGATACCCGGTCGACGGTCTGTACGTGCGCAGCCTGCCGGACCTGTTCGACGAGGTCAGCGCGTACAAGACCGGCAAGCGCGCGGAGATCGAGGCCAAGGGCTACACGATCATCGCCAATGTCGGCAACCGGCCCAGCGACCTGGTCGGCGGCCACGCCGAGCGGACGTTCAAGCTGCCCGACTACGACGGCAAGCTGTCCTGAGCCGAGCCGCGCCGTCCGCGCGGGTTCCGTCCGTCCGCGCGGGTTCCGTCCGTTCGCGCGGGTTCCGTCCGTCCGCCTGCCGGGTCGCGCCGCGGCCGGGCAGGCGGACGGGACCCGTGCCGCGTGCGCGCGGGGCGGCGGACCCGCGTCAGAAGACCGACTCGGCCTCGTGGACCCGGTCCTCGGGCACCGTCTTCAGCCGGGTCACCGCCTCCGCGAGCGGCACCGTGATCACCTCGGTGCCGCGCAGCGCGGTCATCCTCCCGAACTCGCCGCGGTGGACGGCCTCCACCGCGTGCCAGCCGAAGCGGTTGGCGAGCACCCGGTCGTAGGCGGTGGGCGTGCCGCCCCGCTGCACATGGCCGAGGATGACCGGCCGGGCCTCCTTTCCCATCCGCCGCTCCAGCTCCGCGGCCAGCCGGGTGCCTATGCCGGTGAATCGCTCGTGCCCGTACTGGTCGATCTCGCCCTTCCTGTACTCCATGGAGCCCTCGGCCGGGTGCGCGCCCTCGGCGACGCAGATGACGGCGAACTTCTTGCCCCGGGCGAAGCGTTCCTCGACCATCTTGACCAGGTCCTCGACCTGGAAGGGCCGCTCGGGCAGGCAGATCCCGTGTGCGCCGCCGGCCATGCCGGACTCCAGCGCGATCCAGCCCGCGTGCCGCCCCATGACCTCCACGACCATGACCCGCTGGTGGGACTCCGCCGTGGTCTTCAGCCGGTCGATGGCCTCCGTGGCCACCATGACGGCGGTGTCGAACCCGAAGGTGCGGTCCGTGGAGGAGATGTCGTTGTCTATGGTCTTCGGCACGCCGACGACGGGCATACCGGCGTCCGACAGCATCCGTGCGGCGGTCAGCGTGCCCTCGCCGCCCACCGGGATGAGGGCGTCCAGCCCGTACTTCCGCGCCAACTCCGCGCTGTTCTCGGCGGCTTCGCGCAGCCTGGAGCGTTCGAGCCGGGCCGAGCCGAGGATCGTGCCGCCGCGGGTGAGGATGCCGCTGACGGCGTTGAGGTCCAGGGTGCGGTAGTGACCCTCGAGCAGGCCCTTGAACCCGTCCTCGAACCCGACGACTTCGTCACCGTAGCCGGTCATCGCACGGTGCACGACCGACCGGATCACTGCGTTGAGGCCGGGACAGTCGCCGCCTGCGGTCAGAATTCCGATGCGCATCGTGCCGTGTCTCCTGCTCGCTCGTGGTACCGGTGAGCCTCATTCCGATTCTCACACGCAGGGCCGGGTCCACGCCGGTCCGGCGACCCCGGACCCGGCGGGCGCCTTACCCAGTCGTGGAGGTATTGTCAAGGGGATATTGCCACCCTATCGAGTTTTCTCGAGCCCCCGAGCGCGGCCGGCACCTCGCGCTCGGCCACGCCCAGCAGGACAGGAGAGCACGCGTGACGCGCAGCGTGTACGTGACGGGGATCGACCGCGGGGACGGCCGCCAGGTGGTGGACCTGGGAGTCATGGAGCTCCTGACCCGCCAGGTGGACCGCGTGGGGGTGTTCCGGCCCCTGGTGCACGACGGACCCGATCGCCTGTTCGATCTGCTGCGGGTGCGCTACCGGCTCTCCCAGGATCCCGCGACCGCCTACGGCATGGAGTACCGCGCCGCGGCGGCGCTGCAGGCCGAGAAGGGCACCGACGAACTGGTCTCCCGACTGGTCGACCGCTTCCACGAGGTGGCCCGCGACTACGAGGTCGTGCTCGTCCTCGGCACCGACTTCCACGCCACCCAGCTCCCCGACGAGCTGGCCCTCAACGCACGCCTGGCCAACGAGTTCGGCGCCTCGGTGATTCCCGTCGTCGGCGGCAAGGACGAGCCGGCCGAGTCCGTGCGGGCGGAGGCCCGCAACGCCCACCGGGCCTACGAGGTGCTGGGCTGCGACGTCCTCGCGTTGATCGTGAACCGGGTGGCGGCCGAGGACCGCGACGCGATCGCCGAGCGCCTCTCGGCCCGGCTCCCCGTCCCGTGCTACGTGCTGCCGGACGAGCCGGCGCTGGCAGCGCCCACGGTCGCCCAGGTCAGCCAGGCACTGGGGGCCACCGTGCTGCTCGGGGACGATTCCGGGCTCGCCCGGGACGCGCTCGACTTCGTCTTCGGCGGCGCGATGCTGCCCAACGTGCTGAACGCCCTGAAGCCCGGTTGCATGCTGGTCACCCCCGGGGACCGCGCCGACCTGGTGGTGGGTGCGCTGGCGGCCCACTCCGCGGGCACCCCGCCGATCGCGGGTCTGCTGCTGACCCTCGACGAACGCCCGGGCGAGTCGATCCTCACCCTCGCGTCCCGCCTCGCCCCCGGCACCCCGGTCATCTCGGTGCCCGGCGGCTCCTGGCCGACCGCCACCGAACTGTTCTCGCTGGAAGGCAAGTTGAACGCCGCCACCCCGCGGAAGGCGGAGACGGCGCTCGGTCTCTTCGAGCGGCACGTCGACACCGGGGGCCTCCTCGCGCGTCTGGAGGTCGCCCGCACGGGACGGGTCACCCCCATGATGTTCGAGCACGACCTGCTGGAGCAGGCCCGTGCCGACCGCCGCCGCGTGGTACTGCCCGAGGGCACCGAGGAGCGGGTGCTGCGCGCCGCGGACGTGCTGGTGCGCCGCGACGTCTGCGATCTGACGCTGCTCGGCGACACCGACGCCATCCGCAAGAAGGCCGCCGACCTCGGCATCGACCTGGGCGACGTCCAGCTGATCGACCCCGCGGCCTCCGAGCTGCGGCCGCGCTTCGCCGAGCTGTACGCGCAGCTGCGCGCCCACAAGGGCGTCACCCTGGAGCTGGCCCACGACGTCGTCGCGGACGTCAACTACTTCGGCACCCTGATGGTCCAGGAGGGCCTGGCCGACGGCATGGTGTCGGGCTCGGTCCACTCCACGGCCGCCACCATCCGCCCCGCCTTCGAGATCATCAAGACCAAGCCCGGGGCGTCGATCGTCTCGTCGGTGTTCTTCATGTGCCTGGCCGACAGGGTGCTCGTGTACGGCGACTGCGCGGTCAATCCCGACCCGGACGCCGAACAGCTCGCGGACATCGCGGTCCAGTCGGCGGCGACGGCCTCCCGCTTCGGCGTCGAGCCGAGGATCGCGATGCTCTCGTACTCCACCGGCACCTCGGGCTCCGGCGCGGACGTGGACAAGGTGCGCGAGGCGACCAAGCTGGTGCGCGAACGCCACCCCGAACTCCGGATCGAGGGCCCGATCCAGTACGACGCGGCGGTCGAGCCGTCCGTCGCCGCCACCAAGCTGCCGGACTCCGAGGTGGCCGGCCAGGCCACCGTCCTGATCTTCCCCGACCTCAACACCGGCAACAACACCTACAAGGCCGTGCAGCGTTCGGCCGGCGCCGTCGCCGTCGGCCCGGTGCTCCAGGGTCTGCGCAAGCCGGTCAACGACCTCTCGCGCGGCGCGCTCGTCAGCGACATCGTCAACACGGTCGCGATCACCGCGATCCAGTCCCAGGGTCAGGAGTTCACCGCATGACCGGTTCCGCCACCGCCACTCGCGTCCTGGTCCTCAACTCCGGCTCCTCGTCGGTCAAGTACCAGCTGCTCGACATGGAGGACGGCACCCGGCTGGCCGTCGGACTCGTCGAGCGGATCGGGGAGGAGACGTCCCGGGTGGTGCACACCCCGCTGACCGGCGGGGCCGGGAAGCGGGAGCGCACCGGTGCCGTCCCGGACCACGCCGCCGCACTGAAGGCGGTCGCAGAGGAGCTGGCCCGCGACGGACTGGGCATGGACTCCCCCGAGCTCGCGGCGATCGGCCACCGGGTGGTGCACGGAGGGCTGAGGTTCTCCGCCCCGACCGTGATCACCGACGAGGTCCTGGCCGAGATCGAGCGCCTGGTCCCGGTGGCGCCGCTGCACAACCCGGCCAACATCACCGGCATCCGCACGGCCCGGGCGCTCCGCCCCGACCTGCCCCAGGTCGCCGTCTTCGACACCGCGTTCCACACGACCATGCCGGAGTACGCGGCGCGCTACGCCATCGACGTGGAGACCGCCGACGCGCACCGGATCCGCCGCTACGGCTTCCACGGCACCTCGCACGCCTACGTGTCCCGCCGGGCCGCCGAGCTCCTGGGCAAGGCCCCGGAAGAGGTGAACCTGATCGTGCTGCACCTGGGCAACGGCGCTTCGGCATCCGCGGTCCGGGGCGGCCGCTGCGTGGACACGTCGATGGGTCTGACCCCCTTGGAGGGGCTGGTCATGGGCACCCGCTCCGGGGACATCGACCCGGCGGTCACGTTCCACCTCAAGCGGGTGGCGGGGATGTCCGAGGACGACGTGGACGTGCTGCTCAACAAGAGGAGCGGGCTGGTCGGCCTCTGCGGCGACAACGACATGCGGGAGATCCGGCGGCGGATCGAGGAGGGGGACGAGCGCGCGCGGCTCGCCTTCGAGATCTACATCCACCGGCTGAAGAAGTACATCGGCGCGTACTACGCGGTGCTCGGACGGGTGGACGCGGTGGTGTTCACGGCCGGGGTCGGCGAGAACTCCGCTCCCGTGCGGGAAGCTGCCGTCGCCGGTCTGGAGGAGCTGGGGCTCGTGGTGGACGCGGACCTCAACGCCGTACGGTCGGACGTGCCGCGGTTCGTCTCGCCCGACCACGCGCGGGTGGCGGTCGCCGTGGTGCCGACCGACGAGGAACTGGAGATCGCCCGGCAGACTTTCGCGCTGGTCGGAGTGGACCCTCGGGACCGCGACAGAGCGGCGCTGAAGGGCAACGCCTGAGCGACCCCGTGCCCATTTGTACATTCCACCAGACGGAATATTCCGCGGAGAAACAAACCGATAGGATCCGCCTCATGCGCCGTTCCAAAATCGTCTGCACACTGGGCCCCGCCGTCGACTCCTACGAGCAGCTGCAAGCGCTCATCGAGGCCGGCATGAACGTGGCCCGTTTCAACATGAGCCACGGGACCCACGCGGAGCACCAGGAGCGGTACGACCGCCTCCGGCGCGCGGCGGCGGAGACCGGCCGCGCCGTGGGCGTGCTCGCCGACCTCCAGGGCCCGAAGATCCGCCTGGAGACCTTCGCCGAGGGGCCGGTCGAACTGCTCCGAGGCGACGAGTTCACGATCACCACCGAGGACGTGCCCGGCGACAAGTCGATCTGCGGCACGACCTACAAGGGCCTGCCCGGCGACGTCTCCAAGGGCGACCAGATCCTGATCAACGACGGCAACGTGGAGCTGCGCGCGGTCGAGGTCGAGGGACCGCGGGTGAAGACGGTCGTCATCGAGGGCGGCGTCATCTCCGACCACAAGGGCATCAACCTGCCCGGTGCGGCCGTGAACGTCCCCGCGCTGTCCGAGAAGGACATCGAGGACCTCCGCTTCGCCCTGCGCATGGGCTGCGACCTGGTCGCGCTCTCCTTCGTGCGCGACGCGAACGACGTCAAGGACGTCCACAAGGTGATGGACGAGGAGGGCCGCCGGGTCCCCGTCATCGCCAAGGTGGAGAAGCCGCAGGCCGTGGAGAACATGGCGGACGTCGTCATGGCCTTCGACGGAGTGATGGTGGCGCGCGGCGACCTGGCCGTCGAGTACCCCCTGGAGCGGGTCCCGATGGTGCAGAAGCGGCTGATCGAGCTGTGCCGGCGCAACGCCAAGCCGGTGATCG
The DNA here is from genome assembly GCF_030056615.1 of Streptomyces sp. HNM0645. Lineage (NCBI taxonomy): Bacteria > Bacillati > Actinomycetota > Actinomycetes > Kitasatosporales > Streptomycetaceae > Streptomyces > Streptomyces sp. HNM0645. Next base: position 100,675 of record NZ_JASHLT010000023.1, on the reverse strand, counting down.
TCGCGACCCAGATGATGGAGTCGATGATCACCAACTCGCGCCCCACCCGCGCCGAGGCGTCCGACGTCGCCAACGCGATCCTGGACGGCGCCGACGCGGTCATGCTGTCGGCCGAGTCCTCGGTGGGCGCGTATCCGATCGAGACCGTCAAGACGATGTCCAAGATCGTCAGCGCGGCCGAGGAGGAGCTGCTCGCCAAGGGCCTGCAGCCCCTGGTCCCGGGCAAGAAGCCGCGCACCCAGGGTGGTTCGGTCGCCCGCGCCGCCGCCGAGATCGCCGACTTCCTCGGCGGCAAGGCCCTGGTCGCCTTCACCAAGTCCGGCGACACCGCCCGCCGCCTCTCCCGCTACCGCGCGGAGCAGCCGATCCTGGCCTTCACCACGGACGAGTCCACCCGCAACCAGCTCACGCTGAGCTGGGGCGTCGAGCCCTTCATCGCCCCGTTCGTGGAGACCACGGACGCGATGGTCGACCTCGTGGACGCGGCGCTGCTGAAGCTCCAGCGCTACAGCGAGGGCGACGTCATGATCATCACGGCGGGTTCGCCTCCGGGCATCCCCGGCACGACGAACATGGTCCGGGTGCACCACCTGGGCAACGGCCACAAGCCCGCCTGACCGGCCCGCCCGTCCGCGCCTTCGGGCCGCTCCCCCTGCAGGGGTGCGGCCCGAAGGCGCATCGCCAAAGCCCAATACCACTGCTGGGCTTCCCCGTGCCCCGCATGCCACAGGTGTGGGGCACGGGCCGCACCCTCGACCCAGGCAAGGGCGAGGGCGGCCGCTGCGGGCGCGGCACGCAGACTGTCCGGCCGCAGGTGGTGGCAAGCCGTGCGGGTGCCTACGAACCGGTTCCCGGAGGCCTGCCCAGCGCCTCGGCGATCTTCTCGGCGAGTTCGGCGGTGACCAGCCCGAGATAGACGTAGGGCTTTCCGGATGCGGTGACCGCTGACCTGATCTGCCGGTACTGATGCTCCGGAACACCCAGCCGATCGAGGGCCCGCTCGATCGCGCGGCTTTCACACCCGCCTGCCGCAGAAGCGGGCTGACCTTGGCACGTACGCACACGAAGGGACCGTGCTCGGTGTCTCACACCGGGGACGGCCCCCTTCTCGCAGTCCACCAGCGCGGCCAGGACGTCGAAGAACTGGCCGGACGGGCAGCAGTTGACGGCAACGCACACCTCGTTGACGTCCACGTCGACCTCGTGGCCGTCGACGGTCCGCATCAGCATGCCGTTCATGAGGTCGTCGTCGGCGGCGATGTACGGCGTCAGGACTTCCCGCACAATCTCCGTGTCGGCTCCGGTTCACCGTTCCGGTAGCGGAGCACGAACAGCGTGCGACTCATGGTCGGATCCTCACCGGAGCCCTTTCCGAAACGATCTGGGTAAGGACTTCCCTGGGAAGCCCGCGGTTGCGGGCAGGTACAAGTCGGGCGTGAGGTACGTGATCCCGTCCTTGATGATCAGTGCACCTGCGCACCATCAGTCCGTCAGATCCGTCCAGACGTTGAAGTCACCGTCGTCGACAACGTCCTCACCGAGGCCGAGCTCGTCCCCGAGCGCGAGGTAGCGCTCGTAACGCGCCTCGCTGATCGGCACGAAGAACCCCTTCAGGACCCGTAGCAGGAGCCGGTAGCCGAGGTCCGGGTCGATCTCGACGGCCTGCTCCAAGACCGGGACGACTCCGGCGATCGGGTTGTAGGAATGATGGGCCGTGGCCTGCTCGAGGGCCGGTCCCACCGACCTGGTCTCGGCACGGACCGCCTCCTTCAGCGCCTCGCCCAGCACCGGTGCGGCAGCGACGGGCGTGAAGGAGGGGTCGTCGTGTCGGATCCTGTCGGTGCAGATGTCCGCGATCCGGCGCAGCCACACCCTGCCGTCGATTCCGAGGCGCTCCAGGTCGAACTCACGGAACGTACCCGCCAGCCACAGGGTCTCGATGTCCCGGCTGGACAGGGGTGAGTCCAGGAGGACGAGACAGTCCTTCAGCAGCTGGTGGGCGAATGCCCCGTCGATCCGGCCGGCAACACTCGTGACGACGTCCAGGCCGGCGGCCTCGCTGTTGACCCTGGGGTAGCGGATCCACTTGATCAGCCCGCTGAGCCCGATGTCGACACCGAGGTGCCGGTGTGGCTGCGCCATGCTCTCCTACTTCGGGTAGGCGGTGTAGATCACGAAGTTGTTCGGGACGTTTTGGGTCGGGTCTCCGGGGTGCGACTTCCCTCGCACCGCCTTGACATTGATGACCACCTTGTTGCCCGCGTTCACCGGCGTCTGGGCTCCCGCATGCCAGATCTTGCCGAGCGATCCCTCGTTCCGCAGCTCCCATTCGATGGGGAAGAGGTCGTAGCGAGGGTCGAAGATCTCCGACTTCGGCTTCTTCCGCTGGGCAGTGATCCAGTCCGCGAGCTTCTTCCCGTTCTTCGGGCTGCGCTGCAACCACTGCTGGAACGCCTCGTTGATGCAACGCACGGCAGTGTCCTCATCATTCCACACCGTCGCGATGCCGTCCTTGGCGGCCTTGGCCCTCGCCTGCTGGTCGTTGAGACGGACGTGCGCGCCCAGCGTGTGAGCGCCGTTCTGGCCTTCGTCGGCCAGGATGTTCAGGCAGTTGTGGACGAGCACGTCCTGGAACGGCCCACCCGTCGCACGCACAAAGAAGGTGTGCGGGCCGTCGACCGTGAGGTCGTAGACCGTGCTGGAATCCAGACCCGAGCGGTCGCGGAGGGCCGTCACCGCCCGGAAGAGGCCGTCCGGGGTGCGCAGGCGGTCGCCGACACGCAGTTCGGAGACCGTTCTCCAGCCTCGGTCCACCACGAAGAACTTGTGACCGGCGGTGCTGGCGAGCTTCCCTCCGCCGGCGACGGTGATGTCCACGAGTCGCTCGGTGTCGTGCCGGAAGGTAGCGGTGACCTTCTGATACCGCAGTTTCCCTGAGTTGGGATCTGCAGCTGTCACCATCTCGCCGACCTTCACCAGACGGATGGGCCGATGCGAACCGTCCGCCATCAGCACCGGGGTGTGTCCCGGGAAGCTGTTGCGCACGCAGGCGGTGAAGGCGTCCTCGTAGATGTTCACCTGCTGCGAGATCTTGGCCAGGGTCGCGGGGTCCAGGTCCAGGGCTTTGAGAGCCTTGAAGGCGTCAGCGACCCCCGTGCCCGTCTTCATCGCGGCGTCCAGGGCCTGGAGCGCCTCGGCGACCTTCGCGAACGCCTTGCCGGGGATGAAGTTGCTCGCGGCCCAGGCGCAACCGCTGGCACTGCCGTGCCAGCAATCGACGAAGTCCTGGACCAGGATCGCTTTCAGGATCTTGTACGTGGCTGTCTGCTCGATCAGATCCAGCTTGGAGAAGTACCGCGTGACTTCCTTCTTCAGACCCGGGAATCGTTTGCTCTCGACGAGCAGGGTGTCCTCGAGTGGGCAGCCGCTTGCAGTGGCCGGCACGTCCGGGTTGGTGCAGAGGAAGAAGTCGACCACCGCGCTGAACGTGACCGTGAAGGTGACGGTGCAGCCCTGGAAGCCGACGGTGATTTCGCAGGGGTTGTGCTGCTTGGCGTCGGTGATCTCGATGCTGTCCTCGTCGACGACGTACCAGGTGCCGCCGACACCGGTACCCGCGCCGGTGGAGACCTGCTTGTTCGCCGCGTTGCGCGCCGCTTCCTCCGCGGCCTTCTGCGCCTCCTTGGCGTACTTCAGTGCGTCCTTGGCCGCCTGCTCGGCTTCGGTTGCTGCGGTGGCGGCTCGGTCGGCCGCGGCGCGGGCGTCCTTGGCCGCCTGCTCGGCAGCGGCGGCGGCTTCGCGTGCGGCCTGTGCGTCGAGTGCGGCCTGATCGGCGGAGGCACGGGCCTCCTTGGCGTAGCCCTCGGCGCGCCCTGCCGCCTGGTCGGCGGCGGCTGCGTCGGCGGTGGCCTGGCGGTCGTACTCGATGGTGCGAGCCAGTGACTGTGAGGCCTTGGACGCGGCCTTGGCGGCGTCGGCCGCGTAGCCCAGCGCCTCCTTGGAGTAGGTACGGGCGTCGGCCGCATGTGCGGCGGCGTTGGCCGCGTGCTGATAGGCGAGCTTCGCATCGCCTGTTGCCTGGCTGGCGAGGTTCTTCGCGGCTGAGGCTTCGGCCTGCGCGTTCCTCGCGTGGGCGTCGGCGACGGCCTTCTGCTGCTCCGCGATCGACTTGGACGCCTGACCGGTCAGCACGACCAGGCTCGCGGCCGAGTCGGTGGTGACGTACGGGGAGCCGAGCTGGATCGCGTCGTTGGCCGGCTTGGCGACCTGTGCCGCGGCGTTGCCGGCGTCGACGGCGGCCTGCGCGGTGACGTGGGCGAAGCCCGCCGCCTTCGCCGAAGCCGCCAGGGCCCTGGCGGCCTCCTTGCTCGCCTCGTCCGCGTGCGACTTGGCGGTCTTGGCGAGCTTCTCCGCCTCGTCGGCCAGTTTGACGGCCGTGTCGGCTTCTTCGGAGGCGTGCTTGGACGCCTTGATGGCGTCGGCCACAGCGCTGGTCGCGGTCGCGACGGCGGCGTCGGCCTTCAGCTTGGCCGCCTGGGCGGCGTCCGCGTTCGAACGGGCCCGCTTGGCGGCCGCCTCGGCGCGGGTGGCCGCGGCGTCGGCCTCGGCCGCTGCCCCGGATGCGGCATCCGCTGCGGCCCGTGCGCGGCCGGCGGCCGCTTCGGCGTCGTCCGCGTGCGCGGCTGCGGCGTTGGCTGCCGCCCTGGACTCCTGGGCGTTGCTGTCGGACTCGTGGGCCTGGGCGAACGCCTCCTTCGCGTCGGCCTTGGCCCGGGCGGCGTCCGCCTTCTGCGCGGCGTCCCACGCGTCCTCGTTCAGGTCGCGGGCCTTGTCACGCGCCTTGACCGCGTCGTTCTTCCGCGCGACCGCGGTCGCCTCAGCGGCCTCCGCCTTCTCCTTGGCGTCCTTGGCGTTGACCGCCTCGGCCTGCGCAGTCTGCTTGTGCCGGTTGGCCTCGGCCTGCTTGGCGGCGGCGGTCTCCTTCTCCGCCTTGGCCGTCTTCTCCTCGGCCTCCGCCGCCAGCCGCTTCGCATGTGCGTCAGCAGCCGCCGCCTTCGCGTCCGCCTCCGCCTTCAGCGCGACCGCGAGCTTCGCCTCCGCCGTCTCCTTGTCCTTCTTGGCATTGTCCCGGTGCAGCTTGGCCGCGTCCGCGGCAGCCTTCGCCTGCAACTCGGCGGCGTACGCGGCCTGCTTACGGAACTCGGCCTTGACCTGCGCGGCCTGCGCCAGAGCCCGCTGCGTGATCGTCTCGCTGTCGCCCGCGGCGGCGCGGGTGGCGGCCTCGGCGGTCTCACCGGCCTTCACCATCGCCGTCAGCGCGGCGACGGCACCCTTGGTGACCTGTGCCTTCTGCTGGCCCACCAGCAGACCACGACCCCGTGGTGCCCCGTTCTTGTCGGCGATCGCATAGGCAGCCTGCTCGGCGGTGTCAGAGGAAGCAGCCGACTTCTTGGCCTTCTCCAACTGGGCCTTGAGCACGGACAGTTGCTTCTTCGCCCCGGCCTGGGTGTCGATGACGCCCTTCTTGGCCTTGGCGAACTGTGCCTTGTCCGGGTACGACAGGCTGTCCGTCCCCTTGTGCCCGGACGGCTTGATCAGGAACTTCTGCGCACTGGCGTTCTTGCAGTCCCGCAGCCGAGCGTCGGTGCTCTTGGTGAACGCGCTCAGGTCCAGGCACTTGCCCGTGGACAGGCTCTTCAGGGGCGAGGCGGCGCGGACGTCGCCCTTCCACGACTGCCCCTTGGACTTGTAGCAGTCGGAGATCTGGATCTTCGTACCGTTCGCCGACGCGTTCCCGGCCACGTCCAGGCACTTGAACGAACCGACGTTGCGGATGTGAAGGTCGTCCTCGCTGCCTTCCAGCATCCACTGCTGTGCCGCGCCGCGGTTGCAGGTGTAGATCTGGACCGGCGTGCCGTTGGTCTTGCCACCGCCCTGGACATCCAGGCACATGCCCTTGGCGCCCGGCACTTCGAGTGTCACATAGCTCTCACCGATCCAGCCCACACCGCCCGCGGACCAGTAGTCCTGCCAACGGGCGAGATGGTCGGCGGCCCAGGAGTGCCCCAGCAGGTCGCCCAGTACCTTCGCGCCGGTGGCGAGGGACGCGGTGGCGTCCTTGTTGGCGGTCAGGATCTGGTTGCGCTGAAGCTGCTGGGAGGCGATCTCCTGCTGCCACTCCGCCGCCGCGGTGGTGGAGATGTCGCGCAGCACCCTGTTCGGGTCCATCGGGTCACGCCATGCGCACGACGCGAACCGGGTCTTCAAGTCCTCGACCGCGATACGGTGCTCCGCCGTACCCGGCTGCGGCGCGGAGCGAGGGAAGCCGCCGGATGCGAGGAAGATGCGGGCGTTGTCCGCGCCCATCTTCTCCAGTGACCAGTCAGTCAGGTGCTCGAACGCGCCGTGCTCGGCGACCTGACGGTCCCACTCGGGCTGCTGCGGATCGGGGTCCTTGCCGTACAACGGCGTGCCGAGATCCTTGACGGCCTTCGCCGTCTGCTCATCGGCCTTCGGGGTGGGATCCTCGTAGAAGTCGCTGTCGTCCTTCCAGAACCGGTCGGCGACCCACTTGGACAGGCCGGTCTGCTGGTAGAAGGTGCCCCTGTCGTCCCCCGTTCCGCCGGGAGGTTCGTGGAAGTCCGCAATGGGAGGCCGCTCCAACCCCGCGAGCGGCTTCTTCCACGTGTTCCGGAGTGCGTTGAGGCCGTCCATTTCCCTGGACGCCGTGTCCTTGTCCGACTTGTACGCCTGGGCGAGCGGAGTGTCCTCCCAGTGCTGTCGGTCGGCCAGAACGTGCAACTCGTCCTGCGGCTGGTTCAGGCCGTTCTGCGCGACAGTGGCCATGGACGGCCCGCCCAGGCGCAGCACATCTCCCATCAGGCACTGGTCCTGCCGCAGTTCTTCGGCGGCTGTCTCCTCGAACCAGTCATGGGAGTTGCCGGCCGGGGCGGTCAGCCTGTCGAGAAGGCCGGGCTGAACGGCCACACCGCCGAGCACGGCCAGTGCGGCGACGGCCGTGACAGCGGAGGTGAATGGTGCGGAAGTTCGTGATCTGGGTCTGAACAACCCTGGTACAGGGCGCAAGAGAGGATCCTCCGTAGCGAACGAGGGCAGGCCGGGGTGACCGTCGCAGGAGGCAATGACGATGCGCGTGGTTCAGCCTGCTGTCCCGGTGCGGAGACAGGGGCAGCAGGCGGTCGAAGAGTGTGCGCGGTTGGGCCGCTGTCGCGGCATGACGGTGCGCCCGTCCCTCCCCCGTGGCGGCGCTGTTCCCCCGGCCGCCGATTGCTGTACGTGCGTCATGTGGAGTGGTCAAGATCCACCTCGCACGCGCGACGATCATAGATTCAGCTGGGCGCCTCTGAAAAGGGGTGACCCGGCAACCGGCTTCTCCAGGTATCGGCCCTCGGCCGGTCGCGGCGTCGCGCCGGTGGTCCCGGACGATACCGACGGGCCATGGAACGACCGTGGGCCGCACCCTGCGAAGGGTGCGGCCCACGGTCTCTTTCCGCGGCTCCCGGAAGAATCAGCCGGCGTTCCCGCCGGTGAAGTAGTTCTGCAGGCCGGGCACGGACAGCGTGCCGCCGAACTGGCCGGCCTGGGTCACCTTGACGTCGGTGAACATCGCGAACGGGACGTTCAGCGGCGGCGGGGTCTTCGGGCTGAACGTGACCGGGATGATGCCGAAGAGGTTGCCCTTCAGCTCCTCCGTGTACATGGTCACCGTGCCGTTGCGGATGGTGGAGGTGGAGCCCCGCTGCGCCTTGACGTGGGCCGTGGTGCCGTTGGGGCCCTGCACCAGTTGGTGGAGGTCCTTGATGTCCACGCCCGAGGCGGTGAACTTCAGGACCTTCTTGATCTTGCCGCTGCCGGTCCGCACCTCGACGATGCCCTTGTAGTCGAGGCCCGTCAGGGTCAGCCGGGAGCTCTCCAGCACCCACGGCTCGTCCGGCAGCGCCGGGATGCCGGGCTCCGCCTTGGCGTTGGCGAGTGCCTCCGGGTCGGCGGTCGGGCACGGGAAGCGGGGCTTGCCGTCGGCGCCCTCGGGGATGTCCTCGTCCTTGACGGGGTCGAGGCCCTTGACCTTGTCGTCCAGCTCCTCCACCTCGGCGCCGGCCTTCTCGGCGGCGTCCTTGATGGCTTCCTTGGTCTTGTCCGCGGCTTCGTCGGCCTCGTCGGTCACGTCCGAGACCGCGTCCTTCACCGGCTCGGTGGGCTTCGACGCGGTGTCCTCGGCCGGCTTCGACGGCTCCTCGGCGGGCTCGGTCGACTCGCTCGGGGCCGGGGCGGCCTCCGGCTCCTCGTCAGGGCCGTCGAAGAGGTCCTTGATGGCGTCGCCGACACCCAGCGGGTCGAGCGGGTTCCGGGTCTCGGACTCGCTCGGGGTGGGCGTCGGGGACGGGTCCGCCTGCTCCGGCGAGTCGTCGTCCGCGCGGCCGGGCTCGGAGGCGGACGGGCTTTCACCGGGCTTCGGCTCGTCGGTCTGCTCGTCCGAGGAACCGCTCGGGGACGGCTCGGGCTTGTCCGTCTCCTCCTCGGACGGCTTCTCCGACTCCGAGGCGGACGGCGACGCGGACTCGCTGGGCTCGTCCGACCGTGTCACACAGGGACCGGGGGCGAACGGGATCTCCTGCTTGTCGTCGGCCAGCGCCAGCTTCGGGGTCAGGCCCATGCCCACGAAGACCGCGGTGGGCATGGCGGCGATGGCCATCGCCTTGCCGGCGGGTATCTGGAGCTTCGTGAACAATCTCTTCCGGGGGGCGGCGTGGCGCGGTCCTCTGGGCGTGCGCCCGACGGAACCGAGGTCCGCCTCCGGCTGAATCTGATCACCCCGCACTGTTCCTCCCGCCTTCGGCGTGGGCACTGGTCTTCTGCGTGATGGTGCCGTCGCCCACCTGCGGACCCGGCACCAGCGGCACGTCCTGCCCGTCCGACGGTGCGGAGGAGGCCGGGACCTGCTCCGCCTCGGCCTTGCCCGGCGCCCAGGAGATCGACAGCGCGCCGCCGATCAGGGCGAAAAGGAAGCCGATGAGGAAGCCGCCGATGTTGGACACCGGGAGGGAGATCAGTCCCAGGAGGATCGCGGCGACACCGGCGAACACCCGGACAATGTGGTGGAACCACATCGTCAGACCCAGCGTCACCAGAAGCACGCCGATGATCAGCGAGCCCGCACCCGCCGTCGTGGCCATGGCCAGCGTCATATGGCCGATCTTGAGGCTTGCGTACGGGAAGTAGGCGATCGGAATGCCGCCGAGAATGGTGAACAGGCCGGCCCAGAAAGGCCGCTGACCGCGCCAGTCGCGGAAACGCCGCTTGACGACTCGGAGAAAGTGCTCGTTCTGCTGCCCCGGGGACTCGGCGCTCATGGAAAACAGCTCCCTGGAACCGGTGTTGCTCGAAGAAAGTGGTGGGGATCGGGCGGACGAGACCGCCTTCCGGCGTTCCCGTCCGCCCTGGCGAGTGCTTAGTAGCACTCCTTGACGCCCTTGTGCAGCTTCATGCTGAGACCGCTCAGCTTGAAGGTGCCGGCGGTGGTCGCCCACGCCGTCTGCTTGACGTCGGTCAGGTGGGCCTCCTCGGCACGCTGCGCGAATCCGAAGGGGTTCGCCTGCGTACCCGGCTGGATGCCCGGCTTGTTGTTCTTGTCGCCGGCGGCGACGCCGATGTCGATGTTCTTGAAGGTGGCGTTCGCGTCGAGCGAGGCCACGTCCAGGTACAGGTTCTCCGCCTCGACCGGCGTGCCCTTGCCACCGGCGCGCAGCTCGAGGCTGACGCTGCCGAAGATCGGGACGTCAGGGGTGACGACCGACTGGCACATGTTGGTGATCGTTGCGGATCCGAAGGCCGACACCGCGACGGGGTGAGCCGTCTTGTTGCCCTTGAGGTCGGTGCCCTGGGCAAGGCTTCCGTACTGCAAGAAGTCCTTGCCGTCCAGAGCACTGGCCGTCACCTTGAAGCTCTGGCCGGAGACGCTGAACGAAGCCGCCAGCGCGCCCTGGGCCAGGCCCACGCCGATCGCGGCCGTCGCGGCCACGGACGGCACCATGACGACGGCGAACCGCTTCCATCTGGTCCCACCACGAACCTGGGACATAATTTTCCTCCTTCTCGGACGTACATCTCCGGCGCGGACCGTCAAGTCCGCCCTGGGATGGGAGAAGTGCTACGTCCTCGGGAAGGAGAGCGCCGTGCCTCAGGCGCGAGCCGCGTCCGAATCACCGGCGATCACCCCCGAGCGACAACCACTGGCCACGCCTTCGCGCAACCTCGATGGACAGGCCCTGCCGGCGGGGCAGGAACCCCCCTGTCCACGGCCGGCGCCTCTGCCGCCGGCCGGCTCGGTGGGGACCCAGACCGCGGTACGCGGCTGGCTGCCGGGCTGGTGCGGTGAATGGACCGAGCGTCGCCGATCGTGGTGCATTAAGCGCCGGGGCACAAGGGGGTTCGTTACTCGCTAGTAACGGAGCGATAACCACGCCACGACGGGGCGATGTCGCCCGGCGACACAGGGTGCCTCGGCAGAGCTCGCCAGACAGGGAGATTGCCACCGAAACAGGGACAGAAGAACGCGGTTGATTTACTGCGAGTAACAGCGGCCGCGTTTACCAAGTTTTGGTAAAGCGCGGCCGCCGTTTGTCACCGTGTCGCCAAATCGGCCCGCGCGCCCGACACTCCGGGCGGTGGCCCCCACCGCAGTGCGCCGCCCGGAACGGGGGCGCCGGAAACCGGTCTCCTCGACGTCAGAAGAGGACCCTCGCAAGTGCCGTGCGCGCCGCCGTCACCCGCGGGTCGTCCGGACCGATCACCTCGAACAGCTCCAGCAGCCGCAGCCGGGCGGCGTCGCGGTCCTCGCCCGCCGTGCGGCGTACCGTCTCGACGAGTCGGCCGAACGCGTCCTGCACATGACCCCCGGCGAGGTCCAGGTCCGCCGCGGCGATCTGCGCCGACACGTCGTCCGGACGGTCGGCGGCCTCCTGGCGCACCTTCTGCGGATCCATCTCCCGCACCCGGGACAGCAGCTCCGCCTGCGCGAGACCGAGCTTGGCCTCGGAGTTCGCGGGGTCGTCGGAGAGGACGTTCCGGTACGCCCGGATGGCACCGCCGAGGTCGCCTGCGTCGAGCGCGTCGACCGCGGCCTCGAGCACCGCGTCGTGCGGGCCGGGAGCGGGCGCGGCGACCGCCGCGGACTCGTCGGCCTCCGCGTCCACGGTCAGACCGGTGAGACCGAAGCGCTGCTCACCGACCTGGATCAACTGGTCGAGGGTCTCGCGGATCTGGGGCTCCGGGGCCAGGCCCTGGAAGAGCGGCAGCGCCTGGCCGGCGACCACCGCGAAGACGGCCGGGATCCCCTGGATCCCGAACTGCTGCATCAGCATCTGGTTGGCTTCGACGTCGATCTTGGCGAGCACGAAGCGGCCGTTGTACTCGCCCGCCAGCCGCTCCAGCACCGGGCTCAGCTGCTTGCAGGGCTCGCACCACTCGGCCCAGAAGTCGAGGACGACCGGGACCTCCGCCGAACGCTGGAGAACGTCCCGCTCGAAGCCCGCCTCGTCGACGTCGATCACCAGGGCGGACGGGGGCACCGCACCGCCGCCGCCCTGCCGGGCGGCCTCCGCACGCGTCTGCTCGGCCTTGGCCTTGGCCTCACCGGCCGCCTTCACCGCGGCGAGGTCGACGACGCCGCTCATGGACATGTTCCTAGGCTGCATGAGTACATCCTCCCCCCTCCGTGCACGCGAGTGAAAAATCGGAGCGCCGGGCCTGTGTTCCGGTCGTGCGCACCGGCCCCGCGCGCCCGCGTCGGGTCCCCACCCAACACCGGCGACTGTCGCTTTCGCTACGAGTCGTAGCGTAACTCGTTCGATGGGGAGCCGGGGAGCGTCCCCCGGTGAAGTGGCTCACAGCGATCCACCTACTGGCCGGTATGGTCGCCTCCATGTGCAGTCACCGTCGCCGGGCCGCGACCCGCACCGGCCGTCCTCGAAGCGCCGAGGCCGACGCCGCCATCCTCGACGCCACCAGGGCGGCACTGGTGGAGCTGGGGTGGTCGAAGCTGACGCTCGGCGACGTGGCGACCCGGGCCGGGGTGGCGAAGACGACGGTCTACCGGCGCTGGGCGGGCAAGAGCGAGCTGGTGGTGGCCGCGGTCGCGGAGCTCTTCGACGAGTTGGAGCTGCCCGACCGGGGCAGCCTGGCCTCGGACATCGAGGGCGTGGTGCTGCAGTTCGCCACGCTGCTGGAACGGCCCGAGGCCAGGACGGCGCTGATGGCCGTGGTGGCGGAGTCGACGACCGACGAGCCACTGCGCGAGCGGATCAGGGTCTCGATCGTGGACCGGCAGAAACGGCTGGTTCTGGAGGGTCGCGCCCGGGCACAGGCGCGCGGCGAGCTCCCGGAGGAGACCGACCCGGCGGCAGCGGCCCGCACCGCCGACCTGATCTTCGACGTGATCGCGGGCGCGGTCGTGCACCGGGCGCTGGTGAGCTGCGAACCCGTCGACGAGGACTGGGTCCGCCGCTTCACCGCGGTGCTGCTGGGCGGACTGGGGGCGGCGGCGCAGGCCTGACGGCGGGCCCCGCCGGACGTGGGCCCCGCCACGGCGCCGGGCCGCCCGGGGCCGCCACGACCGGCGGACCTCCCGGAACCGGCAGGACACCGAACCCCGCGGAACCCCCGCCGCAACCGCCGGATCTCCCCGAACGGCCGTCTTCCGGAACCCGCCACGACCGGCGGGCCCCCGGGACCTCCGCACCACGCCGGGCCCCACCACAACCGCCGTACCGCCCCGAGCTGCCGGGCCGGCCAGGGCCCGCCGCAACCGCCCTTCCGACCGGACGCAACGGGGACCGGCCGTCGCTCGACGTCCCCGTCTCAGACCTCGTACCGGCCGGTCGCGAAGAGGCGGAGGTTGTCCGCGACCCACTCCGACGTCCGCTTCAGTCCCTCCTCCAGGGGCACTTCCGGCTCCCATCCCGCCCACTCCCGCGCCCGGCGGTTGTCGGACAGGAGCCGCTCCACCTCGCTCCCCGTCGGCCGCAGCCGTGCCGGGTCCACCACGACCTCCGCCCGGCGACCCGAGACGGCGACGAGCATCCGCGCCAGGTCCCCGACGGCGATCTCCCGGCCCGTACCGAGATTGACGACCTGTCCGAGGGCACGGTCGCAGTCGGCCACCGCGAGGAATCCCCGCGCGGTGTCCGTGACATAGGTGAAGTCCCGCGTCGGGCTGAGCGACCCGAGCCTGATCTCCTCCGCCCCCGCGTGCAGTTGGGCCAGGATCGTCGGGATGACGGCGCGCGCCGACTGCCGGGGTCCGTAGGTGTTGAAGGGCCGGACCACCGTCACCGGCAGCTCGAAGGCGTGCCAGTGCGAGAGGGCCATCATGTCCGCGCCGATCTTCGACGCCGAGTACGGGGACTGCGGCTGCAGCGGGTGGCTCTCCGCGATCGGGGCGGTCAGGGCCGTGCCGTAGACCTCGCTGGTCGAGGTGTGGACGAGCCGGCGGACTCCGTGCCTGCGGCACGCCTCCGCGATGTTCTCGGTGCCGTTGACGTTCACCTGGACGTAGGCGCCGGGCGAGTCGTAGCTGTACGGGATGCCGATGAGCGCGGCCAGATGGAACACGGTGTCGCAGCCGCCGACCGCGTCCATGACCCGGCCGGCGTCCCGTACGTCACCCGCGATCAGTTCGACCTCCGCCGCACGCTGGGCGAGATGCCCCTTCTCCGCGTAGGGCTTGTAGTGGGCGAACGCCCGCACCCGGGCCCCGCGTTCCACGAGCAGGTCGACGAGCGTGGAGCCGATGAATCCCTCGGCCCCGGTGACGAGGACGGTGCGGCCGCCCCAGTCCGTGGTGAGGCCGTCGTGCGAGGTGGTGGTCATGCTGCGTACTCCTTGGTGGGCGAGGCGAGTTCGAGGACGCGCGCGGCCAGCAGGTCCGCGGCACGGGCATGCGGTCCGGGATCGGCCGCCGCGCCCATCGCGGCCAGCCGCGCCGGATCGGCGAGCAGCGGCGCGGTGAGCACGTCGAGTCGTTCGGCGGTGGTCTCCGCGTCGGGGAGGAGCAGTGCCGCCCCGGCATCGGTGAGGACCCGGGCGTTGTGCGTCTGGTGGTCGCCGGGTGCGTGCGGATAGGGCACGAGCACGGCCGGCACCCGGGTGGTAGCCAACTCGGCGACGGTCGCGGCACCGGCCCGGGAGACGACGAGATCGGCCGCCGCGTAGGCGAGGTCCATCCGGTCGAGGTACGGGACGGCCCGCGCGACGGGCGAGGCGCCGAGGCGGCGCCGGGTCTCCTCCAGCGCTGCCGGCCCGGTCTTGATCAGCAGATGGACTCCGGGGCGGTCGCGCAGCCGGTGAGCCAGCCCGACCGCGGCCTCGGTGAGCCGGGCCGCGCCGAGGCTGCCGCCGTTCACGAGGAGCAGCCGTGCTCCGTCCGGTACGCCGAACTCCTCACGGGCCCGGGCGCGCAACGCGGGGCGGTCCAGCCCGGCGAGCGCGGCGGCTATCGGCATCCCCGTGGTCAGCGCGTCCTGGCCGCCCGCCAGATGGACGCGGCTGCGGTCGAAGGCGACCGCGAGATGGCCGGTGAGCCGGGCCGCGAAGCGGTTGGCCCGGCCGGGCACGGCGTTGGACTCGTGGATGAGGCTGGGAAGCCCCGCCATCCTGGCGCCGACGATGACGGGGGCGCTGGGGTAGCCGCCCATGCCGACGGCGATGTGCGCGCGCTGTTCCCTGAGGATCGCCCGGCACTGGGCTCCGGACTTCAGCAGGGCGGCGGGGAGCAGATACCGCCTGGCCCCCAGCGAGGGGTCGAACGGGATCATGTCGACGGTGTGCAGCCGGTGGCCCGCGGCCGGTATCAGCTCGGTCTCCAGGCCGCGGGTCGTGCCCACGAACGAGATCACCGCATCGGGCACGACCCGGCGCAGCGCCTCGGCGAGCGCGAGTCCCGGATAGATGTGCCCGCCGGTGCCGCCGGCGCCGATCACGACGGACGGCGGCTCCGCGGCGGTCCACGCGCGGTCCGCCGGCGGCCCCGGGGAGCGGGGCGTGAAGGGTGGTGTGTGCATGGCCGCACGCTCGCCGAACGCCCTAAGAGGGTTCTAAGAGTCCGGTTTGGCAGTCTTGAGGGCATGGGTGCAGCGAGGATCCTGGTCGTCGACGACGATCCGGAGGTACGGGCGGCGGTGGCGGACGGACTGAGCGTCGAGGGCTACGAGGTACGGGAGGCGGCCGACGGACTGGCCGCCCTCTCGGAGACGGCCGCGTGGTCGCCCGACGCACTGGTGCTCGACGTACGGATGCCGGTCCTGGACGGGCTCGCCGTGTGCCGGCGGCTGCGTGCGCTGGAGGACCGTACGCCGGTGATCGTGCTGACCGCGCTGGACGCGGTGAGCGACCGTGTGGACGGCCTGGACGCGGGCGCAGACGACTACCTCGTCAAGCCGTTCGCGCTGGACGAGCTGACCGCACGGGTGCGGGCCCTGCTCCGCCGAACGGCTCCCGACGTCCCCGACGGCCCCGCCGAACTGCGCTTCGCCGACCTGATCGTGGACCCGGCGGCACGCACCGGCGACCGAGCGGGCCGTCCCCTGGAGTTCAGCCGCACCGAGTGCGCGCTGCTGGAGCTGCTGCTGCGACATCCCCGGCAGGTGCTGACCCGGGAGGTGATCCACGAACGGGTCTGGGGCCGTGACTTCGGACCGGGATCCAACTCGCTCGCGGTGTACGTGGGCTATCTGCGGCGCAAGCTGGAGGCGGGCGGCGAGCCGCGGCTGGTGCACACGGTCCACGGCGTGGGCTACCGGCTGGACCTCGGGTGAGCGGCGTCCGCAGGCTGGGCGCTCGCTGGCGCCGCCGCAGGCCGGTGCGCACCCGGCTGGCGCTCGCCGCGTCCGCGGCCGTCGCCGTGGTGGCGGTGGGCGTGTGCGGTGCCGCCTTCGTCGTACTGCGCTACGCGATGTACCGCCAGCTCGACCTGAACCTGACGCAGTCGGCGACCCAGGTCGTCCGGCAGCACCGGGGGGCGGCACCGGACGTGCTGGCCGCGGAGTGCCGGTTCCTGTCGGCTCCGGCCTGTGCACAGGTCGTTCCCGCCGACCCCTCAGCCGATTCCCGCAAGCCGCGTCCGCTGGCGGTGTCCGCTCCCGTGCGCGAGGTCGCGGCCGGTGAGCGGGCGCCGTACTTCAGCAACACCACCGTCGCGGGGAACGCTGCGCGCATGCTCACGACGGACTTCGGCGAGGGCAGGGCGCTCCAGGTCGCGCTGCGCTCGGACACCGTGCAGCAGGGAGTGCGGCAGGCGGCCTGGCTGCTGTCGCTGGTCGGCGGCACCGGGGTGCTGCTGGCCGGCGCCCTCGGATACGCGGTTTCGCGCACGGGGCTGGCACCGGTGTCCCGGCTCACCGCGACCGCGGAGCGCATCGCCGCGACCCGCGATCCGCGGCACCGCATCGAGCTGCCGCCCGGGCCGCCGGGGCGTGAGGACGAGGTGACGCGGCTCGCGGCCACGTTCAACACCATGCTGGGAGAGCTGGAGCAGTCGGTCACCGCGCAGCGCCGGCTCGTGGCGGACGCGTCCCACGAGCTGCGCACCCCGCTGACGGCGCTGCGGACCAACGCGGAACTGCTCGCCCGGGCGGACCGGCTCACCGGTGCGCAGCGCGACCGGGCCTCGGGAGCGCTCGCCCGTCAGCTGCGCGAGGTGACGGGTCTGGTGAACGACCTGATCGAGCTGGCCAGGGACGAGGAGCCGGATCCGCTCCTGGAGGCGGTGGCGCTGCGGCCGCTGACCGAGCACGTGGTGGACGCCGCCCGCGCCCACTGGCCGGGTACGCCGTTCACGCTGTGGGTGGAGGACGCGGCGCGGGACCTCACCCTGCCGGGGGTGCCGGAGCGGCTGGCCCGGCTGCTGACGAACCTGCTCGACAACGCGGCCAAGTTCAGCCCCGGCGGCGCGGCGGTGGAGGTGGCCCTCACCACCGCGGACCTGACCGTGCGGGACCACGGCCCGGGTGTCCCGCACGAGGACCTGCCCCATGTGTTCGACCGCTTCTACCGTTCGGAGTCGGCACGGGCGCTGCCGGGTTCCGGTCTGGGCCTGGCGATGGCGCGTCAGATCGCCCGGGCGCACGGTGCGGAGCTGACGGCGGGGAACGCGCCGGGCGGCGGTGCGCTGTTCCGTCTCACGTTCGCCACGGCGCAGGTGTGAAGGACCGGCCGTCGGGCCGCTGCGGCGGCCTGACGACCGGCCCCCCACCGGTCGCGCGGCCCCGGCTCAGAAGCCGGCGGGCTCGGTGTACGTGCCCCACTCGTCCCGCAGTGCGTTGCAGATCTCGCCGAGCGTGGCCTCGGCACGGACTGCGTCGAGCATCGGCTCGATCATGTTCGAGCCGTCGCGGGCGGCGGCCAGCATCCTCTCCAGCGACGCCTTGACCCGGGCGTCGTCGCGGCGGGCCTTGCGATCGCCCAGGATGCGGACCTGCTCCCACTCGACCTCGTGGCTGACGCGGAGGATCTCCAGGTCGCCGGTGACGGAGCCGTGGTGGACGTTGACGCCGACGACCCGCTTGTCGCCCTTCTCCAGCGACTGCTGGTAGCGGAAGGCCGACTCGGCGATCTCGCCGGTGAACCAGCCGTCCTCGATCCCGCGCAGGATGCCGGAGGTGATGGGCCCGATGGGGTGCTTCCCGTCCGGGTGGGCGCGCAGTCCGCGTTCCTTGATCTGGTCGAAGATCTTCTCGGCGTCCGCCTCGATGCGGTCGGTGAGCTGCTCCACGTACCAGGCGCCGCCCAGCGGGTCGGCCACGTTGGCGACGCCCGTCTCCTCCATCAGCACCTGCTGCGTACGCAGGGCGATCTCGGCGGCCTGCTCCGACGGCAGTGCCAGCGTCTCGTCCAGTGCGTTGGTGTGCAGCGAGTTCGTGCCGCCGAGGACGGCCGCGAGGGCCTCGACGGCCGTGCGCACGACGTTGTTGTACGGCTGCTGGGCGGTCAGCGAGACACCGGCCGTCTGGGTGTGGAACCGCAGCCACTGCGCCTTGTCGGTCTTCGTCCCGTAGACCTCCTTCATCCAGCGCGCCCAGATGCGGCGGGCCGCTCGGAACTTGGCGATCTCCTCGAAGAAGTCCAGGTGCGCGTCGAAGAAGAAGGACAGTCCGGGCGCGAAGACGTCCACGTCCAGGCCCCGGCTGAGGCCGAGTTCCACGTACCCGAAGCCGTCGGCGAGCGTGTACGCCAGCTCCTGCGCTGCCGTCGCCCCCGCCTCGCGGATGTGGTAGCCGGAGACGGAGAGCGGCTTGTACGCCGGGATGTCGCGGGCGCAGTACTCCATCAGGTCGCCGATGAGGCGCAGATGGGGCTCCGGCTCGAACAGCCATTCCTTCTGGGCGATGTACTCCTTGAAGATGTCGGTCTGGAGCGTGCCGTTCAGGACGCCCGGGTCGACACCCTGCCGCTCGGCGGCGACGAGGTACATGCAGAAGGCGGGGACGGCGGGACCGCTGATCGTCATCGAGGTGGTGACGTCGCCGAGCGGGATGTCCTTGAAGAGGACGTCCATGTCGGCGGCGGAGTCGATGGCGACACCGCAGTGGCCGACCTCGCCGAGGGACCGCGGGTCGTCGGAGTCGCGCCCCATCAGCGTCGGCATGTCGAAGGCGACGCTGAGCCCGCCGCCGCCGGCGGCCAGGATCATCTTGTACCGCTCGTTGGTCTGCTCGGCGTTGCCGAAGCCGGCGAACTGGCGGATGGTCCAGGTGCGGCCGCGGTAGCCCGTCGGGTACAGACCGCGCGTGAACGGGTACTCGCCCGGCCATCCGATCCGCTCGAAGCCGTCGTAGGTGTCGCCGGGCCGGGGCCCGTAGACCGGCTCGACCGGATCACCGGAGAGCGTGGTGAAGTCGGCGTTCCGCTTCTTCGCGGAGTCGTAGCGGGCCTGCCAGCGGCGGCGGCCCTCCTCGATGGCGTCAGCGTCCATACCCACGAATTTACTAGGACGTCCTAGTAAATGTCGATGGCAGACCGCCGTACGCATGCGTACGGCGGAGTGACTACGCCTTGACGGCCGCCGGCTCCGACTCGCTGACCAGCGGCGCTACCGAACGTGTGACGTTGCGCTCGACGAAGAAGGCGACGAAGGGGATCGTCCCGGAGAGCAGCACCCACAGCAGCCTGCCGAACGGCCACTTGGCCTTGGAGCCGAGGTCGAAGGCGAAGACCAGGTAGATGATGTAGAGGACGCCGTGCGCCTGGGAGACGGCGAAGGTGATGTCCTCACCCGTGCCGAACCCGTACTTGAACACCATGCAGGTGCACAGCACGAGCAGCATGACGGCGGTGACGTAGGCCATCACCCGGTAACGGGTCAGGACGCTCTTCTTCATGGCGATGAGGGTAACGGTCCGCTTTGGGCGATCTTCCGGTGGGTCGGCCCTCCGCCGAAGCGGCGCTGCACACGTCCGCCGAGGCCGGTCAGCCTTCTTCGAAGTCGTGCGCCGCGACCCTCAGCGGCCGCAGCAGCGCGAAGATCTCCGCGCACTCCTCGGTGTCGTAGGCACCGAGCCCGAAGTCCATCTCCATGAGGTCCCGGGTGGCCGCCTCGACGACCTCGCGGCCCTTGTCCGTGATGGAGGCGAGCGTGCCGCGGCCGTCGTTGGGGTTGGGCCGCTTGGCGACCAGACCGGACCTCACCAGACGGTCCACGGTGTTCGTGACGGAGGTCGGGTGGACCATCAGCCGCTCACCGATCTTGGACATCGGCAACTCCCCGGCCTTGGAGAAGGTGAGCAGCACCAGCGCCTCGTACCGGGCGAAGGTCAGCCCGTACGGCTTGACCACGGCGTCGACCTCGGCGAGCAGGATCTGGTGGGCCCGCATGATCGAGGTGATCGCGGCCATCGAGGGCACGGGGCCCCAGCGCTGCTGCCAGAGCTCGTCGGCTCGGGCGATGGGGTCGAAGGGAAGGCTGAGCGGCTTCGGCACGGCATCGACCTTACCCACTGGTCACATGCTGGTCAGCCCTGTCTCGCCCTTCGGTCGTCCCCCGCCCGCGGCACGGCCGCCTCCCGCCGCGCGATCCGCCGCAGCCGGCGCCGCACGCCACACGGCGGACGGCGGCACGACAGATGGCGCACGGCACCGGGCACCGGGGGTGACGCGGTTCAGGCCGTTCAGCCGGGGACCGCGTCCGAGATCGCGGGACGGTGCCGATCAGGCGGACAGGTGGCGTTCCACGGTCTCGACCTTGCTCGTCAGACCGTCCGTGACGCCCGGCCTGACGTCGGCCTTGAGGACGAGGGAGACGCGCGGGGCGCGCGCCTCGACCGCGGCGACGGCGCGCCTGACGACGTCCATCACCTCGTCCCACTCGCCTTCGACCGAGGTGAACATCGCGTCCGTGCGGTTCGGCAGTCCGGACTCGCGGACGACGCGGACCGCGTCGGCGACGTACTCGCCGACGTCCTCGCCCACGCCGAGCGGGGTGACGGAGAAGGCGACGATCACGCGTTCACCTTGCCCTCGCGGCGGGCGCGGGAGGCGATGACCGCGTCAGCGGCGGCGCGCTTGAGCTTGCGGTCGGCGAAGAAGCCGCCGAACGGCACCACCGACAGGACGAAGTAGACCGCGGCCGTCCTGACGTCCCACTTGGTGCGGTTCCAGGCGTCCAGCCAGAAGAGCACGTACAGGATGAAGAGGACGCCGTGGATCGCACCCATGACCGGGACCGCGTTGAACTCCGTCGTGCGCTTGAGCACCGAGCAGACGAGCAGGAGGAGGAAGGACACGGCCTCGGGACCGGAGACGAGCCGGAGGCGGTGGAGGGCGGAGGCGGTCTTGATGTCCACGGCGGGCACCTTCGGGGGGAGGGGGCGATGGTCTTGTGAACGGACGCACAAGCTTAGCCATTCTGACACCGCGTTTTTCCCGCCCTTTACCCGGGTGGCCTCGGGGTCGAGTCAGGGTCGTGTTCATTCCCGGGGGCCTGTCCGAACACGCGGCCCGCCCAGTACCTTCACCCCGTGGCAATGTTCCGACTTCAAGGCAGCAAAGTGCTCGCCGTCGACATGACCGGGGACTCCGTCAAGGCGAAGAACGGGTCCATGGTCGCGTACGACGGCCACATGGACTTCAGGAAACTGTCCGGCGGCGGTGAGGGCATCCGCGGCATGGTGACCCGCCGCCTCACCGGCGAGCAGATGACCATGATGGAGGTGAAGGGCCAGGGCACCTGCTATTTCGCCGATCGCGCCTCCGAGATCAATCTCGTCTCCCTGCACGGCGACAAGCTGTACGTCGAGTCGAGCAATCTCCTCTGCACGGACGGCGGGCTGCGCACCGGCACCAGCTTCACCGGACTGCGCGGCGGCGCGACCGGCAACGGACTGTTCACGACGACCGTCGAGGGCACGGGCCAGGCCGCGATCATGTCGGACGGCCCGGCCGTGGTGCTGCGCGTGACGCCCCAGTACCCGCTCTCCGTGGACCCGGGCGCCTACATCGCGCACCAGGGCAGCCTTCAGCAGCAGTTCCAGTCCGGGGTCACCTTCCGCACGCTCATGGGCGAGGGCGGCGGCGAGGCCTTCCAGATCCGGTTCGAGGGCGACGGGCTCGTGTACGTGCAGCCGAGCGAGCGGAACACCATCGGAGGGGACGTCTGATGCCGTTCCGCGAGATCAATTCGAAGATGGTCGAGGCGACGGTGGTCCCCGGCCAGAAGATGTACAGCCAGCGGGGCGCGATGCTCGCCTACAAGGGCGACGTCTCCTTCACCCCGAACATCGCCGGCGGCCAGGGCGGCCTGATGTCGATGATCGGCCGGCGGGTCGCCGACGAGGCGACGCCGCTGATGACGGTCGAGGGCTCGGGCACGGTCATGTTCGGCCACGGCGGCCACCACATCCAGGTCATCGGCCTCACCGGCGACACCCTGTACGTCGAGGCCGACCGGCTGCTCGCCTTCGACGGCACTCTGCAGCAGGGCACGATGTTCATGGGCTCGCAGGGCGGGGTCATGGGGATGGTGCGCGGCCAGGTCACCGGTCAGGGCCTGTTCACCACCACCCTGAAGGGTCACGGCGCCGTTGCCGTCATGGCGCACGGCGGGGTGATCGAACTGCCGATCACACCGGGCCGGCCGGTCCATGTGGACCCCCAGGCGTACGTCGCGCACCACGGCGACGTACGGAACAAGCTCTCCACCGCGCTGGGCTGGCGCGACATGGTGGGGCGCGGCTCGGGCGAGGCGTTCCAGCTCGAGCTGAGCGGCAGTGGTGCGGTGTACGTCCAGGCGTCGGAGGAGAAGCTGTGAGCACGCCGGTGATTCATGATCCGATGACGCTGCCGAGCGACGACAACGTCAATCCGTACACCTTCTGCGTGGAGCTCAAGGGCTCCCAGTGGTTCCTGCAGAAGGGGAAGATGATCGCCTACTACGGGCGGATCGACTTCAACGGGATCGGCCACGGCCGGCTGGACCGGCTGATGCGCACCAGCTTCCACTCGCCGCTGCACGCGAGCGACTGGGTGGTGGCCGAGGGCAGCGGCAAGATGCTGCTCGCGGACCGGGCCTTCGACGTCAACTCCTTCGATCTGGACGAGGGCAATCTGACGATCCGGGCCGGGAACCTGCTGGCGTACCAGCCCTCGCTGGCCCTGAAGCAGTCGATCGTTCCCGGATTCCTCACGCTGATCGGCACGGGGAAGTTCGTCGCGGCGTCGAACGGCCCCGTGGTCTTCATGGAGCCCCCGATCCGGGTGGACCCGCAGGCGCTGGTGGGCTGGGCGGACTGCCCTTCGCCGTGCCACCACTACGACCACGGGTACATGAGCGGGGTGATGGGCGGTCTGCGCCAGCTGTCCGGGATCGGCGGAGCCTCGGGCGAGGAGCACCAGTTCGAGTTCGTCGGCGCGGGCACGGTGCTGCTGCAGTCGACCGAGGCGCTCGTGCCCGAACAGGCGACCGGCGCGGTGCCGCATGCGGACGGGGTGCCGGGCGGCGGCCACGGCGCCGGTCAACACGGCTCCACCCCGCGCCTCCCCGGTCAGCTGGGGGACCTCCAGCGCCGCTTCGGCTTGTGAGCGGTAGGCTGCGGAGTGTGACGTCGAACGTCTGCGCCCTTCACGGGGGACTCGGGGTGTCGGATGTGACCGTCCCCGCCTTCGTCCGGATTTCAACTTCTTAGGGTAGTATCCATATATGGAGACCGAGACGGCCACGCGCTGGCTGAGCGATACGGAGCAGTGCGCCTGGCGCACCTACCTGGATGTCAACAGACTGTTGACATACCAGATGGAAAAGGATCTGCAACCGTTCGGCCTGACCAACAACGACTACGAGATCCTCGTCAACCTCTCGGAGTCCCCCGAGCGGCGCATGAGGATGAGCGACCTGGCGGCGGCCACGCTGCAGTCCAAGAGCCGACTGTCCCACCAGATCACCCGCATGGAGAACGCGGGCCTGGTGCGCCGGGAGAACTGCGAGTCCGACCGCCGCGGGTTGTACGCAGTGCTCACCGACCAAGGCATGGAGACCATGCAGAAGGTCGCGCCGCACCACGTCGAGTCCGTGCGCCAGCACTTCATCGACCTGCTGTCCCCGGAGGCGCTCGCCGACCTCCACGAGTCCCTCAAGCCGGTGGCGGAGCACCTGCGGGGCCGCCGCGGCAGGGTCTGACCGGACCCGCACGAGCCGCTGACGCGGGCTCCGGCCCTGTGGTCGGGACGTCCGCACGCGCAGCGCGCCGCGCCGCCTCACCACGTGCCTTGGGGGAATGGGCACGGGGGCCGGCGCGGTGCGGGTGTGCGGGACGGGCGTGCGGGGCTCGGACCCGCGCGGCCCCTTCCGGTGCGCCCCGGCCGGGCGCCGGTCCCACCGGCCGCGGGTCGTGCGGAACTCAGGGCTCAGGACGCCAGGGGCAGGCGGAGCACGAACAGAGCGCCGCCGCCGGCCGCCGTACACCTCGACGACGTTCGAGTCGCCGTCATGGACGCGGGCGGCGATGCACCGGCGAACGGCCGCCCGGGCGGAGCCCCGGAACCCGCTCCGCGGGCCGGGGAGGCCGCCGTCCGGCCACGTGGCCGGACACGCGCCGGTCAGTCGCCCGTCAGGCCCGCGACCAGTTCGTCAGCCGCCGCGTACGGGTCCAGTTCGCCCGCGACGATGCGCTCCGCGAGCGCGCCCAGGCGGCGATCACCGCGGAGGTCGCCGATGCGTTCGCGGAGGGCCGTGACCGCGATGGTTTCCACCTCGTGCGCGGCGCGGCGGGCGCGGCGCTCGGCGAGGACTCCGTGCTCCTCCATCCAGGCGCGGTGCTTCTCCAGGGCCTCGACGACCTCGTCGACGCCCTGCGCCCGCGCGGCGACCGTCTTCACGATGGGCGGACGCCAGTCGCCCGGCCCCCGGGACTCGCCCAGCCCCAGCATGTGGTTCAGCTCGCGGGCGGTGGCGTCGGCGCCGTCGCGGTCCGCCTTGTTGACCACGTACACGTCGCCGATCTCCAGGATCCCCGCCTTCGCGGCCTGGATGCCGTCGCCCATGCCGGGCGCCAGCAGCACCACGGACGTGTCGGCCTGGGAGGCGATCTCCACCTCCGACTGGCCGACGCCGACCGTCTCCACGAGCACCACGTCGCAGCCGGCCGCGTCGAGGACGCGGATCGCCTGCGGCGCGGCCCAGGCGAGTCCGCCGAGATGGCCGCGGGTGGCCATCGAGCGGATGTAGACCCCCGGATCGGAGGCGTGGTCGGACATCCGCACCCGGTCCCCGAGCAGCGCACCGCCGCTGAACGGGGACGACGGGTCGACGGCGAGCACGCCCACGCGCTTGCCGGCCTTCCGGTACGCCGTCACCAGCGCCGAGGTGGACGTGGACTTGCCGACCCCAGGCGAACCGGTCAGGCCCACCACGTACGCGCCGCCGGTCAGCGGCGCGAGCTCCGCCATGACCTCGCGGAGCTGCGGGGACGCCCCCTCGACGAGTGAGATCAGCCGGGCCACGGCCCGCGGCCTGCCCTCCCTCGCCTGGGCGACCAGCTGGGGGACGTCCACCATCGTGCGTGCTCCGATCTCTGCAGGACTTACTTCGCCGGTACGCGGACGATCAGCGCGTCGCCCTGACCGCCGCCGCCGCACAGCGCCGCCGCGCCGGTCCCGCCGCCGCGCCGCTTCAGCTCCAGCGCCAGGTGCAGCACGATGCGCGCGCCGGACATGCCGATCGGGTGGCCGAGGGCGATCGCGCCGCCGTTGACGTTCACCTTTTCCGGGGATACCCCAAGGTCCTTCATCGACTGCACGGACACGGCGGCGAACGCCTCGTTGATCTCGATGAGGTCGAGGTCCGAGACCTCCAGGCCGTCCTTCTTGAGGGCGTGCGCGATGGCGTTGGACGGCTGGGACTGCAGCGAGTTGTCCGGGCCCGCGACGTTTCCGTGGGCACCGATCTCGGCGATCCAGTCCAGGCCGAGCTCCTCGGCCTTGGCCTTGCTCATCACGACCACGGCGGCGGCGCCGTCGGAGATCTGCGAGGAGGTGCCGGCCGTGATCGTGCCGTCCTTGGCGAACGCGGGGCGCAGCTTGCCGAGCGACTCGACGGTGGTCTCGGCGCGGATGCCCTCGTCCTTGCTGAAGACGACCGGCTCGCCCTTGCGCTGCGGGATCTCGACGGGCGTGATCTCGGCCTCGAACAGGCCGTTCTTCTGCGCGGCCGCGGCACGCTGGTGGGACAGCGCGGCGATCTCGTCCTGCTCGGGGCGGGCGATGCCGAGGCGGGTGTTGTGCTTCTCGGTGGACTCGCCCATGGCGATGTCCTCGAACGCGTCGGTGAGGCCGTCGTGCGCCATCGCGTCGAGCATCTCGATCGCGCCGTACTTGAAGCCCTCGCGGGACTTCGGGAGCAGGTGCGGTGCGTTGGTCATGGACTCCTGGCCGCCGGCGACGACGACGTCGAATTCACCCGCACGGATCAGCTGGTCGGCGAGGGCGATCGCATCCAGGCCGGACAGGCACACCTTGTTGATCGTGAGGGCCGGGACGTTCATGGGGATGCCGGCCTTGACGGCCGCCTGACGGGCCGGGATCTGCCCGGCGCCGGCCTGCAGCACCTGGCCCATGATCACGTACTGCACCTGGTCACCGCCGATACCGGCCCGGTCCAGCGCGGCCTTGATGGCGAAGCCGCCCAGATCGGCACCGGAGAAGGACTTCAGCGAGCCGAGCAGCCGTCCCATGGGTGTACGCGCCCCGGCGACGATGACGGATGTGGTGCTGTTCGTTCCAGTCATGAGAGGGGATCCCCTTCCAGCGCGGCGGCTGAGGAGTGAACGAGGGTTTACTCGAACTGTACTGAGCGGTATGCGCTCGGGTCACCGGGCAGCCGGTGTGATCGCGCGCACGTTGCGTAACCACCGCCGGGAGCGCTGCACTGGAACCATGCTGACGCGAATCGACCACATCGGGATCGCCTGTCTCGACCTCGACAAGACCGTCGAGTTCTACCGGGCCACGTACGGCTTCGAGGTCTTCCACACGGAGGTCAACGAGGAGCAGGGCGTGCGGGAGGCCATGCTCAAGATCAATGAGACCTCGGACGGCGGCGCCTCCTACCTCCAGCTCCTGGAGCCCACCCGCGAGGACTCCGCGGTCGGGAAGTGGCTGGCCAAGAACGGCGAGGGGGTCCACCACATCGCCTTCGGCACGGCGGACGTGGACGGTGCCGCCGGCGACATCCGGAACAAGGGCGTACGGGTGCTCTACGACGAGCCGCGCATCGGTTCGATGGGCTCCCGGATCACGTTCCTGCACCCCAAGGACTGCCACGGCGTCCTCACCGAACTGGTCACTTCCGCCGACCCCACCTCAGCGGAGCACTGACCGCCGGGATTCCCGGCCCGGTAGAGTGGGCCGCTCCGGGCCGGGGCCGGGCCGGGGCCGCGCCGCGTCCTCGTGACTGATCTGACACCATTTCCCCGGGGGGCCGTTCAGGCGAACGGTGCTCGTCTGTAGAGAGTTGCGACCAGGGGACGGATGGGACCGCGCAGTGCGGGGCTACGAACGCCAGGAGAGCCACCGAGCTGACGACGACCACCTCTCGCGGTTCGAAGCCGAGATGGACCGGCTGAAGACCGAGCGGGAGAAGGCCGTCCAGCACGCCGAGGACCTCGGATACCAGGTCGAGGTGTTGCGCGCCAAGCTCCACGAGGCGCGTCGCACCATCGCGTCCCGTCCCGCGTACGACAGCGCCGACATCGGCTACCAGGCCGAGCAGCTGCTCCGGAACGCCCAGATCCAGGCCGACCAGCTGCGTTCGGACGCCGAGCGGGAGCTGCGCGAGGTCCGGGCCCAGACACAGCGCATCCTCCAGGAGCACGCCGAGCACCAGGCCCGCCTGCAGGCCGAGTTGCACGCGGAGGCGAACCAGCGCCGCCAGCGCCTCGACCAGGAACTGGCGGAGCGCCGGCAGACCGTCGAGGCGCACGTCAACGAGAACGTGGCCTGGGCCGAACAGCTCCGCGCCCGCAGCGAGTCCCAGGCCCGTCGGCTCCTGGACGAGTCGCGCGCCGAGGCCGAGCAGGGCCTCGCCGCCGCCCGCGCCGAGGCCGCGCGGGTCGCCGAGGAGACCCGGCAGCGGCTCAGCTCCGAGGCGGAGTCCGCCCGCGCCGAGGCGGAAGCCGTCCTCCTGCGCGCCCGCAAGGACGCCGAGCGCCTGCTGAACGCCGCCTCCAGCCAGGCCCAGGAGGCCACCAGCCACGCCGAGCAGCTGCGCTCGGCGACGACCGCCGAGTCCGACCAGGCCCGCCAGCAGGCCGCGGAGCTCAGCCGGGGCGCCGAGCAGCGGATGCAGGAGGCCGAGGACCGGCTCCGCGAGGCGCGTGCGGAGGCCGAGAAGGCCGTCGCCGAGGCCAAGGAGACCGCGGCCAAGCTGCTCGCGAGCGCCGAGTCGGCGAACGAGCAGCGGGCCAGGACCGCCAAGTCGGAGATCGCCCGGCTCGTCGGCGAGGCCACCAAGGAGGCCGAGAACCTCAGGAGCGAGGCCGAGCAGGCGCTGGCGGACGCCAAGGCCGAGGCGGAGAAGCTGGTCGCGGAGGCGTCGGACAAGGCCCGTACGGTCGCCGCCGAGGACTCCGCCGCCCAGCTCGCGAAGGCGGCGCGAACCGCCGAGGAGGTCCTGAACAAGGCGTCCGAGGACGCCAAGGACACCACCCGCAAGGCCGTCGAGGAGGCCGAGCGGATCCGCCGCAAGGCCGAGGCGGAGGCGGACCGGCTGCGCGCCGAGGCCCATGACACGGCCGAGGAGCTCAAGGGCGCGGCGAAGGACGACACCAAGGAGTACCGCGCCAAGACGGTCGAACTGCAGGAGGAGGCCCGGCGGCTGCGCGGTGAGGCCGAGCAGCTGCGTTCCGAGGCCGTCGCCGAGGGCGAGCGGATCCGCAGCGAGGCGCGCCGTGAGGCCGTCCAGCAGATCGAGGAGGCGGCGAAGACCGCCGAGGACCTGCTGACGAAGGCGAAGGCCGATGCCGACGACGTGCGGTCCAAGGCCACCACGGACAGCGAGCGCGTCCGCACCGAGGCCATCGAGCGGGCCACGACCCTGCGCCGCCAGGCCGAGGAGACGCTGGAGCGCACCCGTACCGAGGCGGACCGGCTGCGTACCGAGGCCGAGGAACAGGCCGAGGAGACGAAGGCAGCGGCCGAGCGCGCCGCCGCCGAGCTGCGCGAGGAGACCGAGCGCGGCGTCGCCGCCCGCCAGGCCGAGGCCGCGGACGAGCTGAGCCGGCTGCACTCGGAGGCGGAGGCGCGTCTCGCGTCGGCCGAGGAGGCGCTGGCCGAGGCACGCGCGGAGGCCGAGCGGATCCGCCGCGAGGCCGAGGCGGAGGCCGAGCGGCTGCGCACGGAAACGGCCGATCGCAGCCGTACGCTCCTGGAGCAGGCCGAGCGGGAGGCCGAGCGGCTGCGCACGGAGGCCGCCTCCGACGCGTCGGCCTCCCGGGCCGAGGGCGAGGCCGTCGCCGTGCGGCTGCGCACCGAGGCCGCCACGGAGGCCGAGCGGCTGAAGTCCGAGGCGCAGGAGACCGCCGACCGGGTCCGCGGCGAGGCCGCAGCGGCCGCCGAGCGGGTCGGTCAGGAGGCGTCCGAGGCGCTCGCCGCCGCCCAGGAGGAGGCCAACCGGCGTCGCCGCGAGGCGGAGGAGATCCTCGGCGCGGCCCGTGGCGAGGCCGACCAGGAGCGGGAACTGGCCCGCGAGCAGAGCGAGGAGCTGCTCGCCGCCGCCCGCAAGCGGGTCGAGGACGCCCAGACCGAGGCCCAGCGGCTGGTGGAGGAGGCGGACCGGCGCGCCACCGACATGGTGTCGGCCGCCGAGCAGACCGCCCAGCAGGTGCGGGACTCGGTGTCCGGTCTGCAGGAGCAGGCCGAACAGGAGATCTCCGGGCTGCGCAACGCCGCCGAGCACGCGGCGGAGCGCACGAGGACGGAGGCACAGGAGGAGGCGGACCGCGTCCGCGCCGACGCCTACGCCGAGCGGGAGCGGGCCACCGAGGACGCCAACCGCGTCCGGGCGCGCGCCGACGAGGAGGCGGAGGCCGCCAAGTCGCTCGCCGAGCGGACCATGAACGAGGCGATCACCGAGTCGGACCGGCTGCGCACCGAGACCTCGGAGTACGCCCAGCGGATGCGCACCGAGGCGGCCGACGCGCTGGCCTCCGCCGAGCAGGACGCGGCACGGGCCCGGGCCGAGGCCCGTGAGGACGCCAACCGGATGCGTTCCGAGGCCGCGGCCCAGGCCGACCGGCTCGTGGCCGAGGCCACGAGCGAGTCCGACCGCGTCACGACCGAGGCGTCCGAGCTGCTGTCGCTCGCCGAGCAGGACGCGGCCCGGCTGCGGGCCGAGGCCGAGCAGGTCAAGGAGGAAGGCGCGCGCGAGGCCGAGGAGCTGCGCGCGTCCGCCCGGGCGGACGGCGAACAGGTCCTGGACGAGGCCAGGAAGTCCGCGGACAAGCGCCGTGCCGACGCTGCCGAGCAGGCCGACCAGCTCATCGCCGAGGCGGGCTCCGAGGCGGAACGGCTGCGCGCCGAGGCGGCCGACACCGTGAGCACCGCCCAGCAGCGGGCGGACCGCGTCAGGGCCGAGGCGGAGCGGGTCCGCGAGGAGGCCGAGCGCGCCGCCGAGCAGATGCGCTCGGAGGCCCGCGAGGAGGCCGACCGCACGCTCGACGCCGCCAGGAAGGACGCGGCCAAGCGCCGCGCGGACGCGGCGGAGCAGGTCGACCAGTTGATGGCCAAGGCGCAGGAGGAGGCGCTGCGTGCCACGACCGATGCGGAGTCGCAGGCGGACACCATGGTCGGCGCGGCCCGCAAGGAGGCGGACCGGCTGGTCGCCGAGGCCACCGTCGAGGGCAACTCCCTGGTCGAAAAGGCTCGTACGGACGCCGACGAGCTGCTGGTGGGGGCGCGCGGCGACGCGACCGCCATCCGGGAGCGCGCGGAGGAGCTGCGCAGGCGCGTCGAGAACGAGGTCGAGGAGCTGCACGAGCGGGCCCGCCGGGAGTCCGCCGAGCAGATGAAGGCCGCGGGCGAGCGCTGCGACCAGTTGGTGAAGGCCGCGGAGGAGCAGCAGGCCGAGGCGGGGGCGAAGGCCAAGGAACTGGTGTCGGAGGCCAATTCGGAAGCCGGCAAGGTGCGCATCGCCGCCGTGAGGAAGGCGGAGGCGCTGCTCAAGGAGGCCGAGCAGAAGAAGGCCGGGCTGGTCCGGGAGGCCGAGAAGGTCAAGGCGGACGCGGAGCGCGAGGCCGAGCGCATGATCGAGGAGGGCAAGCGGGAGCTGGACGTGCTCGTGCGCCGGCGCGAGGACATCCAGGCGGAGATCTCCCGGGTGCAGGACGTGCTGGAGGCGCTGGAGTCGTTCGAGGCTCCGACAGGCAAGGACGGCGGGGTCAAGGCGGGGGCGTCAGCCGGGGTTACACGTTCGAGTGGCAAGTCCTCCGAGAGCTAGCCACCCGAAAGACTGGACATTCTCCATATCAAACGGGCATCAGCTCGATGACACGCCGCTCGGGCGCCTAGGATTCCCCCTAACACCTCAGCCGGTCTCATTCGACAGGAACCCCATGAGCGACACTTCCTCCCCCTTCGGCTTCGAGCTCGTGCGGCGTGGGTACGACCGCGGTCAGGTGGACGACCGCATTACCAAACTCGTCGCCGATCGTGACAGTGCTCTCGCACGGATCACCTCACTGGAAAAGCGCATCGAGGAGCTGCATCTCGAGACGCAGAATGCCCAGGCCCAGGTCAACGACGCTGAGCCGTCCTACGCGGGACTCGGTGCGCGTGTCGAGAAGATCCTCCGCCTCGCCGAGGAGGAGGCGAAGGACCTGCGCGAGGAGGCCCGGCGCGCGGCGGAGCAGCACCGCGAGCTCGCCGAGGGCGCCGCCCAGCAGGTACGCAACGACGCCGAGGCGTTCGCGGCGGATCGCAAGCAGAAGGCCGAGGACGAGGGCGTCAGGATCGTCGAGAAGGCGCAGAGCGAGGCGAACTCGCTGCGTGCCGACGCGCAGAAGGACGCGCAGTCCAAGCGCGAGGAGGCGGACGCGCTCTTCGAGGAGACCCGGGCCAAGGCCGCCCAGGCCGCCGCGGACTTCGAGACGAACCTCGCGAAGCGCCGCGAGCAGTCCGAGCGCGACCTGGCGTCGCGTCAGGCGAAGGCGGAGAAGCGCCTCGCGGAGATCGAGCACCGCGCCGAGCAGCTGCGCCTCGAGGCCGAGAAGCTGCGCACGGACGCGGAGCGCCGCGCCCGGCAGACCGTCGAGACCGCGCAGCGCCAGGCCGAGGACATCGTGGCCGACGCGAACGCCAAGGCGGACCGTATCCGCAGCGAATCGGAGCGCGAGCTGGCGGCGCTGACGAACCGTCGCGACTCCATCAACGCCCAGCTGACCAACGTCCGCGAGATGCTGGCCACGCTGACCGGCGCGGCGGTCGCCGCGACGGGTGCCCCGGCGGACGACGAGCCGGTGTCCCGCGGCGTCCCGGCGCAGCAGACCCGCTGACGCCGCAGCCGTACGGCAGTACGCTCCGCGTGCGCCCGGTGCCTTCGACGGCACCGGGCGCACGCGTCCTCCCGGGGCCCGCACGGCGCTGCGCGGTCCGGGCCGCTGCCGGCCGTCACCGTCCGGACAGCGAGAAGTCTCCGTCCGTTGGCCATATCCGCTGGCATCGCCCCATGGGCCCACGTAGCGTGAACGCATGATCGAGCTCGAGGGTCTCACCAAGCGTTTCGGCTCCAAGGTCGCGGTCGACCGCCTCTCCTTCACGGTGCGACCGGGCGTCGTGACCGGCTTCCTGGGGCCCAACGGCGCAGGCAAGTCGACGACGATGCGCATGATGCTGGATCTGGACAACCCCACCAGCGGGACGGTCCGGATCGACGGCAAGCACTACCGGGAGCTGCAGGAACCGCTCAAGTACATGGGCGCCCTGCTCGACGCCAAGGCGATGCACGGCGGACGAACCGCCTACAACAACCTGCTCTGTCTGGCCCAGGCGAACCGGATCCCTGCGAGCCGGGTGGCAGAGGTCCTCGACACGGTCGGCCTGACCGCGGTGGCGAGGAAGAAGACCAAGGGTTTCTCCCTCGGTATGGGGCAGCGACTGGGCATCGCTTCCGCGCTGCTCGGCGACCCGGAGATCCTGATGTTCGACGAGCCGGTCAACGGGCTGGATCCCGAGGGAATTCACTGGATCCGCAATCTGATGAAACAGCTTGCGGCCGAAGGAAGAACGATCTTCGTCTCCTCCCATCTGATGAGCGAAATGGCCCTCACCGCCGACCACCTGATCGTCATCGGCCAGGGACGGCTGCTCGCCGACACATCGATGGCCGATTTCATCCACCAGAACTCGCGCAGTTATGTGCGGTTGCGCTCGCCGCAGCAGGAACGGCTACGGGACGTGCTCCACCAGTCGGGCCTCGTCCCCGTCGAGGCCGGCAACGGCACACTGGAGATCGACGGCGCCACCACCGAGCAGGTGGGCGAACTGGCGGCCGAGCACCACGTCGTGCTCCACGAACTGAGCTCCCAGCGCGCCTCGCTGGAGGAGGCGTTCATGCAGATGACGGCGAGCGCCGTGGAGTACCACGCGCACTCCGCCCCCGGTCACGGCCCGCAGTGGGCCCCGCGCGACGAGGGAGCCTGACCATGGCCTCGGTACCCGCCGTTCTGCAGTCCGAGTGGACCAAGATCCGCACGGTCGCCTCCACCACCTGGACGCTCGTCAGCGCCTTCGTCGTGACGGTCGTCGTCGGCGCGCTGCTCTGCGCGCTGCTCGCCTCGACGTTCGACGAGCTGCCGCCGGCGGAGCAGGCCACCTTCGACCCGACGCTCGTCAGCTTCTCCGGCATGGTGCTGGGACAGCTCGCGATGGTCGTCTTCGGTGTGCTCGTGGTCGGCACGGAGTACAGCTCGGGCATGATCCGCACCTCCCTCGCGGCCGTCCCGCAGCGCGCCACCTTCCTGTTCAGCAAGATCGTGGTGGCCGGGCTGCTGGCGCTGGCGGTCGGAATGGCGACGAGCTTCCTGAGCTTCTTCCTCGGCCAGGCCCTGCTCGGCGAGCGCGCCACCTCCATCGGCGAGGAGAACGTGCTGCGCGCGGTGATCGGCGGGGGGCTCTACATGGGGCTCATCGCGATCTTCTCCATGGGCGTCGCGGCGATGCTGCGCAGTTCGATGCTCTCGCTCGGCATCCTGATGCCGTTCTTCTTCCTGGTGTCGCAGATCCTGGCCGCCGTCCCGTACGCGAAGGACGTGGCCCGCTACTTCCCGGACCAGGCGGGCTCGAAGATCATGCAGGTCGTGCCGCTGGCGATGAACAGCGAGGAGGCTCCGTACGGGCCGTGGGGCGGTCTCGGCATCATGCTGCTCTGGGTGGCGGCCGCGCTGCTCGGCGGCTTCCTGGTGCTCAAGGAGCGGGACGCCTGACGGGACCGGCGCCCGCACCGGGCAGGTCGTTCGCCATGGCCGGAACCGTCAGGCCCCGGATATCCTCCTAACTCTTACGGGGGGCTGCGGCCGTGTGCGACCGTGCCCCGACGACCTGACCTGTCGATGGGGCTGGAGTAATGATCGAGGCAGTCGGCCTGACCAAGCGCTACGGCGCCAAGACGGCCGTGTACAACCTTTCCTTCCAGGTGCGGCCCGGTGCCGTCACCGGCTTCCTCGGGCCGAACGGCTCGGGCAAGTCGACGACGATGCGCATGATCCTCGGCCTCGACCAGCCGACATCCGGCCATGTCACGATCGGTGGCCACCCGTTCCGGAAGCTGCCCAACGCACCGCGTCAGGTCGGTGCGCTCCTCGACGCGAAGGCGGTCCACGGCGGGCGGAGCGCGCGCAGCCATCTGTTGTCCCTCGCCCAGCTGTCCGGCATCCCGGCCCGCAGGGTCGACGAGGTGCTCGGGGTCGTGGGCCTCCAGGACGTCGCCAAGCGGCGCTCCAAGGGCTTCTCCCTCGGTATGGGGCAGCGGCTCGGCATCGCCGCGGCCCTGCTCGGCGACCCGCAGGTACTGCTCTTCGACGAGCCGGTGAACGGTCTCGACCCGGAAGGCATCCTCTGGGTGCGCAATCTGATGAAGCAGCTGGCCTCCGAGGGCCGTACCGTCTTCGTCTCCTCGCACCTGATGAGCGAGATGGCCCTCACCGCCGATCACCTGATCGTCATCGGACGGGGCCAGCTGCTCGCGGACATGAGCGTGAAGGACTTCATCGCGCACAACTCGGCGGGCTTCGCACGGGTGCGGACGCCGCAGACCGAGCCGCAGCAGCGGGAGAAGCTGACCGGAGTCCTCACCGAGGCCGGCGGCCAGGTCATGCCGGAGCCGGACGGGGCCCTGCGGGTGACGGGCCTCACGCTCCCCGCGATCAGCGACCTGGCGCACGACGCCGGCGTCCGACTGTGGGAGCTCTCGCCGCACCAGGCCTCCCTTGAAGAGGCGTACATGCGGATGACGCAGGCCGCCGTGGACTACCGCTCCACGGACGACCGCAAGGCCGGTCTGATGCAACCGCCGCCGGTGGGGTACGACCCGTCGGCGGTGATGGTCCCGGAGATGCCGCAGCAGGGCTGGTACGCCCCGCCGCCCCCCGGGCAGAACCCGTACGCGGCCGCTCCGGCCGCGCCTCCCACCGCGACTGCGGCCGTGCCGCCGGCCCCGGCCGCGCCCGCCCCGGCTCCTGCCGCCGCCCCCGCAGACCTGACCAAGAGCAACGCCGAGGACGCCCGATGACGACCCCGTACCAGCAGCAGGGCGCGTACCCGCAGGGCGCCTACCACTCCCCCATCCCCGTGCGGGCGGCGCACCTCGGCGACGCGCTCGCCTCCGAGTGGACCAAGATCCGTTCGGTCCGCTCCACGATGTGGACGCTCGGCGTGATGATCGTGCTGATGGTCGGCATCGGTCTGCTGTCGGCGATCGCCGTGTCCTCGGCGGAGCCCGAGCTGGGCGAGGAGTCCGTCCTCAGCCTCGGCTTCTTCGGCGTTCTGCTCGGCTCGATCTGCGTGATGACGCTGGGCGTGCTGACCATCGCCTCCGAGTACGGGACCGGAATGATCCGCACCACCCTGACCGCATGCCCCAGCCGCGCCCGGGTGCTGACGGCGAAGGCGATCGTCTTCTTCCTGCTGGTCTTCGTGATCACGACCGTGACCGCCGCGATCGTCGGAGCCCTGCAGACGGCGATCGTGGACGCGGGCGTCAGCACCGGCGAGGACTGGTTCCGGGCGACGGTCGGCGTCGGGCTGTTCCTCGCCCTGCTCGGACTGCTCTCACTTGCCGTCGGAGCGCTGATCCGGCACTCCGCGGGTGCGATCACGATCATGATCGGCGTGGTTCTGCTGCCGCTGGTGCTGGCCCTGTTCATGTACTCGGAGTCGCTGCGGAACGTGCAGGACTTCCTGCTCGAGTACTCCATCCCGAGCCAGCTGGGCGTGCTCTACGACGCGCCGGTGACGGCCCAGGGTCCGCACGGCTGGGAGCCGCTGTGGATCATGCTGTGCGTGGCCGGCGTGACCATGGCCGGCGCCTACCTCGCCCTCGACCGGCGCGACGTCTGACCGTCCGGGAGCCGGCCCGTCGGCAGCCGGTCCGGGCCGTTCAGTGCCGAGGCGCGTTGCGGGACCGCTGCACCCGGGAGGTGCGGCGGTCCTTCGCGTTCCAGCACGCCTTGTGCCAGTGCCGCCGGTCGTCCACGCCGCCGTACTCGGGCCAGGCCACCACGTGCGGGGTGCCGGACGGGATCTCCTGGTCGCAGCCCGGGCAGCGGTAGCGCTTGCCCGCGGCGCTGGCCCCGGCGACGTGCCGGACCCGCCAGTCCTCGCCCTGCCAGCTCTCGGACCGCTCCAC
This sequence comes from Streptomyces sp. HNM0645, assembly GCF_030056615.1. Lineage (NCBI taxonomy): Bacteria > Bacillati > Actinomycetota > Actinomycetes > Kitasatosporales > Streptomycetaceae > Streptomyces > Streptomyces sp. HNM0645. The sequence goes on along the minus strand of NZ_JASHLT010000023.1, from coordinate 64,281 downwards.
ACCGCCGTAGCGGTCGCCCATGTCACCGGCGCGGCCGGTCGGCTTCTCCCCGCCGCGAGGGCGGTTTCTGCGCGGGGACACGTGACACCTCGGGGGCAGAGCGGACAGTTCACTCCCAAGCCTACGGTCCCGGGGCGGTGGGCAGGCGTCCGCTACGGCACCGAGCACACCACCCACAGGGGCCAGTTACCGGAAAATCGCAACAACTTCAGCCGCGGCCGTGCCTTTGGCACGTGTCAGACGTTGTTGCCTGTGTGGGGGGAATGCCGTGTCGGCCGCAAGGAGGCATCAGGCGATGCGCGTTGGAGCTTTTGTACTGGCCGCCCAGTTCCCGGGCCAGGGGCATGGAGAGGCGCTGCACCGGGCCGTGCGGTCCGCCGAGGCGGCGGAGGCGGCCGGGCTGGACTCGGTCTGGCTGGCCGAGCACCACTTCGTGCCGTACGGGGTGTGCCCGTCGGCGGTGACCATGGCCGCGCTGCTGCTCGGCCGCACGGAACGGATCCGGGTGGGCACGGCGGTGAGCGTCCTGCCGACCGCCCACCCCGTGGCGCTGGGCGAGCAGGCGGCGCTGCTGCACCTCACCTCGGGAGGCCGGTTCTCCCTGGGTGTGGGCCGCGGGGGCCCCTGGGTCGATCTGGAGGTCTTCGGAACCGGCCTCGGGGCGTACGAGAAGGACTTCCCCGAGTCGCTGGACCTGCTGCTGCGCTGGCTGCGGGAGGCCCGCGTGGGCAGCGAGGGGGAACGATTCGCTTTCCGCGAGGTCCCCGTCGTACCACGCCCCGACGACCTGATCGGAGAGGACGGCGACGGTCTCGCGGGCCCCGAGGTGATCACGGCCTGCACCTCCCCCGCGTCGGTCCGGCTGGCGGCCGAGCGCGGGCTGCCGATGCTGCTCGGGATGCACTGCGGCGACGAGGAGAAGGCGGACATGGTCGCCTTCTGGCGGAGCCACGCCCTCGCGGCCGGCCACGCCCCGGAGGCGGTGGCCGCGGCCGGCCATGTGTCGGCCGGTGTGGCGCAGATCGCGGACGACCGTACGGCCGCGGAGGAGACCCTCGTCAAGGCGATGCCGGGCTGGCTGAAGCAGGGCCTCGACGCGCATGTGACGGTCGACGGCCGCCGGCGCGCGATGCGTGACCCGGTCGCCTACACGGAGTTGCTGTGCCGGCTGCACCCGGTGGGCCCACCGGCGCTGGCGGCGGACCGGCTCGCGGCGACCTCCGAGCGCACCGGCATCACCCGGTTCGCGCTCCTCTCCGAGGGCTCGGGCGATCTCGCAGCGACGGAGGAGACCGTGCGGCGGCTCGGCGCCGAGGTGCTTCCGCTGCTCCGCTGAGCGGGCCGACGCGCGTGCGGGCCGCACGACCGTACGGCCCGCACGCCTCCTCCGGCCCGTCGTCCGGCGGAGGCTGCCGCTCCGGCATCCATGACGCCTCCCGCGATGCGGAGCGGCAGCGGAAGACATCAGCAGTCGCGCAGTTCGGGCGACTGGTTGAGCAGCTGGGCCCTTACGGAAGTGAAGCGGGCGAGCCGCTCGTCCACCGAGGAGTCCAGCGGGAACACCGCGACGCGGTGGCAGTTCTGGAAAGCGAGCCGTACTCCGAAGTGCCGCTGCAGCGCACCCCGGATGGCGTCACTCGCGAGCGCGCGCAACAGCTGACCACGTGCCTGCTCGTCCGGCGGAGGCGTCTGGTTGTCGGCGAACCCTCCGCCGTCCACCTTCAGCTGAGCCACCAGAGAACTGATCATCTCCCATGCGAAGGGCAGGGAGGTCCGGACGCAGTCGACGAATGCAGCTTCGTCGACCTCGCCTCGCTCGGCCTGTTCCAACAGCGCCGGTGAGACGTCGAGCGACATGGGTTCTCCTCTCGCGACCCCGCTGAACGGGGTCTTACGGGCAGGGGAGGAGGCGACCGTTCCTGCCCGACTGCGGCGCTGAAGACGACGCAGAGTGCACGACCGGCGACCTCCTGCTTCCACGTTATGCGCGCTGTCTGGTCCGCACCAGGAGAATGGGAACACAACCGGCCACCCACGTAAGGGCACAAGAGGGGCGACCCGTAGGGACTCGGACAGGGGCAGGGTGGGCGACAGGTGGAGGAATCGCGCGCAAGGAGGTCGGTCGAGTAGCGTTGCGCACCATGCGTCTCGTCATCGCCCGCTGTTCCGTGGACTACGCCGGCCGGCTCACCGCACACCTGCCCTCCGCTCCCCGTCTGATCCTGGTCAAGGCGGACGGCAGCGTCTCCATCCACGCCGACGACCGGGCGTACAAACCGCTGAACTGGATGTCCCCGCCCTGCAGCCTCAAGGAGGGGGACGACGACGTCTGGACGGTCACCAACAAAACGGGCGAGAAACTGATCATCACGATGGAGGAGGTCCTCCACGACTCGTCCCACGAGCTGGGTGTGGACCCGGGCCTCATCAAGGACGGCGTGGAGGCACACCTCCAGGAGTTGCTGGCAGACCGTATCGAGACACTGGGCGAGGGCTACAGCCTGATCCGCCGCGAGTACCCGACGGCGATCGGCCCCGTGGACATCCTCTGCCGTGACTCCGACGGCGCGACGGTGGCGGTGGAGATCAAGCGCCGCGGCGAGATCGACGGCGTCGAGCAGCTCACCCGCTATCTGGATCTCCTGAACCGCGACCCCCATCTCGCCCCGGTACGCGGTGTGTTCGCCGCACAGGAGATCAAGCCCCAGGCGCGTGTGCTGGCGACGGACCGCGGCATCGGATGTGTGGTGCTGGACTACGACGCCCTGCGTGGCATCGAGGACGACAAGCTGCGGCTGTTCTGACGGAGGCGCGTGGCAGCGGGCGGTCGGCGGTTGCGCGGGCCGCCCGGGGCTTCTGTGCCAGGGCGCGCGGCGTGGGTGTGCGCGTCGATGCGGCGGCGTACGCGCGGACGCTGCACCGCGGGTGCGGCGCGGGTCGTTCCGGCCTTGCCGCGGCGCCGGCCGTCTACCGCCGCGCCCGGCTCCCGAAGCTCTTTCGTGCGACCGCCGAACTGAACCGGTCCGAACCGGTCCGGTCCGAACCGTGCCGGGCGGGGCGGGGCGGGGCGTACCCGGGTCCGAGCCCTGACGCGCCGCCGCGGTCAGGACGACGAACTGCTGGGATCCGCCTGGCTGCCGCTGGGGCTGCTCGTCGTGGTGCCCGTGCCGCCGTCGGCCGTGCCGCCGTCCGTCGTAGCACCGTCGGTCGTACCGCCGTCGGTCGTACCGCCGTCGGTCATACCGCCGTCCGTCGTGCCACCGTCCGTCGTGCCACCGTCCGTCGTACCGCCGTCCGTCGTACCGCCGTCCGTCGTACCGCCGTCCGTCGTACCGCCGTCGGTGGAACCGCCGTCCGTCGTACCGCCGCTCGGGCCGCTGGACGTACCGCCGTCCGTCGGCGAACCCGTCGAGCCCGACGACGTGCCGCCCGTCGTCGGGGAACCCCCCGTCGACGACGAGCCACCGGTCGTGCCGCCCGTCGTCGACGAGGACGAGCCACCGGTCGCCGAGCCGGTCGCACCCGAACCGCCCGTCGAGGAACCGCTGCCCGACGCGGACGGATCGCCCGCCGAGCCGCTCTCACCGGGCCGGGCGGTACCCGGGTCCGCCGGAACGCCACCCGACGTACCACCGGTGGTGCCGTCCGCGGGGCGGCTCGTGGAGTTGTCGGAGGGCTCGTCGGCGTTGAGGCCGTCGCTCCCCTCACCCTCCTCCGCCGACTGCTCGCTGGTCACCCGGTTCACAGGAGTCTCCTCGTCGGACGTCGCCCCGAGCGTCACCACCGCCCCGAGGACCACGGCCAGCAGGACGCCCGCTCCTGCCGCGACGAGATGGCGCCGGGGGCCGGAGACGACGAGCCGGCGGGCGTCGGCGACCAGGCCGGCCGGCGAGGCAGGGGTGTCACGGCGGGTCACCAGCGTCTCGGCCGGCGCGGACACGACCGTGAGGCCCTTGGCCGGAGACACCGGCCCCTCGGGGCGGACGGCCGGAGCAGCCTCGCCCTCGGACGTGCCCGGGCCGGGGAGCCCGGCCCCCTCGCGGTCGGTCACGAGTGCCAGCGCCCTCCGTCCGGCGACCGTGCCGCGCTTGTCGGACAGCGCTCCGCGCATGGCGATGGACGCCTCGAGTTCGGCACGCGCCCGGTCGAGGCCGCCCGAACAGAGGGCCAGTACGCCGAGCTCGTGGAGGAAGTAGGCCTCCTCGGCGACCTCGCCCGCGGTCCGGGCCGCCTCCTGACCGGCGCGCAGGGTGCGCTGCCACGCCTGCCAGTGCAGTCCGGCCGCGAATGCGGGTGCGGCGCTGCGGGCCAGCAGCACGGCGGTGCCGGCGTGCCCGGTCTCCTGCGCGGGCACCAGCGCGCCCAGGGCCGCGAGGATCGCGTCGGCCTCGGAGGACGCCCGCGCAGGCGTCACCGAGGGGTGCCCCGTCCACCAGGCGTAGTGCTGGGCGGCCGTGTGGGCGCGGTCGAGGGCACCCTCGCCGTAGCCGACGGCCTCGAGCTGAGCGGCGACCCCGGCCGCCAGCCGGTAGCGGGGGCCGACGGGGCTGAGCAGGGCGCAGCTGGTCAGTTCGCCGAGCGCGGCGTCCGCGTGGGTGTCGCCGATGAGGGCGGGGAGGTGGGCCTGGTGCGGGACTTCGCCGCCGAGGGCGACCGCGAACCGGAGGGTGTCCCGGGCGGACTCGCTGAGCCGGGAGGCCAGCAGCGCGGCGGGGGCGGCTCCTTCGCCGAGCGTCGGCAGCGGGACGTCGAGGCCGTCGCCGAAGACGTTGTCCCCGTCGTCGTCGTCATCGTCGTCGCGCTCCTCCGGGACGTGGCTCAGGGCGTCGCGCTGCCTCAGCAGGGCACCGGCCTGGACGAAACGCAGGGGCAGTCCCTCCGACTCGAACCAGAGGTCGCCGGCCCAGTTGGCCTCTTCGTCGGTGAGCGGCCGGTCCACGGCCCGCTCGAGGAGCTCCAGCGCCGTGCCGCGCTCGAGCCCGGGGAGGAAGACCTCTTCGACCCGGGAGTCGGCCGAGGGCGCCGCGACGTCGGGTGTCGCGGCGAGCAGGAAGGCGCATTCCGGGGTGGCGTCCAGCAGTTCGTCCAGGGCGCTCCCGCCGAACTCCAGGTCGTCCACGAGGACGACGGCGCCGATCTCGCGGACGTGTTCGAGGAGCTCCGCCCGGTCGGGCCGGTACAGGGGCGCGTCGTGGACGGCGGTGAAGAGTTCGTACAGGAGCTCTGCAGGCGTGCGGTGGTATCCGGAGAGGCGGACGACGCCGTCGGGGGCGAGGCCCGCGCAGTCGGCGGCCACGGTGTCGAGCAGGACGGTGCGGCCCGATCCGGCCGGGCCGGTGAGTCGCACCGTACGGCCGTGTCCCAGCAGCCGGACGAGCCGCTCACGCACTTCCTGACGCTCCAGCAGCGGCAGCGCGGGGGCGGCCGGTCCGGGCGGGACCGGGGGCCGGCCGGCGCGCCGTAGTTCGTCGCGCTCCTCGACGGTGTGGCGGACGGGAGCGGCGGGTTCGGTACCGGGGCGGCAGGGCTCGATCTCGCTGCCGTCGACCGGGTTGACGGTGAGCTCGAAGTCGCCGGCGACCAGGCGCACCGTGCGTGCGGGTGGGGCCTTCTCGTGGGCGAACTCCGGCGGCACCGCGTCGCGCGGCGGCCGCTGCCGGATGCCGCCCTCCTCGGCGCCTCGGTCGCCGTCGCGGTCGTACTCGTACTCGTCCGGTCCCGGATTCCTCGGGTCCATGGTCAAAGCCCCCAGATGGCGTCTCGTGCGGAAGCCCCTCCCGGCCGGTCTGCACGCTCCGCTGCCGCTTCTGGTCCGGTGCCCGCCGTGTGGGTTCGTGAAGAGGCAGGCGACCGGAGCCTAGACGCTCTCCGGGTGTCGGGGAACAGCCGGGGGGCCGCCCGTCCCAGGACGTCACGGTCTCGTGATGATTGTGCGCCCTGGCAGGTGTCGTCCGCTCAGACCCGGGGCAGGGACTCTGCGGCGATTCCGCCCTCGATGGCCAGGATGCGGTGCAGCCGGGTGGCCACGAGGAGCCGTTGCATCTGCGGCGGTACACCGCGCAGGACGAGGCGTCGGCCGCAGCGGCCGGCCCGTCGGTGCGCGCCCATGATGACCCCGAGGCCGGTGGCGTCCCAGGAGTCGAGGTTGCTCAGGTCGAGCACGAGATCGCCCACTCCGTCGTCGACGGCCGAGTGCAGGACCGTTCGGGCGTCCGCCGCGCTCCGGACGTCGAGGCGGCCCCCGACGACCAGCTCGGCATGGTCGCCCCTGATGTGCATATGCGCTCCCCGAGAGTGCCTTTGTCCGTCAGGTCTGACTTGTATGTCGGTTTTCCGACTCTGCGTTCGATTGTCGCGTTCGACCGTGAGCTTCGACTGCGTATTTCTTTGCACCAACTGACTGCCACACGGGCAGAGAAGTTGCCGTCTGTAGGCGAACCGATACCGAATTCACCCTCAGGGGTGACGGTACGCAGGGGCGTACGGCCCCCGCGTACCCGGGGTCGGAGTTCAGTGCTTGTAGAAGCCCTGCCCGCTCTTGCGTCCGATGTCACCGGCGTCCACCATCCGGCGCATCAGCTCCGGCGGCGCGAACTTCTCGTCCTGCGACTCGGTGTAGATGTTGCCGGTGGCGTGGAGCAGGATGTCGACACCGGTCAGGTCGGCTGTGGCCAGCGGTCCCATCGCGTGGCCGAAGCCGAGCTTGCAGGCGATGTCGATGTCCTCGGCGGTCGCCACGCCCGACTCGTACAGCTTGGCGGCCTCGACGACGAGCGCCGAGATCAGACGGGTGGTCACGAAGCCGGCGACGTCGCGGTTGACGACGATGCAGGTCTTGCCCACGGACTCGGCGAACTCGCGGGCGGTGGCGAGCGTTTCGTCGCTGGTCTTGTAGCCGCGGACGAGTTCGCACAGCTGCATCATGGGAACGGGCGAGAAGAAGTGTGCGCCGACGACGCGCTCCGGCCGCTCGGTCACGGCCGCGATCTTGGTGATCGGGATGGCGGAGGTGTTGGACGCCAGCACCGCCTCGTCCCGTACGAGCTTGTCGAGCGCACGGAAGATCTCGTGCTTCACCTCGAGCTTCTCGAAGACCGCCTCGACGACGATGTCCGCGTCGGCGACCGCCTCGAGGTCCGTGGTCGTGGTGATGCGCCCCAACGCGGCCTCGGCGTCGGCCGCTTCGAGCTTCCCCTTGGCCACGAACCTGTCGTAGGACGTCTTGATGCCGTCGGTGCCGCGGGTCAGGGCCGCGTCGGTGACGTCACGCAGCACGACGTCCCAGCCCGCCTGGGCGGAGACCTGCGCGATGCCGGACCCCATGAGTCCGGCCCCGATGACGGCGAGCTTCCTGGCCACTGCTGCACCCCTTAACACACGTTTACATATCGGATCTCTGCGGAGGTTAGCGGCCGCGGGGCGCCGTGTGGCGGCGAAGAGATGCGCGTCACGTCTCAGATGACGGACATCACACCGGAAGTCGGGAGGGGGCCGCTCCACGCGCCGTCCCCGGCGGTGCCCGCACGGTCGCGCCGGGCCGGGACCCGAACACGCGGCGCCTCGGACGCGCACTCACCGGGTCGCCGCGGCCGCCCCGGCGCGACCGGCGCGGGGACGGGCCCGCCGTCCTGCGGCGGTACGCGCCGACGGACCGCGAGGACCGCCCTCCGGGCAGGGGCGGCGCAGCGTCGCGGACACGCCCTGAGGGCTGTCCCGTAATCACCGGTGGATCGGCGCGCGGCGTCAGATGGGGTGCATCGCAAGGCGGAGGGTCGTACTGGGCGTATTCGGGCGATCCGACAACGCAGCGAGGTGCCGCAGCTGTCGTTGTGCGCCCGCTGGGGATTACGGGACAGCCCTTAGGCTGGCCGCATGGTCAATCTGACGCGCATCTACACGCGCACCGGCGACAAGGGCACCACGGCTCTCGGGGACATGAGCCGCACGAGCAAGACCGATGTGCGCATCTCCGCCTACGCGGACGCCAACGAGGCCAACGCGGCCATCGGTACCGCCGTCGCGCTCGGCGGGCTCCCGGAGGAGGTCGTGAAGGTCCTCGTGCGGGTCCAGAACGACCTCTTCGACGTGGGAGCCGACCTTTCCACTCCCGTCGCGGAGAACCCGGAGTACCCGCCGCTGCGCGTGGAACAGCAGTACATCGACAAGCTGGAGGCGGACTGCGACCGCTTCCTCGCCGACCTGGACAAGCTCCGCTCGTTCATCCTGCCGGGCGGCACGCCGGGCGCCGCGCTGCTGCACCAGGCGTGCACGGTGGTACGGCGGGCCGAGCGCTCCACCTGGGCGGCCGTGGAGGTGCACGGCGAGACGATGAACCCGCTGACGGCGACCTATCTCAACAGGCTGTCCGACCTGCTCTTCATCCTCGCCAGGACGGCGAACAAGGAGGTCGGGGACGTTCTCTGGGTGCCCGGCGGCGAGCGCTAGCCGTACTGCGCCGCGTGGCGACGCCCGGCACGGCACCGACCGTACTGCGCCGCGTGCGCGCCGGCACCCGGGCCGTGTGCCGCCGGGTCGTGTCCCGCAAGGAGCGTCGTCCGCCCGGACGAAACTCTCGAAACACGACCTCACAAACACGACCGCACAGGGCAATACACCTAGGGCTCGGCGCGGGCCTGCTCGCGCCCGTCCTCGTTCTGGGCGCCCACCGGGGCCTTCTTCGGGAAGAGCGCGTAGCTCAGCGCGAAGAGCCCGTGGAAGGCCACGATCTGCCAGGAGGTGCGCATCCAGCTCTCCAGCGAACCCGTCCGCCCGGCATCGCCGACGTACCAGGCTGCGGCCTGCAGCAGACCGGTGGCGACGGCCGCACCGACCACCGTGCCCAGCCAGACCCGGCCCTCGTGCCGGGCGCGGGCGGCGCCGTGGCGCGGGGGCTTCACGGGCGGCGGGCCGCCCCCGAGGCGGTGCGCGGCATGGCCGTCGAGCCACTTGACGGTCCGGTGGCCGTGGCCCGCGGTGTAGCCGATGTAGAGCGCGGCGAGACCGTGCTTCCAGCTCGGCTCGGCCCCGTTCCTGAGGTCGAGGGCCGTCACCACCAGCAGGACGATCTCCAGCAGCGGCTCCATGAGCAGGATGGCCAGCCCGGTCCTCGGCATCCTGAGCGGATAGCGCGCGGCGAGCCCGGCGGCCAGTAGCACCCAGAAGCCGACCTCGCAGACGATGATCAGTGTGACGATCACGGTGGTTCCCCCTTCGTACCGGAACCAGGCTCCCCGACGGCGCACCCGGACGCGTCGTCGCCGGTGACGAACCGTGACTGCACCCTTCGATGTACCCGGGCTCCCCCCGGACGGGGAGGCCGGGAGGCTCCCCGGCGTGTTTCATGGGGTGGTGACCATCCCCCGCCCCCATCGCGACGACGTCCTCATCGCCGCCACCGGCCTCCTCGGCGGTCTGCTGCTGTGGTCGCTCGGTCTGCACACCACCGAGGGCGGCCGTCCGCTGTCCGGGCCGTGGGTCACACTCGTACCGCTCTTCGCGATGTCGGGGCTGGAGCTGCTGCGGCGGACCATGCCGAGGACGGCGCTCCTCGCCGGCACGGCCGCGATCGTGGCGGACCAGTTCACACCGGGGAACCTCGCGACGGTCCTGATGTTCACGGACATCGTGTACGCGGCCGTCGTGTACGGCCCGCCGGCCTCGGCCCGGCGCATCCCGTACGCCACCGGGCTGGTCACGGTCGGGGTGACGATCGGCTTCCTCACCTGGTTCCGGCATCCCTCCGCGCTGCTCGTCGGGGTGGTCGTGGGGCTGGTGTCGTTCGGCCCGGCCGCTACCGGCGCGCTCGTCCGCGACCACCGCGAGGCCGCGGAGGCGGCACGGCTGCGCGCGGAGCAGACGGCGCTGCTCGCCGAGATGGACCGGAGGGAGGCGATCATCGCCGAGCGCGCCCGGATGGCCCGGGAACTGCACGATCTGGTCGCCAACCACCTCTCCGCGATCGCCATCCACTCCACCGCGGCGCTGTCCCTGGACGAGCCCGCGACGACGCGGCAGGCACTCACCGTCATCCGGGAGAACAGCGTGGAGGGCCTGGCGGAGATGCGGCGGCTGATCGGGCTGCTGCGGGACAGCGGCGACGACGCCGAGCCCGCCGTCGCACCCACCCTGGCCGGCCTCGACGCGCTCGTGGCGCAGGCCCGCACCAACGGAGCCGCGAGCGGGCTGGAGTTCATGCTGGACGACGCGATCGACGCGGATACGGCGCCTCCCGTCCCGGTGGCGCTCGCGGCCTACCGGATCGTGCAGGAGTCGCTCACGAACGCGCTGAAGCACGCGGACGCGGGCGAGGTCGCCGTCCGGCTCACCGGCACCACCGGCCGGGCGCTGACGGTGACGGTGACCAGCCCGTACGGCAGCGGGCCGGGGCCGCGCGCGCCGGGGTCGGGCGCCGGGCTGGTCGGAATGCGCGAGCGGATCGCACTGCTGGGCGGTGAGTTCGAGGCGGGTCCCGAGCCCGGCCCGGCCGGCGGTCCGGCGAAGATCTGGCGGGTACGGGCGGTGCTGCCCATGGTGGACGACAAGGAGCCCTCGGCATGATCCGGGTAGTGGTCGCGGAGGACCAGAGGTCCGTCAGGGCCGGTCTGGTCCTGATTCTGGGCAGCGCCCCCGACATCGAGGTGGTGGGCGAGGCCGGGGACGGCGAGGAGGCGGTACGGCTGACCCGGAGGCTGCGGCCCGATCTGGTGCTGATGGATGTGCAGATGCCGCGACTGGACGGGGTCTCGGCGACCCGTCAGGTCGTCGCGGAGGGTCTCGCGGACGTCCTGGTGCTGACGACGTTCGACCTCGACGAGTACGTCTTCGGCGCACTGCGCGCGGGGGCCGCCGGCTTCCTGCTCAAGAACACCGAGGCGAAGGATCTGATCGAGGGGGTGCGCACGGTCGCGCGCGGCGAGGGCCTGGTCGCGCCGGCGGTGACCCGGCGGCTGCTCGCCGAGTTCGCCTCGCCCACGCCCGTGCCGTCGCCGGACGCTCCGGACGCCGCCGTGCTCGACGTGCTGACGCGGCGTGAGCGCGAGGTGCTGTCCTGTCTGGGCGAAGGGCTGTCGAACGCCGAGATCGCGGTGCGGCTGCAGATGGCCGAGGCCACGGTGAAGACCCATGTCAGCAGGCTGCTGGGCAAGCTGGAGCTGCGGAGCCGGGTGCAAGCGGCCGTTCTGGCACAGGAGTTGGGGGTCTGACAGCTCCGGGGCACCCCCACCCACCTCTGGTCTGGACCTCTTGACGATTGGTCCAGACCTTCCTACGCTCGCCGCACGCACACCGCGGTGAGCCCCGCGGAGTGCTCTGCACGGACCGACCCCCGACCCCGTCCGTCCGCGAACTCGAGGAGCACCCTTGAGCACGAGTACCCCCCTCACCAGAAGCAGGTTCAGATCCAGAGCGACGGCGGGACTCACCGCCCTGCTGCTCCCCCTCGCCGCCATGGTCGGACTCGCCACACCCGCCCAGGCAGCCACCTCCGTCACCGCCGCGTACGCCAAGGTCCAGGACTGGGGCAGCGGCTTCGAGGGCAAGTGGACGGTGAAGAACACCGGCACCACCTCGATCAGCACCTGGACCGTCGAGTGGGACTTCCCCTCCGGCACCTCCGTGACCTCCGCGTGGGACGCCGACGTCACCGGCTCGGGCACCCACTGGACCGCGAAGAACAAGAGCTGGAACGGCACCCTCGCCCCCGGTGCCTCGGTGTCCTTCGGCTTCAACGGCACCGGCGCCGGCTCGCCCGCCAACTGCCGGATCAACGGCGGTTCCTGCGACGGCGGCACGGTCCCCGGCGACAACCCGCCGTCCGCGCCCGGCACCCCGTCCGCCGGCGGCGTCACCGACACCTCGGTGGCGCTCAGCTGGACCGCGGCCACCGATGACAAGGGCATCAAGAACTACGACGTCCTCCGCGACGGCACGCGCGTCGCGACCGTCACCGGCCTCACGTACACCGACTCGGGACTCACCGCGGGCACCGACTACTCGTACACGGTGCAGGCCCGAGACACCGCCGACCAGACCGGACCCGTCAGCGGCGCCCGCGCCGTGCGGACCACCGGCGGCGACCCCGGCCCGGGCCCCGGCCCCGGCTCGAAGATCAAGCTCGGCTACTTCACCAACTGGGGCGTCTACGGCCGCAACTACCACGTGAAGAACCTGGTGACCTCCGGCACCGCCGCCAAGATCACCCACATCAACTACGCCTTCGGCAACGTGCAGAACGGCCAGTGCACCATCGGCGACTCCTACGCCGACTACGACAAGGCCTACACCGCCGACCAGTCGGTCGACGGAGTCGCGGACACCTGGGACCAGCCGCTGCGCGGCAACTTCAACCAGCTCCGCAAGCTCAAGCAGCGCTACCCGCACATCAAGATCCTGTGGTCCTTCGGCGGCTGGACCTGGTCGGGCGGCTTCCCGCAGGCCGTCCAGAACCCGACGGCGTTCGCCAACTCCTGCTACAACCTGGTCGAGGACCCGCGCTGGGCCGACGTCTTCGACGGCATCGACCTCGACTGGGAGTACCCGAACGCCTGCGGCCTCTCCTGCGACACCAGCGGCCCCGCCGCCTTCAAGAACATGATGCAGGCCATGCGCGCCAAGTTCGGCCCGAACAACCTGGTCACGGCCGCCATCACGGCCGACGCGAGCTCCGGAGGAAAGATCGACAAGACCGACTACGCGGGCGCCGCGCAGTACTCCGACTGGTACAACGTGATGACGTACGACTTCTTCGGCGCCTTCGACGCGGACGGCCCGACCGCCCCGCACTCGCCGCTGACGTCGTACGCCGGCATCCCGCAGCAGGGCTTCACCTCCGCGGAGGCGATCGCCAAACTCAAGGCCCAGGGCGTTCCGGCGGGCAAGCTGCTGCTGGGCATCGGTTTCTACGGCCGGGGCTGGACGGGTGTCGCCCAGTCCGCGCCGGGCGGTTCGGCCACCGGACCCGCACCCGGCACGTACGAACAGGGCATCGAGGACTACAAGGTCCTCAGGAACAGCTGCCCCGCCAACGGCACCGTCGCCGGGACGGCGTACGCCCACTGCGGCTCCAACTGGTGGAGCTACGACACACCGGCGACCATCGGCAGCAAGATGGGCTGGGCGAAGAACCAGAGCCTGGGAGGCGCGTTCTTCTGGGAGTTCAGCGGGGACACCGCGAACGGTGAGCTGGTGAGCGCGATCAGCACCGCGCTGGGATAGCCGCAACGCCCGAGCGGGGGTGGTGCCCGGCACCACCCCCGCTTCCGGTACGGCGCGGGACGTCGGCGGCTCACCCCGCGCCCCGCCGCTGCCCTACACCGTCACCGGATAGGACAGCAGAAGGCTCACCGCCGCCAGCAGAGCCGCCACGGTGAGCCCGAGCAGCACCCACTGGGCGCGCCCCGCCCGGGACCGCCCGGCCACCGCGGCGAAGAACAGGACCAGGGCGAACAGCACGGCCGTCAGGACGTAGTTGTCCGATCGCTGGTTCGACTGCCGCGCCGTCGCCGACTTCCGTTCCGCCTGGCGGAGCAGGCGGTCGGCCGCCTCGTCGGCGGCGAGCCGGTACTCCGGCATGGCGAAGGGAGTAGGTGGCGCCTCGGGGTTCGCCAGAGGACGGTTCACGAGCCAGGCGGACATGGCCGGCTTGAACTCCTTCCGGAACCGTGTGAAGAGAAAACCGGAGACGCTGTCAGGGTCCGGTGTGTACACTCCCTCGGGCCGCCTCGACGGGTCGGCGACGATCTCCTCGTTGAGCGCGGTGAGCCACTGGGTGAAGGAAATGACGTCGATGGTCACGAGCTGGCCCGCCTCGTTGGAACGGCGTGACGACTCGGTGCGCGCCGCGGACGCCTGTGCGTAGGAGTTCGCCTGCACACCACTCCATTTGGCGCTCTGGAACCCGGCCCACGCCGTACCGACCGCAGCCAGCGCGAGGATGACCGTCAGAACGAGCTCGATCCGGTCCCGTGCGCGTCCCCCGTCCACCGGCTCGTTGCCGGCCCGGCTTCCCGTCCCCCCGCTTCCCCGGCCCGATCCGTCTTCGCCGGCGCCCGCCTCGGCACGCCCGTCCGCTGTGCTCATGGCGCGAGCCTATGGGTGCGGAGATCGGAAAGCGGCCCGAACCGGACCGCAGTCGTCCGGGCGGGGGGTGCAACGGGCCGAGTATCACCCGGACTACGTAAGGACACCGGGTCGCCCCCGGCGTTCGGGCCACCGCCAGCACGTGGCGCGACGCCCGCCGCCCCAGCCGAGGAGGCCCTCCGATCGGGCCACGTTGACCCTCCCTCAGGCTCCGTTCCGGGGGGAGTCCCTCTCATCAGGCCACATTGCCCCTCCCCCAGACTTCGTCCCGGGGCCCCCCCAACCAACGAGGACCCCTCCATCAGGCCACATTGACCCGCCCCCAGACTCCGTCCGGGGGCGCCCCCAACCAACGAGGAACCCTCAATCAGGCCACATTGACTCGTTGGCCGGGAGGTGCTGCCTCCAGCCAGGCCAGGAAGCCGGTCAGCGCGTCCTCGCTCATCGCCAGCTCGAGACGGGTGCCGTGGTGCAGACAGCCCAGGACGACCGCGTCCGACAGCAGCGCCAGCTCCTCTTCGCCCTCGGGCAGGCGCCGGGCGACCACCTCGATCGCCGAGCGCTCCAGGGCGCGTCGCGGGCGGAGGGCGTAGGAGAAGACCCGGAACCACTCGACCCGGTCGCCGTTGTAACGGGCCACGCCGTACACCCAGCCCTTGCCCGAGTGGTCACCGTCCTCCGGGACGTTCCAGCGCAGGCTGCAGTCGAAGGTGCCGCCCGAGCGCTGGATCAGTCTGCGGCGCAGACCGAAGACGAAGAGCCCGATCACCACCAGTGCGACGACCAGTCCGCTCACGAGCAGAGCGAGGAACATCTTCACCGACCTCCTCGCTTCGTCCCGTAGCGGAATACGACCTGCACCTGCATCTGCACCTGCATTGCCTCAGCCGCGACCTGGTCTGGAGAAGTCCAGTCCGGGCCGCGGCTGAGAGTGGTTCATCGGCGGGGTGCGCTCAGCGCACCGCCACCGCGCGCAGCCGAACCTCGGCGCGCCGCTCGGCGGCGGCGTCGTCGTCGGCCTTGGCGCGCTCCAGCGCACGCTCGGCGCGCTGGGCGTCGATCTCGTCCGCCAGCTCGGCGATCTCCGCCAGCAGCGACAGCTTGTTGTCGGCGAACGACATGAAACCGCCGTGCACTGCGGCGACGACCGTTCCCTCGTTCGTACGGATGGTCACCGGGCCCGACTCCAGCACACCGAGCAGCGGCTGGTGACCGGGCATGACGCCGATGTCGCCGGACGTGGTGCGCGCGACGACCAGGTTGGCCTCGCCGGACCAGACCTGACGGTCGGCGGCGACCAGCTCGACGTGCAGCTCAGCAGCCAAGGGTGGCTCCTCGGGTCACCACCCGGCGGTCATGCCGGGTGTTGGGTCATAAGTCTAATGGGGGCCCGGGCGCCGAAGCGCCCGGGGCCGTCCGGGGCCCGCCGCACGGGCGGCTGATTCAGGACCCCGGGAGGGCGTGAGAAGGGGGGCGGGACGGACCCCGCCCCCCGTCATGAGTCGCGGGACTCAGGAGACGCCGAGCTCCTTGGCGTTCTTCTTGAGGTCCTCGAGACCACCGCACATGAAGAAGGCCTGCTCCGGGAAGTGGTCGAAGTCGCCGTCGCAGATCGCGTTGAACGCGGCGATCGACTCGTCCAGCGGGACGTCCGAACCGTCCACACCGGTGAACTGCTTCGCCGCGTGGGTGTTCTGGGACAGGAAGCGCTCGACACGACGGGCACGGTGGACGACCAGCTTGTCCTCCTCGCCCAGCTCGTCGATACCGAGGATCGCGATGATGTCCTGGAGGTCCTTGTACTTCTGCAGGATCCCCTTGACGCGCATGGCGGTCGTGTAGTGGTCCTGCGAGATGTAGCGCGGGTCCAGGATGCGGGACGTGGAGTCCAGCGGGTCCACCGCGGGGTAGATGCCCTTCTCGGAGATCGGACGGGAGAGAACCGTCGTCGCGTCGAGGTGGGCGAAGGTGGTCGCCGGCGCCGGGTCGGTCAGGTCGTCCGCGGGGACGTAGATCGCCTGCATCGAGGTGATCGAGTGACCGCGGGTCGAGGTGATGCGCTCCTGGAGGAGGCCCATCTCGTCCGCCAGGTTCGGCTGGTAACCCACCGCGGACGGCATACGGCCGAGCAGGGTGGACACCTCGGAACCCGCCTGGGTGAAGCGGAAGATGTTGTCGATGAAGAACAGCACGTCCTGCTTCTGCACATCGCGGAAGTACTCCGCCATGGTCAGACCGGCCAGGGCGACGCGCAGACGGGTGCCCGGGGGCTCGTCCATCTGGCCGAAGACCAGCGCGGTCTTGTCCAGAACGCCGGACTCTTCCATCTCGGCGATGAGGTCGTTGCCCTCACGGGTGCGCTCACCGACGCCGGCGAACACGGAAACACCCTCGTGCAGCTTCGCCACACGCATGATCATTTCCTGGATGAGGACGGTCTTGCCGACACCGGCACCACCGAACAGACCGATCTTTCCACCCTTGACGTACGGGGTGAGAAGGTCGACGACCTTCAGACCGGTCTCGAACATCTCGGTCTTCGACTCGAGGTCCTCGAACTTCGGGGCCTTGCGGTGGATCTCCCAGCGCTCGGACTCCTGGCCGTTCGCCTCGGGCTCGTTCAGCACCTCACCGAGGGTGTTGAACACCTTGCCCTTGGTGAAGTCGCCGACCGGGACGGTGATGCCCTTGCCCGTGTCGGTCACCGGGGCCTGGCGGACCAGGCCGTCGGTGGGCTGCATCGAGATGGTGCGGACGACACCCTCGCCGAGGTGCTGCGAGACCTCGAGTGTCAGGGTCTTGGTGGTACCCGGGTTCGCCGGGTCCGGCACCTCGACGTTCAGCGCGTTGTAGATCTCCGGCATCGCGTCGACGGGGAACTCCACGTCGACGACCGGGCCGATGACCCGCGCGACGCGGCCAGTGGCCACGCCAGCAGGAGCGGTCGGCTCAACAGTGGTGGTCATTAGTAGTCACTCCCCGCGGTCGCGTCGGCCAGGGCGCTCGCGCCACCGACGATCTCGCTGATTTCCTGGGTGATGTCGGCCTGGCGGGCCGCGTTGGCAAGTCGGGTGTACGTGTTGATCAGATCACCCGCGTTGTCGGTCGCCGACTTCATCGCCTTGCGGCGGGACGCGTGCTCGGAAGCCGCGGCCTGCAGCAGGGCGTTGTAGATCCGGCTCTCGACGTACCGCGGAAGCAGTGCGTCGAGGACGTCCTCCGCCGACGGCTCGAAGTCGAACAGCGGAAGCAGTTCGTCCTTCCTGCCGCCCTCGGCCTCCGCCTTCGCCTCGTCGAGGCTGAGCGGCAGCAGCCGACCGTCGATCGGCGTCTGCGTCAGCATCGAGACGAACTCGGTGAAGACGATGTGGAGCTCGTCCACGCCGCCCTCGGCCGTCTCCTTCTCGATCGCCTCGATCAGCGGCGCCGCGATGTCCTTGGCGTTGGAGTACGAAGGGTTGTCGGTGAAGCCCGTCCACGAGTCCGCGATCTTCATCTCACGGAAGCCGTAGTAGGCCACGCCCTTGCGGCCGACGATGTAGGTGTCGACCTCCTTGCCCTCGCCGCGGAGCCGCTCGGTCAGCCGGGCGGCCGTCTTGATCGCGTTCGAGGAGTAGCCGCCGGCCAGACCGCGGTCGCTCGTGAGGAGCAGGACAGCGGCACGGGCCGGGGACTCCGCCTCCGTGGTCAGCGGGTGCTTCGTGTTCGAGCCGGTCGCCACCGCCGTGACCGCGCGGGTCAGCTCGGTCGCGTACGGCGTGGAGGCCGCCACCTTGCGCTGCGCCTTGACGATGCGCGAGGCGGAGATCATCTCCATCGCCTTGGTGATCTTCTTCGTCGCGGTGACCGACTTGATACGACGCTTGTAGACCCGGAGCTGGGCTCCCATGAGTCAGGTCCCTTCCGTCGTCACTTCGAGACGTTGACGGTCGCCGGGGCGTCCTCGCCGAGCAGCTTGCCGTCGGAGGTCTCGAACTGCTTCTTGAAGTCGGCGATCGCCTCGGCGAGCTTCTCCAGCAGGTCGTCGGACATCTTGCCGCCCTCACGGATGGAGGTCATCAGCGTCTTGTGCTCGCGGTGCAGGAACTCGAGCAGCTCGGACTCGAAGCGGCGGATGTCCTCGACCGGGACGTCGTCCATCTTGCCGGTGGTGCCGGCCCAGATGGAGACGACCTGGTTCTCCGTCGGGTACGGGGCGTACTGCGGCTGCTTCAGCAGCTCGACCATGCGCTTACCGCGCTCCAGGGCGGCCTTCGAGGCGGCGTCCAGGTCGGAACCGAAGGCGGCGAACGCCTCCAGCTCGCGGTACTGGGCCAGGTCGACACGGAGTCGGCCGGAGACCTGCTTCATGGCCTTGTGCTGGGCGGAGCCACCGACGCGGGAGACCGAGATACCGACGTTCAGGGCCGGGCGCTGACCGGCGTTGAACAGGTCGGACTCCAGGAAGCACTGGCCGTCGGTGATGGAGATGACGTTGGTCGGGATGAACGCCGAGACGTCGTTGGCCTTGGTCTCGACGATCGGCAGACCGGTCATCGAGCCGGCGCCCATGTCGTCGGACAGCTTGGCGCAGCGCTCCAGCAGACGGGAGTGCAGGTAGAAGACGTCACCCGGGTAGGCCTCACGGCCCGGCGGGCGGCGCAGCAGCAGCGACACCGCGCGGTAGGCGTCGGCCTGCTTCGACAGGTCGTCGAAGACGATGAGGACGTGCTTGCCCTCGTACATCCAGTGCTGGCCGATGGCCGAACCGGTGTACGGCGCCAGGTACTTGAAGCCGGCCGGGTCGGACGCCGGGGCGGCGACGATCGTCGTGTACTCGAGGGCACCGGCCTCCTCCAGCGCGCCGCGCACGGACGCGATGGTGGAGCCCTTCTGGCCGACGGCGACGTAGATGCAGCGGACCTGCTTCTTCGGGTCGCCGGAGCGCCAGTTGTCGCGCTGGTTGATGATCGTGTCGACGGCCAGGGCGGTCTTGCCGGTCTGGCGGTCGCCGATGATCAGCTGCCGCTGGCCGCGGCCGACCGGGGTCATCGCGTCGACGGCCTTGTAGCCCGTCTCCATGGGCTCGTGGACCGACTTTCGCTGCATGACCGTCGGGGCCTGCAGCTCGAGGGCGCGGCGGCCCGAGGTCTCGATCTCGCCGAGGCCGTCGATCGGGTTGCCGAGCGGGTCGACAACGCGGCCGAGGTAGCCCTCGCCGACGGCGACGGACAGGACCTCGCCGGTGCGCTGGACCGGCTGGCCCTCCTCGATGCCGCTGAACTCACCGAGGACGATGGCACCGATCTCGCGGTCCTCGAGGTTGAGGGCGAGGCCGAGGGTGCCGTCCTCGAACTTCAGCAGTTCGTTGGCCATCGTCGAGGGAAGACCCTCGACCTTCGCGATGCCGTCGCCGGCAAGGCTGACCGTACCGACCTCCTCGCGCGAGGCCGCGTCCGGCTTGTACGACTGGACAAAGTTCTCCAGCGCGTCCCGGATCTCCTCCGGCCGGATCGTGAGCTCCGCCATCTGGGTTCCCTGCTCTCCTTGTTGGGCCCGAAGTTTCTTTGGGGGTCTGGGGCTGTGTCCATGACGGCTCGCGCCGCGGGACCCCCAGGAATCCTCTGCGGCCCAACCGGGCCGCTCTAGCAATTCTTGTTTGACTTGGTGGCCGGTCAGCCCGCGAGACGGCGCTGCGCCTCGGCGATGCGGTCCAGGACCGTCCCGTCGATCAGCTCGTCGCCGACCCGCACCGAGATCCCGCCGAGGACCTCGGGGTCCACGTCCAGGTTCAGGTGCATCTCGCGGCCGTACACGTTCGCCAGTACGGCTCCGAGGCGCTGCTTCTGCCGGTCGGACAGCGGTACCGCGGAGGTGACCACGGCGACCGTCCGGTTCCGGCGTCCGGCGGCGAGCTTGGAGAGGGACTCGAGTCCCGCTTCCAGGCTACGTCCACGCGGGGCCGTGACGAGACGGGCCACGAGCCGCTCGGTGCCGGCCTTGGCCTTGCCTCCGAGGAGGCTGCGGACCAGCTGCGACTTGGCGGCCGCCGTGGCGGTCCGGTCGGTCAGCGCGGCGCGCAGTTCCGGGTTGGAGGAGACGATCCGGCCGAACCGGAACAGCTCGTCCTCCACGTCGTCCAGGGCGCCGGCCTTCTGCGCGGCCGTGAGCTCGGCGATGGCCGCCAGCTCCTCGAGCGCGTCCACCAGGTCGCGGGACTGCGACCAGCGGGAACGGACCATGCCGGAGACCAGGTCGACGGCCTCGCCGCCCACCTGACCGCTCAGCAGTCGCGCGGCCAGCTCGACCTTGCCCTCACCGGGCTGCGCCGGGTCGGTCAGGACCCGACGCAGCGACACCTCGCGGTCGAGCAGCGCGGTAACGGCGACCAGCTCCTCGGCGAGCTTCGCCGCGTCGACCGACGTGCTGTCGGTCAGCGCGTCGAGACGCTCGCGTGCGGCGGCCAGTGCCTCGCGGCTCGCTCCGTTCATCGGGCAGCCTCGGCCTTCTCCTCGAGCTCGTCGAGGAAGCGGTCGATGACGCGGCTCTGGCGGGCGTGGTCCTCGAGGGACTCACCGACCAGCTTGCCGGCCAGGTCGGTGGCGAGCTTGCCCACGTCCTGGCGCAGCGCGGACGCCGCGGCCTTGCGGTCGGCCTCGATCTGGGCGTGACCGGCGGCGACGATCTCCTCACGCTGCCGCTGGCCTTCCGCGCGCATCTCGGCGATGATCGCGGCGCCCTGCTCCGTGGCCTCCTGGCGCAGACGCGCGGCCTCGTGACGGGCCTCGGCGAGCTGAGCGCGGTACTGCTCGAGCACGCTCTGGGCCTCGACCTGGGCCGCCTCGGCCTTCTCCATGCCGCCTTCGATGGCCTCGCGGCGCTCTTCCAGAACCCTGTTGATGTTCGGGAGGAGCTTCTTGGCGAGGAAGAAGAAGACGATGGCGAAGGCGATCGTGCCGACGAGCAGCTCGGGGCCCGGGGGAAGGAGCGGGCTCTGCTCCTCCCCGGCCGCCAGCTGAACGAGGTTGGCGATCACATCAATGCCTTTCGTCGAGAAGTGTCAGGTAGCTGAGAATTAGCGACCGAACACGAACGGCATAACGATGCCGATGAGGGCGAGCGCCTCACAGAAGGCGAAGCCGAGGATCTGGTTGGCACGGATCAGGCCGGCAGCCTCGGGCTGACGGGCCAGAGCCTGGGTGCCGTTACCGAAGACGATGCCGACGCCGATACCGGGGCCGATGGCGGCGAGGCCGTAGCCGATGGAGCCGAGCGAACCGGTGACAGCGGCGAGGGTCTCAGTGGCAGCCATGCTGATTCTTCCTTTTCATTCACGGACCGGTGGGGGTTGGCCACCGGACGTTCGGGGGGTGGTGCGGGCGAGGTACGACTCAGTGGTGCTCGGCGAGAGCGCCCTGAATGTAGGAGCAGGCCAGCAGGACGAAGACGTATGCCTGGACGGCCTGGACGAAGAGCTCGAAGACGATCATGGCCATCGTCATCGCGAAGGAGACGCCGGCGGCCGGGATCATGTAGCTGTTCAGCAGGTACCAGGAGGCGACGGTGAACATCACCAGCATCAGGTGACCGGCGAACATGTTCGCGAAGAGCCGGACCGCGTGCGTGAACGGGCGGACCAGCAGGTTCGAGAACAGCTCGATGAACGAGACCAGCCACTTGATGGGGCCGAGCGACGGGTCGTATCCCGTGATGTTCTTCCAGCCGCCGATGAAGCCGTGACGCTTGAAGGTCAGCGACACCCAGATCACGTAGACGAGCACCGCGAGGACGACCGGGTACGCGATGATCGACGACACCGGGAACTGGGCCAGCGGGATCACGGACCAGATGTTCATGATCCACACGAAGAAGAAGATCGAGACCATCAGCGGGACGTACTTCTCGCCCTCCCGCTTCCCGAGGGTCTCGTAGACGATCCCGCGACGCACGAAGTCGTAGCCGGCCTCGCCGATCATCTGCAGCTTGCCCGGGACCACCTTGGCCCTACCGAAGGCCACCCAGAAGAAACTGACGACGACGAGCGTGGTGAGCAGCGCGAGCAGCATCACCTTGTTGAACTCGAAGCCGCCGACGGTGGCGATCGGCTGGAAGAGGAAGGAGTGCAGGCCCGGTGCCGGAAAGCCACAGCCGTTGTCGGCCATGATGCGGCAGCTCCAGTCAAAGGCGAGCGTGGTCTGTTCAGCACTCACCGCGGGCTCCTTCGGCGTGACGCATGGGTTCGGCAACCTCGTTGTGTCGGCGCGGCGCGCAGCCGCGAGTCGGCACCGGACTGGTGTTTCGGATGTGGGGGCGGCGGTCAGGCATCGAGGCCTCGCGATCGAGCAGGCGTCAGCTCAGATGCCCGCGCCCGCAGTGCCGCAGTTGGCACCGGACGATAGCAGTTTCTCGAACGCGCACTTATCCCGGCCCTACCCGTCACGTCGACGGCCCCGTCTTCTCGCCCTTGCGGGGATCCGACGGCTCCGGTTCGACGTAGAGGATCTTGGCCTTCATGTGGGCACGGGCCTGTGCGGCCACCCAGACGAGCGTCGACGCGACGATGGAGGCCGCGAACGTCCTGGGGTTGAACAGCGTGGTGTCCTTGAAGGCGGCGACGAAGATGAACAACACGAGCAACTGGGTCGTGTAGAGCATCAGGCCCATCGCCTGGAACAGCTGCGGGAGGTGCTTCGCCGTCCTCTGCAGGACGACGATCCCGATCCCCATGAAGACGATGACCACCAGGGTGCCGACGACCGCGCCGAGGGCCCCCTTGCCGCCGGCGAGCACACCGCTGACGATCGCGGCGATCACGCCGACGGCAGCGGTGGGCACGACGGTCTGCAGGAGGGTCCGGACGTCGTTGGACGGCATGGCGGCGGCTCCGCGGGGTGGTGGGGGCACTGGTGTCGTCAAGGACGAGCGTAGATCCGGTCCGAGGTGGGTCTCGGGCACCGAGGAGACCGTCGCACTGCGGCCTCCCGGCTCTGTCTCCGGTTCTCGTGAACCGTATCACAAACTATTTGAATAGGTCTTTACCCGCTGGTGTGCCAACTCTCACACATGAGAGTGAGGCCGCGCGTGTGTGCATGACGGTAGACCACTTTGTCTGGTAATGGCCTTGAATGTGCCTGGCTACCGGCATCCCGCGACACGTGGAGCGCGAGAACCGTGGACCCGCAGGCGCAAGGAGGAGCCGCCCCGGTCCGCCATCGGCACACTCCGTTCGTCACATTGTGTGGCCGATCGCACCACGCGTCTGTTGACGGCTACTTCCTCGCCGCCGTGAACCGCGAGCGCGCCCCGATCGCCGTCGCACCGTTGATACCCGCGGGCACCGGGATGCGCTGCTCGTCGGGGTCCACGGCGGCCGCGTCGGCGGGGTCGGTGGGGTCCGGTGCCGTGGCGGCCGGGAGACCCGGTGCCGTGGGCGGCGCCGGCGCCACGGGGCGCGGACGGCGGCGGTAGCGCGGCGGGACGAAGGACTCCGCCCAGCGCGGCGCCCGCGGGGTGAAGCGCGGCAGCAGCAGGAGCACCAGACCCACGAAGCTCAGCACCACGATCGCGAAGACGATCCACATCGAGGCGCTGTGCACCGAGTACAGGACCACGCCGAACGCGATCAGGGCCGACCAGAAGTACATGATCAGCACCGCGCGGCTGTGCGAGTGCCCGATCTCCAGCAGCCGGTGGTGGAGATGGCCGCGGTCGGCGGCGAAGGGCGACTTGCCCTTCCAGGTCCGGCGGACGATCGCCAGCAGCAGGTCAGCCACGGGGATCGCGATGATCGTCAGCGGCAGCAGCAGCGGGATGAAGACGGGCAGTGCCGCGTGGGTGGCCTGCCGGGTGCTTCCCTCGAACAGCTTCAGCGCGTCCGGATCCACCTGGCCGGTGACCGAGATCGCGGACGCGGCCAGGACCAGGCCGATCAGCATCGACCCCGAATCGCCCATGAAGATCCGCGCCGGATGCATGTTGTGCGGCAGGAAGCCCAGGCACATGCCCATCAGGACGGAGGCGAACAGCGTCGCCGGAGCCGCGGCCTCGATCCCGTAGCCGAACCAGATCCGGTACGCGTACAGGAAGAACGCCGCGGACGCGATGCACACCATGCCCGCGGCCAGGCCGTCCAGGCCGTCCACGAAGTTCACCGCGTTGATCGTGATGACGACCAGCGCGACCGTCAGCAGCGTGCCCTGCCACTGGGTCAGGGAGACCGTCCCGACGCCCGGGATCGGCAGCCACAGGATCGTCAGACCCTGCATCACCATCACACCCGCGGCGATCATCTGGCCGCCGAGCTTGATCAGGGCGTCGATCTCGAACTTGTCGTCCAGCACACCGATCAGCCAGATCAGCGCGGCGCCGGAGAGCAGCGCACGCGGTTCGTTGGACAGCTCGAACACGCTGTTGAGATTGCTCAGATGGTCGGCGACGAGAAGGCCGGCGCACAGGCCGAAGAACATGGCGATGCCGCCGAGCCGCGGCGTCGGTTCGCGGTGGACGTCGCGGGCCCGGATCTCCGGCATCGCTCCGGTCGCGATGGCGAACTTCCGCACCGGTCCGGTCAGAAGGTAGGTCACCGCAGCCGTGACACAGAGCGTCAGCAGGTAATCACGCACGGGCTGCCCCAGAGGAATCGCTGGCCATCTCAGCCCCACACCCTAGCTTCGTTGGCCACATGCTTGAGGACATACGAGCGGCCCGGACGGTTGCAGGGCCCTCGCTTCTACCCTCAATACGGCGGAAATCTCCCGACCAGTTCCCGCACTTCTTCGCGAACGCGGTGGATCTCCTCGCCTTCCGCCCGCAGCGCCGTGGTGAAGAGCACGGCGATCCTCGCCATCTCGGCCTCGCCCATGCCCTGGGTGGTGACGGCCGCGGTGCCGAGGCGGATGCCGCGGCCGTCGCCGTACGGCAGCGCACAGGTGTCGAGCACCATCCCGGCGGCGGTGAGCCGGCCGCGCGCCGTGCGGCCGTCCACACCCAGCGGCGCCGGGTCCGCGGTGATCAGATGGGTGTCCGTGCCGCCGGTGGTGACCGCGAAGCCCTCCGCCTCCAGCCCTTCCGCCAGGACCCTGGCGTTGGCCACGACGTGGTGGGCGTAGCCGGCGAACCCCGGGGTGGCCGCCTCGCCGAAAGCCACGGCCTTGGCGGCGATCGTGTGCATCTGGGCACCGCCCTGGGTGAAGGGGAACACCGCCCGGTCGATCCGCTCCGCCAGATGGCTGCCGCAGAGGATCATCCCGCCGCGCGGACCGCGCAGCACCTTGTGCGTCGTGGCGCACACGACGTCCGCGTACGGGACCGGGCTGGGGGCCGCTCCCCCGGCGATCAGGCCCATCGGATGCGCCGCGTCGGCGATGAGGTACGCACCCACCTCGTCGGCGATCTCCCGGAACACGGCGTAGTCGGGGTGCCGGGGGTAGGAGATCGAGCCGCAGACGATCGCCTTCGGCCGGTGCTCACGGGCGAGCCTGAGGATGTGCTCGTGGTCGAGCAGGCCCGACTCCGCGTCGACTCCGTACGGCACGAAC
This sequence comes from Streptomyces sp. HNM0645, assembly GCF_030056615.1. Classification (NCBI taxonomy): domain Bacteria; kingdom Bacillati; phylum Actinomycetota; class Actinomycetes; order Kitasatosporales; family Streptomycetaceae; genus Streptomyces; species Streptomyces sp. HNM0645. The sequence continues at coordinate 38,689 of NZ_JASHLT010000023.1, read as the reverse complement.
GTGAACCAGCGGCCGGAGAAGTTGGCCGGTGAGCCGTGTGTGAGGTGCCCGCCGAAGGCCAGGCCCATCGCGAGGACGGTGTCCCCCGGCCGCAGCAGCGCCGCGTACGCCGCGAGGACGGCCGAGGAGCCGGAGTGGGGCTGCACGTTGGCGTGGTCGGCGCCGAAGAGGGCGGTGGCGCGGTCGATGGCGATCCGCTCGGCGGCGTCGACGAACTCACAGCCGCCGTGGTGGCGCGCCCCGGGATAGCCCTCGGCGTACTTGTTGGCGAGCGGGGAGCCCAGCGCCGCGAGGACCGCGGGCGAGGTGAAGTTCTCCGCGGCGATCAGCTGGAGGCTGTCGGCCTGCCGGGCCATCTCACCGAGTACGACCTCGGCGATCTCGGGGTCCTGGCGGCGCAGGACGTCGAGGTCGGCGGGCGTGGCAGGAGTGCGGGCGGGTGCGGGGGTACTGACCGGCATCGTGGTCTCCCGGCCTCACGTTGGGGTGTACGGCCCCTCCAATGTAGGCCCGGGCGGACATGGCCGCCCGGTGTCCGGCGGCCTGGATCCGCCCCGCTCGGCCGTCCGGCCCTCGCCACCGCCCACCGGCCCCGCGGCTGCCTGTCCGGTGACCGGCCGCCGCCCGGCGGCAGGGACGTGCGGCGTTCGGCGCGCCGCCGCGTACGCCGACCGGGACGACCGGGGACGAGGGGCGACCACGCCGGGACGTCGTGGGGTCCGGCGCTCCGGACCGGGTGCGCGCGGGGACGGGGCACCGGGATGGGTCCGGAGGCGTGAGCGTCGGCCACCGGCCGAAACGCCCCGGCACGGGACAGGGGCCGGCCGGCCCACCCGTGGGCGGTGCGACGAGACCGCGGACAGGGTGACGGGGACGTCAGGCGGATACGACAGGACCGCGCGCACCCCGGCAAGCACCTCAGGCGCATACGACGAGAGCGTGGGAAGCGCCCGCCCCGCCGCAGTCCCTCAGCGGCGGGCTGCCGGGACGCCCGTCAACGCCGTCAGCACGGGGTCGAGCGCCTGGTGGATCTCGTCGCCGATGGAGCGGAAGAAGGTGATGGGCCCCCCGTACGGGTCGTAGACCTCGTCCGCCTCCGCGCTCGGCGCCAGCAGCCAGCCGCGCAGTGCCGCGGCCGCCCGCACCAGGGCCCGGGCCCGCTCGACGACACCGTCGTGGTCGGGGTCCGGCAGGGTCGCCGGGTCTATCGCCCGGACGAGCCGGGTGAACTCCTTCAGTGTGAACGTGCGCAGGCCCGCGGAATGGCCCATGGAGATGACCTGCGCACGGTGGTCGCGGGTGGCGGTGAGCACCAGGTCCGCCCGGATGACGTGCTCGTCGAGCAGCTCGCGCCCCGTGAAGCCGCTGGGGTCCGCGCCGAAGTCGGTGAGGACCGTCGCGGCGTTCGCCTCCATGGGTGCGCCCTCGTGGCCCCAGGTACCCGCGCTCTCCACGAGCAGCCCTCCGGCGAGGGGGTCGCGCAGCCGGTGGCTCAGGGCATGCCGCGTCAGCCGCTCGGTGATCGGCGAGCGGCAGACGTTGCCAGTGCTGACGTGGAGGATCCGGAATGTGCCGCTGACGGCGGCCGTACCTTCTATGCCACGCCCCTCAGGGACGGTCACTGTGCCGGCCCCCGGCTGTTCGCTCCGGTCACGGCGCCACCTCGAGGTCGGGTACGACCTTGCGGAGCTCGTCCGCCTCCAGGGCGCCCGCGCGCAGCAGGACCGGCACCTTGCCCGTGACGTCGACGATCGAGGACGGCACGTTGCCGGGCGTCGGGCCGCCGTCGAGGTAGACGGAGACCGAGTCGCCGAGCATGTCCTGCGCGGCGTCGCAGGTCTCGGGTGCCGGATGTCCCGTCAGGTTCGCGGACGACACGGCCATGGGGCCGACCTCGGTGAGCAGTTCGATGGCGACCGGGTGCAGCGGCATACGGATGGCGACGGTGCCGCGGGTGTCCCCGAGGTCCCACTGGAGCGACGGCTGGTGCCGGGCGACGAGCGTCAGCGCACCGGGCCAGAAGGCGTCGACGAGCTCCCACGCCTGCTCGGAGAAGTCGGTGACCAGACCGTGGAGCGTGTTCGGGGAGCCGATGAGGACCGGGGTGGGCATGTTGCGGCCGCGTCCCTTGGCCGCCAGCAGGTCGGCGACGGCCTCGGAGCCGAAGGCGTCCGCGCCGATGCCGTAGACGGTGTCGGTGGGCAGCACGACGAGCTCGCCGCGGCGGACGGCCGAGGCCGCTTCGCGCAGGCCGGTGGTGCGGTCCGTCGCGTCGTTGCAGTCGTATCGCCGAGCCATCAGCGGGCCTCCTCGTTTTCGGTCACTCGGTTCTTCCCCCGGCCGCCGGCCGGGGGGACCCCCACCGAGCCGCTCGGGCGGGCGTCGACGGCCGGTCGTGCGCGGTCCCGGGCCGGCCGGGACCTTCGCGCGCTCACGGCAGCGCCTTGCGGGCCGTCGCGAAGCGCGGTCGGTTGTTCAGGTCGGGGTGGTCGGCCGCGTCCGCCCAGCCCGCCTCCTCGTTGAAGATCCAGGGCACCTGGCCGCCCTGGGTGTCGGCGTGCTCGACGACGACGAGACCGCCCGGGCGCAGCAGCCGATGCGCGGTGCGCTCGATGCCGCGGATGGTGTCGAGGCCGTCCTCACCGGAGAAGAGGGCCATCTGGGGGTCGTGGTCACGCGCCTCGGGCGCCACGTACTCCCACTCGGTGAGGGGGATGTACGGCGGGTTGGAGATGACGAGGTCGACCTGGCCGTCGAGCTCGGGGAGGGCGGCGAGGGCGTCACCGTGGTGGACGGTGACCCGGGAGCCCTCGGCGTTCTTCCGGGTCCAGCCGATCGCGTCGTCGGACAGTTCCACGGCGTGCACGCGCGAGCGCGGCACCTCCTGGGCGATGGCCAGCGCGATGGCGCCCGAGCCGGAGCACAGGTCGACGACGAGCGGCTCCACGACGTCCATGGCGCGCACCGCGTCTATGGCCCAGCCGACGACCGACTCGGTCTCGGGCCGCGGCACGAAGACGCCTGGGCCCACCTGGAGCTCCAGATAGCGGAAGAAGGCGCGCCCGGTGATGTGCTGCAGCGGCTCGCGGGCCTCGCGGCGCGCGACGGCCTCCCAGTAGCGGGCGTCGAAGTCCGCGTCCTTGACCATATGCAGTTCGCCGCGCTTCACGCCGTGGACGAACGCGGCGAGCTCCTCCGCGTCGAAGCGCGGTGAGGGCACGCCGGCGTCGGCCAGCCGCTGGGTGGCCTGGGCCACCTCGGCAAGCAGCAAGGAGCGGGGGTACCGGGGTCGTCCCCCGGGGAGCGACTGCACGCTGGTCCTCCGGGCTGGGCGGGGCTGTTCGGGGTGTCGCGGACTACGCCGCGGCGAGCTTCGCGGCGGAGTCGGCGTCGACGCAGGCCTGGATCACGGCGTCCAGTTCTCCGTCGAGCACCTGGTCCAAGTTGTACGCCTTGAAGCCGACGCGGTGGTCCGAGATGCGGTTTTCCGGGAAGTTGTACGTACGGATCTTCTCGGAGCGGTCGACCGTGCGGACCTGGCTGCGTCGGGCGTCCGCCGCCTCCTGCTCGGCAGCCTCCTGGGCCGCCGCGAGAAGCCTGGAGCGCAGGATACGCATGGCCTGCTCCTTGTTCTGGAGCTGGCTCTTCTCGTTCTGGCAGGAGGCGACGACTCCGGTCGGGATGTGCGTGATGCGCACGGCCGAGTCCGTGGTGTTGACGGACTGGCCGCCGGGGCCGGAGGAGCGGTAGACGTCGATGCGCAGATCGTTGGGGTTGATCTCCACGTCGATCTCCTCGGCCTCGGGGGTCACGAGGACGCCGGCGGCGGAGGTGTGGATCCGGCCCTGGGACTCGGTCGCGGGGACCCGCTGCACCCGGTGCACCCCGCCCTCGTACTTCAGGCGCGCCCAGACTCCCTGGCCGGGCTCCGGCGTCGCGTTGCCCTTGAGCTTCACGGCGACCTGGACGTCCTTGTAGCCGCCGAGCTCGGACTCGGTGGCGTCGATGATCTCGGTCTTCCAGCCGACGCGCTCGGCGTAGCGGAGGTACATCCGCAGCAGGTCGCCGGCGAACAGCGCGGACTCGTCACCGCCCGCGCCCGCCTTGATCTCCAGGATGACGTCCTTGTCGTCACTGGGGTCGCGGGGCACCAGCAGCAGCCGCAGCTTCTCTGTGAGCTCTTCGCGCTGCTTCTCCAGCTCCTTCACCTCGGCGGCGAAGTCCGGGTCGTCCGCGGCGAGTTCACGGGCCGTCTCGATGTCGTCCCCGGTCTGCTTCCAGGAGCGGTAGGTGCCGACGATCGGGGTCAGTTCGGCGTACCGCTTGTTGAGCTTGCGCGCGTTCGCCTGGTCGGCGTGGACCGAAGGGTCGGCGAGCTGCTTCTCGAGGCCGGCGTGCTCGCCGACCAGTTCCTCGACCGCTTCGAACATCGAAGGCTCCTGGTTCTCGTACGGCTGGGTGGCTGCGGGAGAGACGGCAAAGCGCCGGTCCCGGCCGCCCGCGCAGGGGCAGCCGAAGACCGGCGCAGTGGCTCGCTACTTCTTGGCGGAGCCGGCAGCCTTGCCGAAGCGGGCCTCGAAGCGGGCCACACGGCCACCGGTGTCGAGGATCTTCTGCTTGCCCGTGTAGAACGGGTGGCACTCGGAGCAGACCTCGGCGCGGATGTTGCCGCCCTGGATCGTGCTACGGGTCGTGAACGACGCGCCGCAGGTGCAGCTCACCTGGGTCTCGACGTACTCGGGGTGGATGTCGCGCTTCAAGGGTTTCTCCTAGGTTCGGGAGGGCGCCGGGTCGCACGCGCGGGATGCGCGGACGTGAACCGGGGCCGACGTACCAGTCTGCCAGGACCGGCCGCATCTCCCAAAACCGGGGGTCGCCGCCGGATATTCCCGGCCGTCCCGGCCTGCCGGGTCCCGCCCGGGGCCGGCTCGGCCGTGGTCCCGGTCCGCTGCGGAGCCCGGTCGCGGGTTGCCGGGCCGGGCTGCGGCTCGCGCCCCTGGCCGGTCCGACCGGCTACTTCACGATGCCCTTGGCCTGCCCGTCCGCGGTGCCCTCGGTGGCGGAGGCGGGGATGGGCAGATCGTTGCGCAGCGCCGTCCAGACCTGCTCGCCCTGCTTCTCCAGGGGCACGACGCGGTTCGGGTCCCGCTTGTCGTAGTCCACCGGCATGGTGATCATCTGGATGTCGGCGGGCCCGAGGCCCTTGAGGCCGTTGGCGAAGCCGATGAGCTCCTGGACGGAGTCGAGCCCGGAGTCGGGGGTGATCGCCTTGGTGGCGGTGTCGGCGAGGTCGTACAGCTTCTTCGGGTTGCTGAACACACCGATGTCCTTGACCTGCTGGATCAGCGCCTTGATGAAGGCCTGCTGCAGCTGGATCCGGCCGAGGTCGCTGCCGTTGCCGACGGCCTTGCGGGTGCGCACCAGCCCGAGGGCCTGCTCCCCGCTGAGCGTGTGTGTGCCGGGTTCGAGGTCGAGGTGGCTACTGGAGTCCCTGATCGCCTCGGTGGTGGTGACGTCCACGCCGCCGAGTTCGTCCACGAGCTTCTTGAAGCCGGTGAAGTCGACCTCCACGTAGTGGTCCATGCGGATGCCGGAGATCTTCTCGACGGTCTTCACCGCACAGGCCGGGCCGCCGACCTCGTACGCCGTGTTGAACATGGCGCGGCTCTCGCCGGGAACGCCGTCGCCCCGGCTGTCGGTGCAGCTGGGCCGGTCGATCAGGGTGTCGCGGGGCACGGACACGACGGCGGCCTTCCTGTGGCCCTCGTACACGTGCACGATCATCGCCGTGTCGGAGCGGGCGCCGCCCTCGTCCCTGCCGTACTCGCCGTTCGCACCGGCGCGGGAGTCGGAACCGAGGACGAGGATGTCCATGGAGCCGTTGTCGACGTCGTCCGGGCGGTCGGTGCCGAGCTGGCCGCTGATGTCGACGCCCTGGATGTTGCCGTCGAGCTTCAGGTAGACCCAGCCGAGCCCCGATCCCCCGACGAGCACGAGCCCTGCCGCGGACCATGCGGCGAGCGTCGCGGCCCGGCGCCGCACGGTGGGCGGCTTACGGCGACTGCCCGTACCGCGTATTCGGCCCTTGCTCTGGTCCGCCATGGCTCCCCAAGTCCTCGTAGGTCCCGTTACCCCCGGCCACGGTCTTCAGGCACGGTTTCATCCACCCTGTCAAGCTTTGTTACTCCACCTGTGAGACCGGCGAGTGGCAAGAAGGGTTGCACGCGCCCCTAAGAGGTCCATGAGAAACGCATGGAGAAACGCATGGAGAAGGGCCTGTGCGCACCGAGGGTGAGTCGGTACGCACAGGCCCTTGGTGACCTGCGGTGACGCTCCGGCCTGCGGCGGGGGCCGAGGGCCCCGTTCGCCGTGGACCGCCGCCGGGGCGTGTGGTGGACGTCCCATCACGCCCCGGCGGCTTCCGCCGGTTCTGTCCAGGTTCGCACCCCTGGCGGGCGGGGTCAGCCGAACAGGTTGTACGCCTGCCAGCCGCTGCCCATCGCGACGCGGGCGTTGAAGCGGCCGTTGCCCTTGCCCGGGTAGAGCCAGAGCTTGCCCGCGGTGTCGCGGGTCAGGACGTCGGCATGGCCGTCGCTGTTGACGTCGCCGGTGGTGACGATGGCGTTCATGGCGCCGAAGGCGCCGACCAGGAAGGGGGTCGCGAACGGCCGGGCAGCGACACCGGTGCCCTTGTAGAGGTAGGTCTTGCCGTCGCTCTTGCGGGCGAAGACGTCGGGCTTGCCGTCGGCGGTGAAGTCACCGTGGCCGCGGACCATCGTGAAGGCGCCCCAGCCCGAGCCGATCCTGATGGGCGCGGCGAAGCCGCCGTTGCCCCTGCCGGGGTAGACGCGAAGGGTGCCGGTGGAGTCGACCGCGAGCATGTCGGGCAGCTCGTCGCCGGTGACGTCGCCGGGGGCGACGATGTGCTTGTGCTTGCTCCAGCCCTTGGCCACGAGCTTGGACGCCCAGTCGCCCTCGGTGCCTCCGGGGCCGGGCACGTAGTGGTCCCAGTACACGTCGCCGTTGCCGACGCGGTACAGCAGGTCCTGGTTGTCGTCCCGGTCCAGGTCGGTCTGGACCAGCAGGTTGACGCCGCGGAAGTTGCCCAGGTTGTGGGTACGGGTGAGGCTCGTCACCTTGGAGTGCCAGCTGAACAGGGAGTTGTCCGAGGCACGGCGGGCGAGCAGGTCCGCGGTGTGGTCACCGCTCCAGTTGGCGTCGTCGACGCGTGACTGGATCGGCGCGGAGTACGTGGCCGCCTTGGCGTACACGCCGTACTTGCCTGCGGCCGAGCAGTCCTCGTCGCCCCAGGAGACGATGCCGGCGAGCTTGCCGCCGACGACCAGCGGGCCGCCGGAGTCGCCGTTGCAGGTGGTCTCGCTGGTGGCGTCCTCGCCGGTGGGCGCGGCGCCGGCGCAGACCATGTGGCCCTTGATGAAGCCGTCGGGGTACGCGGCGGCGCACGAGGCGTCGGAGACGATGTCGGCGTCGGCGACCTTCAGCGTCTGCGAGGAGCTGTTGGGGTTGGTGGAGCTGGTGCGGCCCCAGCCGTACACCTTGCCGTCGCGGCCGGCCTGGTACAGCGCGGAGTCGGTCGGCTGCGCGAGCGGCAGCGTCTTGACCGTGGACGGCACCGGCGAGGTCAGCGTCAGCACGGCCACGTCGTTGTCGACCGTGTACGGGCTGTACTGCGGGTGGTGCCACTGGCGGTAGGCGCCGAGCAGGGTGCCGCCGTGGAGGTCCAGGGAGCCGTCGGTCTTCTGGGTCGGCGTCCGGTCGGTGCCGACGACGACCGTGCCGTCCCGGTACCACTTGATGCCCTTGACGCAGTGCGCCGCGGTGGCGACCTTGGTCGGGGCGATCACGACGCCGCCGCAGAAGTAGCTGCCCTCGGCGTCGGAGAAGTAGAGCTGCGCCATCCAGGGCGCGGTGGAGATGGTGGTCGTGGAACCACCGATGATGCGGGCGCTCGGTGCGCTGCGGGTGCCCTCGGCGGCGGAGTCGGGCTGCTCGATGAGGGACCGCTCGTTCTCGGCGTCGGCCTTCATGGCCGCCACCACGCGTCCTCGCAGCTCGCCCTGCGACGGCTGCGCGGGCTTCTGCGGCTCGGCGGTGATCTGCGGTGTCTCACCGGCCTCGGCCGACCCGGAGCCGGTGATCGCGATGCCGGCGCCGGTCAGCGCGACGATGGCGGCGACAGCAGGTACCGCGAGTCTCATGCGGCGCTTGTGCCGGCCACCGCGGGTGCGTATCTGCACTCGGTAACCCCTTGGGTAGACCCGGCAGAGCGCGACCGCCCCACCGGAGAAATCTCTGGTGACAGTGGGGCACAGCTGGCTTAGTGGGCAGCACGCGTCAGGAGGCCCCCCGGCCTCGGCTGGTGCCGCGCAGTGGATCCCCCCCACCCGGATCCGCCGATGATACGCGTGTCAACTGACGGTTGACCAGTGGACGGTGGGGCTCCGGCGAGACGAGACCGCCCCGTCACCTTCGGGGTGACGGGGCGGTCCGGTTGCCGATGACGTGACGTCAGTCGCCGTTGCCCGGCGCGGGCGTCGTCTTCTGGATCTGCAGCAGGAACTCGGCGTTCGACTTCGTCTGCTTCATCTTGTCGAGCAGCAGCTCGATCGCCTGCTGCTGGTCGAGCGCGTGCAGCACCCGGCGAAGCTTCCAGACGATGGCGAGCTCCTCGCCGCTGAGCAGGATCTCCTCCTTGCGGGTGCCGGACGCGTCGACGTCCACCGCGGGGAAGATGCGCTTGTCGGCGAGCTTCCGGTCGAGCTTGAGCTCCATGTTGCCGGTGCCCTTGAACTCCTCGAAGATCACCTCGTCCATGCGCGAGCCGGTGTCGACCAGCGCGGTGGCCAGGATGGTCAGCGAGCCGCCGTCCTCGATGTTGCGCGCGGCGCCGAAGAAGCGCTTCGGCGGGTAGAGCGCGGTCGAGTCGACACCACCGGACAGGATGCGGCCGGAGGCCGGGGCCGCCAGGTTGTACGCACGGCCCAGCCGGGTGATGGAGTCCAGCAGGACGACCACGTCGTGGCCCAGCTCGACGAGGCGCTTGGCGCGCTCGATGGCCAGTTCGGCGACCGTGGTGTGGTCCTCGGCCGGGCGGTCGAAGGTCGAGGAGATGACCTCGCCCTTGACCGACCGCTGCATGTCGGTGACCTCTTCCGGACGCTCGTCGACGAGGACGACCATCAGGTGGCACTCGGGGTTGTTGTGGGTGATCGCGTTGGCGACCGCCTGCATGATCATGGTCTTGCCGGTCTTCGGCGGGGCCACGATCAGACCGCGCTGGCCCTTGCCGATCGGCGACACGAGGTCGATGATCCGCGTGGTCAGCACGCCCGGGTCGGTCTCCAGGCGGAGCCGGTCCTGGGGGTAGAGCGGGGTCAGCTTGTTGAACTCCGGGCGGCCGCGGCCGGATTCGGGCGCCATGCCGTTGACGGAGTCCAGACGGACCAGCGCGTTGAACTTCTCGCGGCGCTCGCCCTCCTTGGGCTGCCGGACCGCGCCGGTGACGTGGTCGCCCTTGCGCAGGCCGTTCTTGCGGACCTGGGCGAGGGACACGTACACGTCGTTCGGGCCGGGCAGGTAGCCGGAGGTCCGGATGAACGCGTAGTTGTCCAGGATGTCGAGGATGCCCGCGACGGGGATCAGCACGTCGTCCTCGGCGAGCTGCGGCTCACCGCCGAACTCCTCGCGGCCTCGACGGCCACGGCGGTCGCGGTACCGGCCGCGGCGCCCGCGCCGGCCGCCCTGCTCGTCGTCGAAGTCGTCCTGCGGGCCGCCGCCCTGCCGCTGCTGCTGGCCGCCCTGCTGCTGACGCTGGCCGCCGCCCTGCTGGTCGTCGCCCTTGCCGCCGCGGCGGTCGCGCTGACGGTCACGGCGGTCGCCGCGCTCACCGCGGTCGCGCCGGCCGTCGCCGCGCCGGCCCTCGGCGGTCTCGGTGGCCGCCTCGGCCTTGGCCTCCGGCTGTCCCTCGGTCCTGGTCTCGGAACGGACCTCGGTCTTGAGGTCGCCCTTCGCCTCGCCCTTGGCAGCGTCGCCCTCCGGGCTGCCCGCGGGAGCAGTGGCCCGGCGGCGACGGCGCTCGCCCGCCGGGGCGTCGTCGCTGGCCGGCTGACCGGGGATGTCGATCTGCTGCTGGGCGGCGGGAGACTCGGCCTTCGGCTCGGCGGCGGCCTCACCCGTACGGGCCTTGGAGGCGGCGCGGCGCTTCGGCTTCGTCTCGGCTGCGCCGCCGCTCGCCTCGGAGCCCTTCGCGGGGGCTCCTCCGGCGGCCTGCGCCTCCTTGATGACCTCGATCAGCTGGCTCTTGCGCATCCGCGCGGTGCCCCTGATCCCGAGGCCCGAAGCGACCTGCTGGAGCTCGGCCAGGACCATGCCCTCGAGGCCGGTGCCGGAACGGCGGCGCCGGGAGGTGGTGCCAGTGGCAGCACCTGCGGCGGGCGCGGCGGTGTCGACACTGTTGTCGGCAGTCACGCCCATCAGATCGGTGGTGTCGCTCACGAAGGGTCCTTCCCTGGAGCGGACGTCGGCCTTCTGGCTCGGCGACCGGTTGTGCTGTCCGGCGCGGTCTTCGATCTTTCTGATCGCGGACCGGAACCGGGGCGGTGGTCCGCCGGGGTACGGCGGAGGAATGTACGTGCAAGGTCCGGCCCGAGTTCCCCCTGCTCGGCCCTCTCTTCGGGAAAAGCGAGGGGTGTCGTGCCGGTTCCGGAGCGTGCTCGAAACTGCTCAGGCAGGCTGCTCAGGCAGTTGGGGAGGCTCCCGGAAGAATGGTGGTCCCGGAAAGGGACACGAAGCACGGCGCCACAAGATTGTGGGCTGCGTACTTGAGGTTAACACTACCGGCTCCAACAAACATTCCCCCTCTCCGTCACCGGCAATCCCGTGTCGCTACGAAGCGAGCGGGAGAACGCTGGCTCCCGCGGCGTCGAGGGCGAGCCTGTTCGCCGCCCAGCCCTCGCCCGCCAGCCGTGCGACCTTGTCGGCCGCACCCTCCTCGGCCAGCGCGAGCACGGTGGGGCCCGCACCGGAGATGACCGCGGGGACGCCGTCGGCGCGCAGTCGGTTCACCAGGTCCACGCTCTGCGGCATCGCTGGGGCACGGTACTCCTGGTGGAGGCGGTCCTCGGTGGCGGGAAGCAGCAGCTCGGGGCGCCTGGTGAGGGCCTCGACGAGCAGCGCGGCCCGGCCCGCGTTGACGGCGGCGTCCACATGCGGGACCGTGCGCGGCAGCAGCCCGCGGGCGGTCTCGGTGAGCACCGGCCTGCTCGGCACGAAAACCACCGGAACGATGGATTCGGATGGGTCCATCCTGATCGCACGGGCCGCGCCGGCGTCGGTCCAGGCGAGGGTGAACCCGCCGAGGAGGCAGGCGGCGACGTTGTCGGGGTGACCCTCGATCTCGGTGGCGAGCTCCAGCAGAGCCGCGTCGTCGAGCCTGGTGTCGCCGCCTATGGTCACCGCCCGGGCGGCCACGATGCCCGCGCAGATGGCGGCCGAGGAGGAACCGAGCCCGCGACCGTGCGGAATGCGGTTCGCGCAGACGACCTCCAGACCGCGGGGCTGCCCGCCGAGCAGGTCGAAGGCCGTGCGCAGCGAGCGGACGAGGAGATGGCTCTCGTCGCGCGGCAGCGTCTCGGCCCCCTCGCCGGCGATGTCGATGTGCAGCCCGGTGTCGGCGACACGGACGACGACGTCGTCGTACAGGCCCAGCGACAGGCCGAAGGCGTCGAAGCCCGGTCCGAGGTTGGCGCTGGTGGCGGGCACGCGCACTCGGACGGCGGCGGCACGGAACGCGGGACCGGCCATCGATCGACGACACTCCTTGGGTTCTGATCGGCGCTGATCTCGATGATCTGTGTGATCGGGTCTGATCGGCGTGATGATGACGTGAAGATGGGAAGACCCACGGGCCGGTGACGGCAGCGACCGCGGCATATGCGGCGGCGGGGTTGCGTACAGCCTATCCAAGGAAGGTTCCTTGGCGACATAGGGCGCACAGGAGGCGCACGATGCGTGTCGCACTCCCCTGTGTGCCTCATCGGGGCATGCTGGGCGACTTGCCGTCTACGCGCGCCACGCTCGCGAGACGCGGCCCGGCGCACGGGAACCCTCTCGAGGGCGCCCGCGTCCCCGCGGCACCGCCACCGGTGGCGGGCACGCGAGCCGGTGGCGGGCACGGTCGCACCCACTCGTGCGGCCGCTCCCGCGCACGGCACGACGCCTCCCCGGCACGCTCCGCAGCCCCGGGACCGGTGCCGACAGCACCGGACACCCCGGACGGGAACGTCTCAGACGAGCCCGAGCTGCCGCGCCGCCGCGGCCGCGTCCACCGGGACCGTGAGCGGCTGGGGCGCTCCGGCGACCGCCCAGTCGGGGTCCTTCAGGCCGTTGCCCGTGACCGTGCAGACGATCCGCTGGCCGGCGTCCACCTTGCCCTCCTCGGCGGCCTTGAGCAGACCGGCCACCGACGCGGCCGAGGCGGGCTCCACGAAGACGCCCTCGCGCGAGGCCAACAGCTTGTAGGCGCGGAGAATCTGACGATCGGTCACCTCGTCGATGAAACCACCCGACTCCTCCTTGGCCGCCAGCGCGAACTCCCAGGACGCGGGATTGCCGATCCGGATGGCGGTCGCGATCGTCGACGGGTCCTTGACGACCTCGCCGCGCACGATGGGCGCGGAACCGGACGCCTGGAAGCCCCACATACGGGGGGTACGGGCCGACATCCCGTCCGCCGCGTACTCCTTGTAGCCCCTCCAGTACGCCGTGATGTTGCCGGCGTTGCCGACGGGCAGCACATGGACGTCCGGCGCGTCGCCGAGCGCGTCGACGATCTCGAAGGCCGCGGTCTTCTGGCCCTCGATCCGGACCGGGTTCACCGAATTGACCAGCGCCACGGGGTAGTTCTCGGACAGACTCCGGGCCAGCACCAGACAGTCGTCGAAGTTGCCGTCGACCTGCAGGATCTTCGCCCCGTGGACCAGCGCCTGCCCCAGCTTGCCCATCGCGATCTTGCCCTGCGGGATCAGCACGGCGGACACCATTCCGGCACGGCCCCCGTAGGCCGCCGCGGACGCCGAGGTGTTTCCGGTGGAGGCGCAGATGACGGCCTTCGCACCCTCCTCCTTGGCCCTGGTGATCGCCATCGTCATCCCGCGGTCCTTGAAGGACCCGGTCGGGTTTGCGCCCTCGACCTTGAGATATACGTCACACCCGGTGGCCTCGGAGAGGGACTGCGCGANTCCCGCGGTCCTTGAAGGACCCGGTCGGGTTTGCGCCCTCGACCTTGAGATATACGTCACACCCGGTGGCCTCGGAGAGGGACTGCGCGAAGACGAGCGGCGTGCCGCCCTCGCCGAGCGTGACGACCGGCGTCGCGTCCGTCACAGGAAGCCGGTCGCGGTACTCCTCGATGATGCCGCGCCACTGATGTGTGCGAGTGCTCATGGGCCCTTACTCTCCTTCAACCCGCATGATGCTGGCGACACCGCGCACGGTGTCGAGCTTGCGCAGCGCCTCGACGGTCCCCGAAAGGGCGGCGTCGGGCGCGCGGTGGGTGACGACGACGAGCGATGCCTCGCCGTCCTTGCCCGTCTGGCGCACCGTGTCGATGGATACGCCCTGCTCGGCGAAGACCGTCGCCACCTGGGCGAGCACACCCGGCTTGTCGGCCACGTCGAGGCTGATGTGGTACCGCGTCACGACCTCGCCCATCGGGCTGACGGGCAGTTGCGTGTACACCGACTCGCCCGGCCCCGTCGCCTCGGCGAGCTTGTTGCGGCAGACGGCGACCAGGTCGCCGAGGACGGCGGAGGCGGTCGGCGAACCGCCGGCCCCTGGGCCGTAGAACATCAGCCGGCCGGCCGCCTCGGCCTCGACGAACACCGCGTTGTACGCCTCGCGGACGGAGGCCAGCGGATGGCTCAGCGGGATCATCGCCGGGTGCACGCGGGCCGTGACCGACCGGCCGTCCGCCGCCCGCTCGCAGATCGCCAGCAGCTTGATGGTGCAGCCCATCTGCTTGGCGGAGGCGAAGTCCGCGGCGGTGACCTCGGTCATGCCCTCGCGGTACACGTCGTCGAGGCGCACGCGGGTGTGGAAGGCGATTCCGGCGAGGATCGCCGCCTTGGCGGCGGCGTCGAAGGCCTCGACGTCGGCGGTCGGGTCGGCCTCGGCGTACCCGAGGGCGGTGGCCTCGTCCAGTGCCTCGGAGTAGCCGGCGCCGGAGGTGTCCATCTTGTCGAGGATGAAGTTCGTCGTGCCGTTGACGATGCCGAGGACCCGGTTGACCTTGTCGCCCGCGAGGGACTCGCGCAGCGGCCTGATCAGCGGGATCGCACCGGCCACGGCGGCCTCGAAGTAGAGGTCCCGGCCGTGCTTCTCGGCGGCGGCGTACAGCGTGGCGCCGTCCTCCGCGAGCAGCGCCTTGTTGGCCGAGACGACCGAGGCGCCGTGCTCGAAGGCGGTGGTGATCAGCGTCCGGGCGGGCTCGATACCCCCGATGACCTCGACGACCACGTCGATGTCGCCGCGCGAGACGAGCGCCTTGGCGTCGGTCGTGATGAGCTCCTGCGCGATCCCCTCACGGACCTTGGCGGGGCGACGGACGGCAACCCCGGCGAGTTCCACCGGGGCCCCGATCCGCGCGGCGAGGTCGCCGGCGTGCGTCGTCATGATGCGCGCCACCTCTGAGCCGACCACTCCACAGCCCAGCAGCGCCACCTTCAGCGGACGCGTACGCATCATCCGACCTCGATTCCTTCATAAAGCAGAGTGCGAACCAGTCTCACCCACCGCACGGGGCTTTCCGCTCCCCGTCCGGATTCTGAGACATATATTTCATCAGCCGACATCCAGACGCAGGAGATCTTCCTCCGTCTCACGCCGGACGATCACCTTCGCCTCGCCGTCGCGCACGGCGACGACGGGCGGGCGGAGCGCGTGGTTGTAGTTGCTGGCCATGGAGCGGCAGTACGCGCCGGTCGCCGGCACCGCGATCAGGTCGCCCGGCGCCAGGTCGGCGGGCAGGAAGGCGTCCCGTACGACGATGTCGCCGCTCTCGCAGTGCTTGCCGACCACGCGGACGAGCATCGGCTCGGCGTCACTCGCCCGCGAGACGAGGGCCACGCTGTACTCGGCGTCGTACAGCGCGGTCCGGATGTTGTCGGACATGCCGCCGTCGACGCTGACGTACGTCCGCAGCCCGTCGAGCGGCTTGATCGTGCCGACCTCGTACAGGGTGAAGGCGGTCGGCCCGACGATCGCCCGGCCCGGCTCGACGGAGATGCGGGGGGTGCGCAGACCGGCCGCCTCGCACTCACGGGTGACGATCTCGCTCAGCGCCTTGGCGATCTCGTGCGGCTCGCGCGGATCGTCGTCGGATGTGTACGCGATGCCGAGGCCGCCGCCGAGGTCGATCTCGGGGAGCTCGACGCCGTGCTCGTCCCGGACCTCCTTCAGCAGTCCGACCACCCGGTGCGCGGCCACCTCGAAGCCGGAGGTGTCGAAGATCTGCGAGCCGATGTGCGAGTGGATGCCGATGAGCTCCAGCCCGTCGAGCCGAAGGGCCCGCCGCACCGCCTCGGCCGCCTGGCCGCCGGCGAGCGCGAGACCGAACTTCTGGTCCTCGTGGGCGGTGGCGATGAACTCGTGGGTGTGCGCCTCGACGCCGACGGTGACGCGGATCTGGACGCGCTGGCGCCTGCCGAGGGACCGGGCGGTGTGCGCGACACGGACGATCTCCTGGAAGGAGTCGAGGACGATGCGCCCGACACCCGCCCGTACCGCCTTCTCGATCTCCTCCGGGGACTTGTTGTTGCCGTGGAAGGCGATGCGCTCGGCGGGCATCCCGGCGTCGAGCGCGGTCGCCAGTTCGCCGCCGGAACAGACGTCGAGGTTGAGCCCCTCCTCGTTCAGCCAGCGCACGACGGCGCGGGAGAGGAACGCCTTGCCCGCGTAGAAGACGTCGGCGTCCTTGCCGAAGGCATCGGCCCAGGCACGGCAGCGGGCGCGGAAGTCGGCCTCGTCGAGGAAGTAGGCGGGGGTGCCGAACTCCTCGGCGAGCCTGGTGACTTCGATGCCGGCGACAGTGACGACGCCGTCGCCCGATCGGTTCACGGTGCGCGACCAGACCTTCTCGTCCAGCACGTTGAGGTCGGCCGGCGGGGCGGTGTAGTGGCCCTCGGGGAGGACGTCGGCGTAACGGGGCCCGGCGGGGTGTGCGGAACGGCTCATTCTTCTCTCACATCTACAGGTGTTCGGGTGCGCTGATGCCGAGCAGGGCCAGGCCACCGGCCAGCACCGTCCCGGCGGCTTCGGCGAGGGCGAGCCGGGAACGGTGGGTGGCCGAGGGTTTCTCGTCACCGAGGGGCAGCACGGTCTGCTGGAATCCGAGCAGGGCGTCGGCGGTGGCCTCGAGATGGCGCGCGACCCGGTCGGGGGCGCGCAGCCGGGCGGCGGACTCCAGGACGGCGGGATGGTCGCCGAGAGCGGTGAGGAGGGCGGAGGGGGCCTCGGTGCCGCGGGCGGGACCGGACGGGAGCGGGCCCTCGGTGCCGCGAACGGACCTCGACGGGAACGGGCCCTCGTACGCATCGTGCGCGAGGGAGAGGTCGCCGACGTGCGAGGCGCCCCCGTCGCACGCGACGTTCCCGTCGTGCGGGACATCCCCGACGCACGAGACATCCTCGTCGTACGGGATGCCGCCGTCGTACGCGACGGGGATGCCGAGCCGGTCGGCCGCGCGCAGGAGGGCCCTGCTGCGGGAGTACGCGTACCGGACCCGGAAGAGCGCGTTCGACTCCTTCTGTACGAGCAGGGCGCCGTACGCGAGTGGCTGGTCGTGGGCCGCGGGCCGGAGCAGCGCCCAGAGGGCGGCATCACGGCCGGCATGCTCGAAGATCGCCTCGTCCTGCACGGGCAGTGCGGTGATCCGCTCACTGCTCCCGGGCTCGACGACGGCCGTCGCGCCCTGGGCCGCCAGCAGCCGCACGACGGTGTCGGTGACCACCCGGGCGCGGAGCTCGCGGGCGGGCTCGAAGCCGAAGCGGACCCCGGCGAGGCCGTCGCCGTGCCCGTACTCAAGGCCGCGGTCACCGATCGCACGCAGGAGCACGGCCGCCGGATTCCCGCGGAGGGTGAAGTTCAGGAAACCGGGGCCGGTGATCTCGACCCGGGCGATTCCGGGAGTGTCGGCGATCCGGACCCTCAGCACTTCCGCGACGTCCCGGGCCTGCCGCCCGCTGGGCCCGGCGAGGCGGAGGGCGACATTGCTGGCGTAGTCACCTCGTCCTCCGGGGCGGGGACGCTCGACCTTGATCCGCTCGGGTACGGGTGCCCGCAGGGCGCCCTCCTCGACCGCACGGCGCACGGCGCCCAGCACGGTACGTGAGAGATCTGCGGGGGTCACGGGACAAGCGTATGGGAGAGAGGGGGTGTGATCGCGAACCGGTTTCGCCATGCGGTCAGCCCCGCGTACTCCCCGCCCTCCCGGCACCATGCCTGCCGTCTACGGACGGCGGGTCCTCCCCGTACCTCAACCGCCGGACGAGCCGCACCAGCTCGGCGGGCTCGAAGGGCTTGGCGAGAAATGCGTCGACGCCTGCGGCGATACCCGTGTCGACCTCGCGCTGCGTACAGGCGCTGATGATCGCGACGGGCACGCGCCTGGTCCTCGGGTCCGAGCGCAGCCGCGCGGCGGTCCGCAGCCCGTCGAGCCGAGGCATCACCACATCGAGCGTGATCACATCCGGCCGCACCTCGTGGACGACCTCCAGGCACTCGGCACCATCAGCCGCGGTCACGACCTCGAAGCCCTCCAGCTCGAGATTGACCCTGATCAGCTGCCGGATCACCCTGTTGTCGTCGACGACGAGCACCCGGCCGGACACGCCTGACACAACTCGAGAGTAGGTCCGCGAACGCACCCGCGTCCGGCTTTTCCACACTTCTGCCCCGGACGGGGGCGTGGAAAGGGTGGAGGGGCATGCGGATGGGGCGCCTGACGGGGCAGCCGGAGCGCGGGGTGGGTGGGGAGTACGGGTTGCGTGGGGAGTACGGGTTGGGCACGCCCGGCGGGGACGGCCGGGGGAGCGGGGTGTCCCGGGCGCGGGCTTGGGCCGGGATCGGGCGGCGGGCGCGCGGGCGGCCTGGGGGCGAACGGCCGGCGTCCCACAGGGGTCTGCCGCCCCTCGGTCACGGGCTGGAAATACCTGTTCACGGGCACCCCATCAGAGCTGGTAGGGTTCTACCCGTCGCCGCCGAGAGCGGCGGACGCCCCCGTAGCTCAGGGGATAGAGCAACGGCCTCCGGAGCCGTGTGCGCAGGTTCGAATCCTGCCGGGGGCACCTTGCATGAGGTGCCCAAAGACCCCGTCACCAGCGGAAACGCTGAGGCCGGGGTCTTCGTGTTTGTGCAGCCGTATGCCGCTCGGAGCGGCTGTATGTCGGAGTCTGTGGACGAGGCGTGGACGGGATCTTGCTGCATCGCCGCAGGTGAGGTCCACGAAGCGCGGAAGTCCGCGTCCAGTCCAGACGGCCTCTCCCGGACGATGGCCGCGCCGTGGAGACTGCTCGCAGTACCCATGGGAATGATCGGTGCCCAGCTGAATGGCCCGGCTCAAGCCCTGCTCCATGCCTGGCGATGGCGAGCGACGCTATACACCTGCTCAACCTGCTCGGCCGTCAGCACCCCGGAGAGCGGCGCCAGTGCTGCTACTTGGCGCTCCTGGTACACCCGGACGCTGAGTTGCGTGGCGACCACCTTGAGATCGGTGACACCGACGAAGACAAGTACTGGCTCGACCTGCACGGGAAAACCGCAGTAGTGCTCAAGCACCCGAACCACGCGCTTGGCCTCCGCTCGGCTCTTGCGTGCGTAGGGCGCCGGTTTTCCGTGATTGACCTTCACGGCATCGTCGCCGACCCATACGGCCTTGTTGTGGTGGTGCTTCGTATTGATGCTGAACACCCCGCCCGGCCCAATCAGCAAGTGATCGACGTCCACGTCGTTGGCCAGGGGGATGGAATGCAGGACCCGCCATCCGCGACGCGCCAAACGGTCCAGCTCCGCTCCTACTCGCCTCTCCCCCGCCAGGCCCTGACGCCACGAGTGCCACTCCGAGGGACGCCGCAGAAGCCGTGAGACGACTCGCTCGATCAGTCCTGGGCCGGATGTGGCGAGCAGGTCACGGAGGGATTCTCCGGGGCGGTTGGTGGACAGGTCGTCTGCCTGCGTCAGAGGCGGCAGCATCGGACGGCCTTCAGCTTCAGATGCCCGCTGCGGCAAGACCAGCTTGTGGTGGTCCCGTAAGTGGTGTGTCAGCAGGGCGATCACGTCGTCGCGATGCTCGTCGCCTAAGACGGTGATCTCCCCCGTCCTTACGTCCGCCCAGCCGACCGCGGTTCCATCAGGAACATTCGCGTACAGGCGATCATGTCCGTACCGCTTCCAGCGCGTGACCTTCAGCTCCATGAGGCCCCCTCTTCCGCTCTCGGCTCGAAGCATCGCAGCAGGTGAGGCCTAAAACGAGAGAGGCCCCGGACAAGATGCCCGGAGCCCCAAACGGGATGCAGAGTGTCTCACTCGTATTCGCGAAGGAGGTCCTCAATACGGCGGTTGGCAACGTCCTGCCGTCCGTCGAGGCACTTCGCGTAGCGGGTCAGCAGGACCTCCACGCTGTTGCCGGCGCGTTCGGCCACCTCGGTAGGGTCGACCCCCGCGTTCAGCCACGTCGACAGCGCCGAGTGGCGGAGGTCGTACGGCCGACTCGCGAGCGGCGAAGACGCTACGGCCGGCGGAAGCGCGAGAAGCCGGGCTTCCTGCCACACGCGGTAGTAGGTCGAGGACGGGACGACCGAGCCTTTCTCGCTGTAGAAGAGCCGGCCGTCATCGGCGGTTCCGAAGGTGGCCAGGTGTTCGCGGAGCACGGCGACGAGGTGAGGCGGGATCGGCACTCGCCTCACGTCGTCGGTCGGCCGGTTCTTCAGACCTCGGTCGTCGTGGGTCTCCCCCGAGTCGGTCCACTGCTTGCCGACCGAGGGGCGGGTCCGGTGGAGGAGAGCCGAGCCCCAGCCCTGTTCGGGGAGGGTCAGATCCGTCTCGACGAGGCCGACGGCTTCCGCCGGTCGAAGGCCACCGAAGTACATGGCGGCGAACAGGCCCACGAGGCGACGGCCGCGGGCACGCCGGTATCCGCCCACATAGGAGACGGCCGCCAGGAGGTTGCGAGCCTGCTCGGGGTTGGCGACGACGCGCGGATCCACCTGATTGGACACCTTCGGTTTCTGCCAGCGGACAGCAGTGACGGGATTCTCGCGCAGCTCCCCCAGGTCGACCGCGTAGTTGGCGGCGTTGACCAGTGTCCGACGCTTACGCCGCACGGTTTCCGCCGCGGCTGCCGTGCCATCGAGCTTCAGCTTCAGCGAGTCGAGGACCGCGCGGGCTGTGGCGGGCTCAGCAAGATCAGCGAGCGGTCGAGAAGCCTTGGACACCCAGTGGAGAACGTTCCGCACGTCATCGGGGAGCTCCCGATCAGCGGGGCCCGGCAATACGAATGCCCAGTTCCGCAGAGCCCTGCGGAGCGCCTCGTCAGAGGGCCGGCCCGCACGCTCGTCGAGGAGTTCCACGGTCACACTCGTCAGTGACTCGTTGATGCCATCGCGCGTGTTCGGAGCGGCGTGCGGCCACTTCATCGCCAAGTACCTGAGAGCGAAGTCGTACCAAGACACGGTGGCTTTCTGCTGTTCCATGGACGCTGGGAGCCCGGATTCCGTGTCGAACTCCTCGCCGTCCCGCATGGCCCGCATCAGCTTCGAGCGGTAGTGATCAGCAAGCGCCTTTGTCCGGAAGCTGTCGGAGAAGACGTTGCCGGCCACAGACCAGCGGACACCGTACGAGGGCGTCTTGGTGTCACGCTTCCGAACACCCCAGACCTTCACGTCGAGAGACTTCACGCCGCCGCCTCCAACTGTCGCAGCCACGTCGTGAAATCACTCCGCCACACCCTCAGCTCACCGTTGGGGAGCTTGAAAGCAGCAGGTCCCAATCCCAGTTCGCGCCAGCGATAGAACGTCCGACGGGACACGCCGCCAAGTTCGTCGAGGACCTGCGGGACAGTCATGAGTTCGTCGCGGCGGTGGTCCATGTCGGCTCTCCTTCCGTACCGGGAGCAGGTTCGAGGGATGCGGCAAGCCAGGTTTCGCCCGAACTGAGGCCCGTTCCGGCGAAGACCCAGTGCGCGAGGACGAGCGTGGTTTCGCCGTCCTGGAGTGTGGGCGGGGCGACTTGGGCGCGGCGCCATTCGGCGCGGGCGTCGCGGAGGGCGCCGAGGGTGGTGGAGTAGCGGCGGGACTTGGTGGAGAAGTGGCCGCGGAAGCCGAGCATGTGCGCCCAGGCCCGTAGGCGGAGGTCTGCCAGTTCGGGGCGTGCGCCGAGGGTCCAGGCGGTTCGGATCATGCGGCGGGCGTGGTCGGTGATCCGGGCGCCTGCCAGCTCGGCGAGGAAGCGGATCGGCCGGTCAAGGGTGCCGGTCGCCGTCTCGGCGCCCTTGGTTGCGTACTTGGCGATGTACGCCGCTACGGCCCGCTCGGTCAGCTCCTGGCCGCCGTCGAAGTCGGCGGAGCGGATCGGACGGACATCGAGCTGACGGCCGAAGGTGAAGGTGTGGGCCCGTCCCTCGACGGTCGGCCCACCGACGCGAGCAGCGGTGGCAGCGGCATGAATTGCGTCGCTCAGCAGCTCGGCCGTGGCCCAGGCCGGGGGCGAGGTGTCCCCGCCCTCGGGGCCGTCGAGGCGGATGACCGCGTGGAAGTGGACGGCTCCGCGCTTCTGGTACTCGGCGACCTTGGCGAAGGAGATGCGGGCGTGGTCGCGGAAGGCACGTTGGGTGAGGCTGGCGCGCTTGGCGACCTCACGGCGGAGGTAGATGGAGAACCGGCGCCACAGAGCCCCGGCGTGCGCGTTCCAGAGCACGGCCGCTTCGTAGTCGTACGTGTCCGGGTCGAGGGGCGTGCCGAGGGCCGGGTCTGTGTCGTCGTGCCGGGCCCCGCAGCGGCAGGGCCGCCCGCTGGAGGGGCGGTTGTGGACCGGGCCGAAGCTCGGCGCGGTGAACGTGGCGAACACGCGCGGGTGCGTGTCCACCTGCTCAGGGGTGCCCTTGCCGCCGCGGAGCCCGGCGGTGATCAGGTGGTAGGTGTCGCGGCGGTAGACCTCGGAGCAGGCCGGGCAGCGGGTGGCACGGCGGTTGTTGCAGCGGACGAGGAGGTTTCCAGCGGGAAGGGCGGTGGAGTCGAGGTGGTGCAGGACGCGTCCGACCTCACCGGTCGTCGTGTCGACGGCGTACTCGGTGCGGTGGCCGTCGAGGCGTACGGGGTGGGTGCAGCCGCCCAGGCCGGAGAGTTGGCGGGCGAGTTCGGGCAGGGTGCCGAGTGAGGCGAGCATGGAGAGTTCCGCCAGCGGTGGCGGAGTCTGCCGGGTGATGATGGGTCTTCCTTTCGGCTGTTTCGGCGGTTGGGAGGGACGGCCCCGGGGCGGCGGGATGCTTGGCGGCTTGTTGCCGCCCCGGCGGCCGGTCAGCGCTTGGGCGCGCTGTTGACGAGGGAGCGCAGGACGACGGCGGTGATGGCCACAGAGATGGCTGAGACGGCGACCGCCGCCAGGAGCGCGGTGAGGACGACGCCCACGACGACCACGGCGGCGACCGCGCCGACACCGACGCCCACGAACGGGGCGATCGGGCGGCCGGCGGAGTGAGCCGGAGCCGGGGCGTGGTTCTGCGGGATGTGCGTGGTGATGCTCGGGACGTGCGGGGTGTCTGGCAGCTTGGGACGGAACACGGCGGGTCTCCTTTGCCGGTTGTGTGCGGTCGTTGGCTCAGTCGTGGTTGCCGTTGACGACGTCAACCCCGGAGCGGGTGCCGGACTCGATGGCTGGGGCGAGGAAGGTGTGCGAGAGCCAGAAGCCGAACAGGGCGATCACGACGGCGACCCATAGGCGGATGCCGAGGAACTTGATCGCGGCCCAGGCGATGACGCCCAGGACGAAGACGAGCGGCAGCGAGACGGTCACGGGATCTCCTCGGGGGTGTCGTCTCGGATCAGCGGACGGCGCAGCGGTGGGTGCGTGCGGCCAGCTCGGCGGCGGCCCGGCTGTCGTAGTCGGTCGAGAAGCCGCAGCGCGGAGCCGTGCAGGCGGCGGTGTGCTTCTCACGGCCCCGGCCGTCGTAGTAGGTGGCGACCTGGACGGGACCGATGCGGACGACGTTGCGGAAGCGGCGGTTGGCGGGCATCAGGGGCTCTCCTTCTGGTCGTTGCCGGTCTCGCCGGTGAAGTCGGTGACGTGGTCGGCGAGCCAGCGCAAGATCTCGTCGCCTTCGTAGGTGTCGGCGGCGAGGATCACGGGTTCGGCGATGAGCACGGCTTCGGTGAGGCGGTTCTGTCGGGTCAGCTCGGCGGCACGCTTGAGTGCGCGGAGCGTGGACGGTCGCAAGGTGGAAAGTCCTCCGAGGTCAAGTGAGTTGCGCGGCGATGGCTTCGGCCAACGGCAAAGGGACGCCGAGCCGAGCGCGAAGGGTTGGAGTGTCGATGGGGCTGCCGGTCCGGGCGTGGTGTTCGTCGGCGACCTTGCGGGCGAGGGCGACGAGGGCGGGCGGTACGGGAGCGGACGGCACGGACGCGAACGGGGGCTGAGCCGACCCGACTTCGACGGTCGGAAGCTCGGCCACCGTCACGGGCGGCTCCACCTCTATGGCGGGCGGTTGGGGCGCCGGGTCCGTGATCGTCGAGGGCGGTTCGGTGTCGACCACAGCGCGGGATGTCTTCGGTGCACCGTGGGCGAGGAGCGTGCCGCCGAGGAAGGCGACCGCGGGCCAGCCGGCGACGAGGATGCGCAGCCAGGCGGGAACGTCGTCCAGGTCGAGCAGTCCGGCGGTGGCGACGTTGGCGCCGAGAGAGGCCGCCAGAGCGACGAGGAACCAGCACCACCCCGCCGCTTTCGACTCCCCCGAGCGGAGTCGCCGCCAGGCCGCCACCATCAGCAGGTCGACGGAGACCGGGTAGGCCCACGCCTTCCAGCCGTCCTGTCCGGCGGCGGATGCAAGGTCGTGCAGGTGGGCGAAGGACAGCGCGGCGGCGATGAGCGCCTGGACGAGTACGGCGTCCACGCGGACGGGCAGGGCACGCACGGCGCACTCCTTCCGGTTTCGGGGCATGGGTGGGGTAGGGACATGGCGCGGAAGGTCGCGCCGACCGTGGGAACGGGTGCGCTACTCGGCGACGGGGCGAGGAGTGGCTACCGGCCCGGACGCCTCCACGGGTACGGGCGGGACGTAGGGGCGGAACGGCGCGAGCGCGGGCACGTCGGGTGCGAGGTGGGCCGTCTCGTGGCAGATGGCCGCCGCTTCGGCGAGGGTCAGGTGGGGCGTGCGGATGCGGGACCAGCCACCAGACGTGTCGCCGACGACGGCGAGGCCGGGCAGCTCGGGTGCGATGGCACAGGCCGCGTAGACCGCTTCGGGGGCGATGTCACCGAGCGCCATCTTGGCGGAGGCTTCATCGTTGACGCGGTGGCAGACACGGCCGGTCAGCTGCGCCCGGAGCATGGTGGCGCCCTTGCCCAGCTCGGCGCCGAAGCGCTGCCCGCACACCTCCAGATAGATGCCGGCCGCGCGACCGAGCTGAGCGAGCCGGATGAGCTGGGTGACCATCTCGTCCCGCTGTTCCTCCTCCTTCCTGGTGGCGACGAGGAAGAGTTCCGCCACCTCGTCGATGAACAGCACGATGGGCGCCGGGCGTTCGTCGTCCGGCAGGCCCCAGATGTCCGAGGTGATCAACTCATCCGGAGTACCGGGGGCGATACCCTGCCGGGCCTTGATCAGGTCGTAGCGTTCCTCCATTTCCTTCACCAGCACGGGCAGCAGCTCGGCCGCCTGTACCGGGTCGGTGGCCAGGGCGGAGAGCCGGGCAGCGAACGGCGCCAGCTCCACACCGCGCTTGCAGTCGATCCCGACGAGGACAACCGGCTGGGCAGCCAACCCGGCGAGCAGGTTCCGCAGGAACATGGACTTGCCCGACAGCGTGGCGCCGAGGACGAGTTCATGCGGCACGGCCCGGTAGTCCCGTACGAACGCCGTCGCGTCCTCGCGCAGAGCCACCGGCACCCGAAGCGGCCCAGCGACGGTCCGACGAGGCATCCGCACGTTCCGCAGGACGTCGAAGCCGACGAGCCGCAGTTCCACGACTCCAGGCTTCACGTCCCGCACGTACACGGCGTGAACGCCCCAGGCGTGCCGCAGCCGTTCGGCCGAGGCCGCCACATCCGCAGGTTCCTGCCCCGGAGCCAGCCGCAGCCGGAGCCGCAGACCGGTCGAGGTAGGCCGGATCATGCCCCGCCGAGGCGGTACGGGCCGGATCTCCCGCCGAGTGGTCGCCTTGACGGCCAGCGCCCGCAACCGGGACGGCGGGACCGTCAGGCCGCACGCGTCCATGGTCGAGGAGTACGAGGCCAGCAGCCGGGCCACCGAGACCGGCAGCCCGACCGTGGACCAGTACGCCGCAGGGTGGGCGTGCCGGGCGTAGAGCGCACCGCCGCCTATCGCAGCGAACGGCGCACCCCACTCGGCCAGCGTCACCAGGTCGGTCACGGCGATCAGCCCGCCTGCGCCATCGGGAAGGCACCCGGAGCCACGGCGGTGGCCCGGTAGGCGATGCCGTGCCGCTGCTGGCCGTTGAACACGCTCTCCCACGGCCGGGCGACGAGCCCCGGCAGCGAGACGGGAGCACCGACCGTCAGACCGTCGGTCACACCACTCTCGGGGATGGTGACCTGGATCAGGGACGACTCACCCTCGTCGATGAAGACGACGCCGACCGTCATCAGTGCCTCACCGGTCACAGCATCCTTGGCGATCTCACCGGTCTGCCGGTCGCGCACCTTCGGCGCCGGCGCTTCGGTGAGCAGGATCGTGGCGGTCGAGGCGTCAACGCGGATCACACGCACAGAGATTTCTCCTTCAAGTCGATCAACTCGCCACCTGACAAGTTGACTTAGCAAGTTCGAAGCTAGAGATGACAGGTTGACTTGTCAAGTGGAGTTGTAGGTGAACTCGCCTGCATCAGACGTCAGTTCAAGCGATAGGTGTCTTCGAGTTCCTGGCGGTCAGCCGGAAGCAGCACATCAGAGACTTGCAGCGCCTGCCCGGACGCGTCGCACGCGATGACAAGGATGCTCAGCACGGGCACACCGTCAGGCAAGCCCAGAAGCTCGGCTTCACCACTCTCAGGCAGTCGAGCCGAGACCCGTTCCGTCACATGGTCATAGCGGACCTTCTTCCGAGCCTCCACATGCTCGCGCACACTGCCGCTGAGGGCATCAGTGCTCGCCAGCTCGGTCCCCCCGACTAGGCCGGCGGGGAAGTACGTCGAGATCAACTCGACCGCTTCGCCATCTTCCTCCGCCAGGAAACGACGCATGAGGACCTTGGCTCGCTTTGGGAGCCCGAGCGCGGAGGCGACCCGCGCCGGAACAGGCATTTCAGCGACTTCGACCAGGCGCCCGGAGGACCGCGACTCGTCGCGCTGCAGGACCTCTCGCCCACGCCGGTCCTGTTGCTCAACAACTTCAGGACGACCTCGGACGATCGTGCCGTACCCCTGCCGAGACTCCAGCCAGCCGTCCCGCTTGAGCAGTTCCAGGGCCCGCACGACGGTCGGGCGGGACATTCCGAAGGACTGCACCAACTGGTTCTCACTGGGCACCCGAGTGCCAGGCGGATAGGTACCGTCCTCGATGCGGCGCTGAATCGTCTGCGCGAGGCGTACGTACTTCGGTGCCTCCACTTCATACGCCATGAACGCCGCCGCCTGTCGAGATTGGCCAAGTCAACTGGTCAACCAGACTAGCGACAACTGCGCCGTCAGAACAGAACGGGCCCGAAGACCTCATCAGGCGACCATGCGTCGGCCATGGTGAACGCGACAACCGTCCCGCCGAAGCGGCTGGGACCGGAGTGCCACGAGTCGGCGATGGAGTCGACGAGGAGCAGTCCGCGCCCGTGGGCATCGCTGGCGTCCGGCTTCCGCATGCGCACACTCGCCGGGAATCCCGGATTGTGCACCTCCACCCGAAGCGCCGTCTCCACGCGGTACCACGCAACGCGCACCACCCAGCTCTCATCAGCCCGCCCATAGAGAATGGCGTTGGTCACCAGCTCCGAGATCATCAACGTGCAGTCGTCGATCGAGCAGGCCGGGTTGTACGGGGCGATGAACTTCCGGAACCAGCGCCGAGCCCGAGGCACGGACTCCGCGACGGGGTGCAAGGTCATGGCACCGAGCCGCGGCGAGTCCGCAGAGGGATAGCGGTCGATTGAGTAGGCCATCCGCACTCACTCCTTGCCACTGCCGTCGCAATCGAGGCAGCGTCGTTTCGACGTGGCACGGACGCGGTCATTGGCCGTCGAGAGCGCCAGAGCCGTACGGGAGCCGACGCGCTTCCAACCGCGCCCCCGGCATCCCCGGCAAGTTGCACGCGCGCCCTGGTCCGGCCGCTGACTCGTCACTCCGTGCCCCCTTCCGAATCCAAGTGGCCTTAGCCACTTCCTGGATAGTGGCATTAGCCACTTGGACTGTGCAAGCGATTCGACACAACTGCCAGGTCCATCAGGTGAGCGGGTAGCCCTGCTCAAACGCCCAGCGATGCGGCGGGTACGTGGCTTCGGCGAACTCCAACGGCCGGTCCTGGAGGTCGAAGACGACATGATGAACGATCAACACGGCTGACCCGGACTGCAGTTGAAGATCCGCAGCCTCCTCCTCCGTCGCATCGCGAGCACACATGCGATCTTCGGCATAGCTGCCCTGACGCCCAGTCATGTTCTCGACGTACATGAGCGTCCCTTCCTGAATCCGCTCCGGCTCCAGGAGCTTCGGCGCACGTTGGCCGACATCCGGAGCGAACCACGAAGTGGACAGCGTGATCGGCCCGTCCTGGTTGTTCGTCACCCGCCGCCGATGCACGGCCCGACGGTCCTTGACCAGGCCCAAAGCCTCAACGACGTGATCCGGCGCATCCATCCAGCCAGCCGAGGTGATCACCGCGTACTCACCAGGCGTGTAGATCTTCCCAGTCTGCCGAGCCCGCCCGTACAACTCACGCGCCCGCCGGTTGACCTCCAGACTGCGCACGTACGTGCCCGACCCCTGACGCTTCTCGACGAGCCCCTGATGGCTCAGCGCCTCCAACGACCGCGCAGCAGTCGGACGGGACACGTTCCAGCTCGCGGCCAACTGCCGCTCCGAGGGAACTTCGTCCCCCGGCCGCAGGTCACCCCGAAGAATCTGATCACGGATGTAGTGCGCGATCTGGAGATACTTCGGCTGAGCCTCCTCGATCTGCGGCATGCCTCCTCCTCGCCTTTCCCGTAGCCAAGTGGCTATGGCCAGTAGCCACTATAGGATGAGTGGTCAACCCCCGACCCCGTAGGCTGAACCGCATGAAGCGGTTGATCGTCGCAGCAGGAGGAGGGGGCGACGCAGTCGCCGCCGCAATGCTTCACACCGCCCTCTACGGCGACGAGGACCAGGCGGTGATCCTCACGTACGCGTGGGACCGCCTCCTGATCGACCCGGTACCGGGCCCCCGGGGACCGAACAACTTCACCGGCCTACAGCACCTCACCCCAGCAGTCCGGGCAGTGCCGGCCGAGGCCCGCCCGATCGCTCCAGCAGGCTCCACCCTCCCTCGACTCGCGGCAGAGCTCCCGCACACCTTCACCCTGATCGACCCACACCACGGAGTCGAAGGCATCACCCGCCAACTCGAAGAGCTGGTAAGCCACTTCTCACCGGAGTCGATCGATCTCCTGGACGTCGGCGGAGACATCCTCGCCCGAGGCGATGAGCCGACACTCAAGAGCCCGCTCGCCGACGCCGTCACGCTCGCCGCATGCTGCCAGGTGAACGCACCGATCCGCCTCCTGGTGGCAGGCCCCGGCCTGGACGGCGAACTGCCTCCTGAGGACCTGCGAGCCATGCTCGGCCCGCTCGTCCATAACTTCACGGCGAAGGACGTGGAGCCGGTCAGCTCGGTCCTGGAGTGGCACCCCTCCGAGGCAACCGGGATGCTCGCGGCGACAGCCCGAGGCGTACGCGGCACGTGCGAAATGCGGGACGCTGGCCTTCCCGTCCCTCTCACCGACGAAGGTCCGACCGTCCATGAGGTCGACCTAGACGAAGCGCTGAGCCGCAACCAGTTGGCCCGCGCCATCACGACGACCGCCACCTTGAACGAGGTAGAAGCCCACAGCCGCGAGATCTGCGGATACTCAGAGATCGACTACGAGCGCAACAAGGCCACGTGGCTCAAGGACCAGCCACCGGCGAAGCTCGACCCCCAGTCGGTCCTGGCCCAACTCGATCAGTTCGAGGCCGAGGCCCGAAGCCGCGGAGTCACCCACACAACGTTCCGCCGCATCACCGAGGCACTGAACTTCAACGGCTCCCTACGCGAGGACCTGCGCCAACTGCTGATCAACAGCCGTCCGGAGAAGCACGACGCACCCTTGTGGCGGATCACAGCCCCTGCTGAGTAACAACCTTCTTCACGGGTTCAAGGCGGCTCGCTCCGCTCCCCGCGCGCGGCCCGGCCCCCGGCCGGGCCTGCGCTCCAGTCTCCGCCCCGCTCCAGCCCGGCCGGCGCCCGTGCCGCGCGCTGAGAAACCAAGACAGGACCATCGGAGCACCTTTTGTAGACATTTAACCCATATTGTCCCAAATAAATCTGCCGAGATCGCTCATTCGTGTGATACAGACTGCCCCCGAGTGCCTTTACGATCTGCTTGGAGACAACTGATCTCGAGCGATCGACAGAGAGCGAACGGTGGCATCACATGGCGGAGCAAAATTCACGACCTCAAGCTCACGATCAGAGCCTTTTCCCCGTAGAGGAAGATGCCACCGCAAGGCAGTCTCCAATCCTTCTGCCTGGTGAGCGAGTCAACTTTCAAGAGAACACCGACCAGAGAATAGACGAAGCCGCGAAGCACAGGCAAGGCGACTTCCGCATCGTGACGGAACAAGCCCGGTACCAGGTCGCTCAGATTCCCGACCTGGTGGCCGGGAAAGAATGGAATCTAAACCCAGATTTCCAGCGCCGCCATCGATGGAACCCCGATAAGCAGTCTAGACTCATCGAATCCATCATGCTTAACGTGCCCATTCCTCCGATCTTCCTTTACGAGGCAGAACTCAGCAAGTTCGAAGTCATGGACGGCCTTCAGCGCCTAACTGCCATTTCTGAGTTCTATAAAGATAGCTACACCCTCCGAGATCTCCAGTACTTCCCGCAGCATAACGGTAAGCGCTACTCCGACTTGGATGAAATGTCGCAACGCGGCATCGACCGGCGCTACCTTAGCGCTGTCATTCTGTTGCATGAAACTGGCGGACCTTCAGGCCGCGAAGCAGATCTACTGAAACAGCTCGTCTTCGAGCGCATCAATAGCGGTGGCGTAGATCTGACTGCACAGGAATCTCGGAATGCCCTGCTGCCGGGGCCTATGAACCGCCTGTGCCTTGATCTGGCTGAGACGCCTAGCTTTCGCCGCCTCTGGGGTATTACGACTACGAGCAATGAGCAAGACGGCGAAGAGGGCGAATCGTCACCAGAAAACCACCCCTATTACCGATCGATGTACGACGTCGAATTGGTGCTACGGTTCTTCGCATACCGGCAAAGATTGATTGCCGGGTCGCGCAACCCAAGGAATCTGAAACTCTTCCTTGACTCCTACCTCAAGGCTGCGAATGGGTACAAGCCCGAGCTTCTGACCAAGCTGGGAGCATTGTTCGTTCAGACCTCTAATCTGGTAGAGCAAGTCATGACCCACCGCGCGTTCTGGCTAAAGCGTTTCCGGAACGGGCAGTGGCAATGGATTGAAGAGCCGGCCATCGTTGCGTACGAACCTCTCATGCTTGCTTTTAGCCAAAGACTCTCACGAAGCACCGAGCTAGTGGATAAACGATTCGCGATCCGTGAAGGGATCGACCGGTTCTACGAAGAAAACGGAGATCGAATCGACGGTCGCAGGGTCAATACTCGCGACCTAGCCGAGCGCAACAAGCTTTACCTAGGTTTTCTTGACGGTCACTTGGACGGCCGGAGCTGAGCATGCATGGAATCTTGCAGGCCGCTCTCGCGCGCTTCGACGAAATCCTCTCAGCTCTGGAGTTCGATGAGAAGCTGCAGTCACTTACAGAGACAAGGGAATCAGCACGAAACTCGGAATGGCGCCGCCTCGTTTACTCGGGCTCTATCATCAATCTATATGGGTGCCTCGAGCAGTTCGTGGATGACATCATTGCGCGTTACGCATCCCTGTGCGCCACTTTTTTTCCCGAGTACACAGACTTGCCCGAGAACATTCAAAAGGCCCATGACAGCCAAGCCCGGCAACTGCTTACCAGGGATAGCGGGGGCCGTCTAGATCGAAACGATATCGATGAGATGCTACGCAGTTTGGCGTCATGCCTCGACGGAGCGGAGGATTACACCCTCAGCGGAATTGCGCTCAGCTTCCATGACAGGAACCTTAAAGGCGACATGCTGTCAGATTTGCTGAGGAGGGTAAACGTAAACTTTAGCGACTCAATCAGTAAGATCGACATCAAGACGCTACAGGATGGACTCTTGTCGGGACTGTACAAGGATGTCGAAAGCATTCTAGCGGACTTGGTCAGTCGTCGAAATGAAATCGCGCACGGAGACTACGTCGATTTGGCTAGTTCCGACATCCTGACAGCAATCTGCGAGGTCCTCAAGAAACTGGTCACCGCGATATTCGACGAGATCAGAAAAGCAACCTTCCTGCATCTATCCCCGGCGCTTGTCGGTTACGTCAAGCAGTACTACGCGAAGCCAAAGGCTCATATCATCGCTCTAGAGGCCACGGAAATCTCGGTTGGTGACACGGTCTTCGGCATTGAAAAGGGATCGTCACGGTTGCGTGCAGCAAGAATCCACACTCTCAAAGACGAGGACATTCAAGCGCATTGTCTGGCAAAGGATGCGTTGCAAGCAGAGGACGGTTGCATCGGAATGACGCTGACGCCGGACGTAATCTTCGTTGGGAAAGTTAGTTCTCTCAGCACAGAGATCTCCGCGCTCCTCGCAGATGCGGAGTTCCTTGATTCCGTTGCCGGTGAAACGTCAGACGAGCACGACAGCGGTCGACCGCAGGAGACAGCAAACACCACCTGATCAGCGCGGCAACGGCATCCTTTCTTGAGGTCATCACCCATCACCGCTGCCGATGTCAACAACGCCAGATAGCCCCTGACCCTGGTCGACCTCTCGCCCATGACTGGCAAGCCGCGCCGTCCGCGCATGGCCCGACAGCACGAATTGCGCGGGTCGCGTATCCGGTCGATTCCAGCAACGATGCAGTGGGACCAGCAGAGCTCGATCCCTCATTCCAGGATCCTAGCCAGCCCGTGCGGCCGGGTTCAGGGCCCCGGTTCTGCGTGCAGTGACCGACGCAAGCGATGAACCAAAGCTATCTCTGCAGTTCGCTCCATTTATCGCGTAGAGCCTGACCGTCCTGTGTCGCGCGCATAGGCATCAGCCACCTGACGTTACAGAAACCGTGCCTGGGACGGTCGGCTCCGCGACTTTAGCCAGCCACTTTGGCGCGAGCCTCGAAGATCATGGCCCCAACGTCGTGCTCTAGCGGGCAGGTCCACAGACTGCCCGACGCGCCGGAAGCTTACGGGGCCATGATCACTCGCGCCAAAGCAGCTCCCGGCCAAAGTCGCTACGCCAACCTCGCGTATCAGCCGGCCGAAGCGCCAGTGTGGTTACTGCTGACCCACAAAGCTCATCGCATCAGCCGCTGGCACTCGAACTGCAGAGACGAACCACGCTCCTGCTCGTCAGAGACTCGGCCAGCTCTGACAGGTCTGAAAGAGTCAGTTCTTGGCCAAGTGTGTAAGTCGCGAGCACATGCCCACGGATTACCGATTTTACGTCCCCGACGCCAACGTCAATACCTGCCTCCTGCAATTCACGCAGTAGCCTCTCTCCTCGGGCCGCTGCAGCGTCGGGCGAGTCGGAACCAGGAGGAATTTCTTTCCTTTTCCTGCATACGATGATCGAATCAAGGTTCGAGGGTTCATTTCCACCCTTCGTGACACTCGTGCTCATCTCACCCTTGATGGGTTGAATAGCCGTAACTCCAAGTCCGGCGTTAGCTAGTGCCTCCACAAGGCTTACCCACCCTGTCAACCGAGCCTGGTGAAAGGTGAAAGCCAGCAGGCCTCCCGGCTTCAAGATGCGCTCGCATTCCTTCCAAACACGCGAGATCGCATCACCGAACTGCCTCGGATCAGCGCTCTGAACCTCTTCCGTACTTCTTGTTGTCAGGGCAAATGATGGGTATCCCGAAAAGGGCTCCATCCCCATGAGCCAAGCGTGGAAAAAGTCGGCAAGTTCCGAATAGTGGACGTTATCCATATAGGGTGGATCAGTCACGATGAGGTCCACGGATCCTGAAGGCAGATCGGTGCGGGACGAATCACCGTTCCGGATGTAAACCTGCCTGGTTCCAAGCCCCTGCTCCGGCCATGCGTCGAGGGGTTTCCCCTCGAACGGGACGGACAAACCTGTGGTCCTCTGTACAGCGCCATTAACCAGCACCTGGTCAAAGGGCTCCGTCTTGTAGTCGTGTGCGCGAATAATACGGCTACGGAAGAGCGTAGAAAATGATCCAGACGACGCAGGTGTGCCCCAAGGGTGTGCCTCGAGAGGCATACGTTCAGGTTTGAGGATGTGATGACTGAACATGTGCCTGACCGCACCTGTCCCTTCCCCCTTGAAGGAACAGAACATGTTGTTAAATTCGAGCGTTCCTGAAAATAGTGCAACTAGGGCCTCTCGCTCGGCATCGCCTGCGCTTACATCGCGAATCGCAGAACCGAGCAACCCCAGCGAATAAAGTTGCCGCTCATTAAAGAATTGACGCCATTCCGTGAATCCCCAGCGCATCGCCTGGCGGGTATTCTCCCCCAGCTCAAGTTGACCGCACGGCAACACGAGGTCACGTTCATTGGTTTGCAGCAGGTCAACGCACTCTGCATACAAAGACCTATCAAAGGCATTGATGGGTTCATACCGCTTCTTCCCGTCAAACCCTAGAACAAGCTTTGCATACATTTCACGCTTCGGGGCTTTGCCCTTCAAAGCATCAAGCACCTTAGAGGTATGCCCGTTGGCGCACGTAACTTGGGTGCGATTCACTGCGCCGACGCGCTCAAACTTATGCCCATTGCGGCATTCCGCTGATTTAAAGTCGTATCGTCCAGCTTGCACATCCAAGCATACCGGGCAAACGATTTGCGCCTCAGGAACCCTTTTAGGATAAGCGTGCTGCGAGAAAACATGGGTCGAGAAAAGGCGAGTTTTTGCCTCGCAATGGGGGCAGTGAGCTACTGTGACCCAGAAGTAGTACAGAACCGGCTCGCCGCTTTCAGTGCGATGAACTCGATCAATCTCTTCACGGCATTGTGACTCGACAAGCTTGAAGGCTCGGCGCAATTCAGAAACATCCCATTGCTGCACAGCCTGACGTTGAACCAGAGTAGCAACCGGGTTGATATCCGAACCGATGACACTTGCGCCCATTTTCGCTGCTTCGACAACAGTCGTGCCGGAACCCGCGAACGGATCAAGTACAACCAAACCGTCAAGATTCGCAGGACTGCTATAAGTCTTAAGGGCGTCGCCGTCTGCTTCAGTTACTGCAGCCGCAATGATGCCGCGGAACACACTCCCCAAGCGCTTGGCCCACCATTTATGAGTACTCGTAGCCGGCCGATGAACTTCCTTACGCCATGACTCATTCTCTGCGATCTTGCTGAGTTCGACCGCAGGAAACGCCGCTTCCAGCGCGGACGAGCTTGGGATGCCCCGATGACATTGCACGTCAGCGTCGAAGAGAGCCAAGTGATCAGAATGGTTCATCGTTCTCATCCAGTAGGGGCTGTCGTGGGATACGCCTCACGGGCTTCATGCCAACTTCACCAGCCGGATCACTCTTTGCCCTAAACGCAGTGAAGGCGCGAGTGAACCCGGCTGTCGGATTATCTGCCAACTCTGTGCGCAATGAGTTATCGCGGAAGTCGAAGGTGTACTTAGCTGCAATCTTATCAGCATCGCTCCGAATCAAGGAGCCGACCTCCCTTAGACTATCAGCCCCGTCAAGCACCTCGTCTTTTGGTGCGATCAATGTGCAATTCGAGGTCAGGCCATCCGCCAACGCATAAGGCGTAGGAGCGACATACATTTTCCGATCGCGCACCAAGATATCGCCATAGGATCCAAAATCGCGGAAGCTGTCATTCTTATGCACATAGTCATGGTGGGCGTTCAGAAAATCACCATGACAGATTACTAGGTCAAGGACTGGGAACTGATCTCCCTCGAACCTTTTCGGGTAGCGTCCAAAGACGTAGTAAACTGATCTTCCTTCGTGCATGCCCGTCGCGAGCTGACTATTGCAGTCGAAATCTGCCTGCCTCCCGGGAGTCTCCAATCCCTTTACCTCGAATCCTTCGAGGTAGTCAGTCATGACGTAGTCGGGATATTTGTTCCGCTTGGTTACTTCCCATGAAAATCCTGTTTCAGTGATTCGGTCACCGACCCAATCCTGAAAGTGGAACTCTTTATCCCGCCTGTTCCTGCGGCGAATCAATTCTCCACGCTGCATGGCGTTGTAGCAGGAGATGAAAACTGAGGCAACTGTCACAATTGTCACGATTTCGCCCTTTTATGCCGTCCCGTGGCCACCTCGACTTGCCGGGCAACACTAATGGCACCGTGGACCATGCGTGGACGGATCACGTCCTTCAGGGAACACGCAGGGCTGCGACCAGCTACTTCTCCTAGGAACGCAACGGCCTCCGGAGCCGTGTGCGCAGGTTCGAATCCTGCCGGGGGCACCTAGCATGAGGTGCCCAAAGACCCCGTCACCAGCGGAAACGCTGCGGTCGGGGTCTTCGCGTATAGGCAGGCGGATGCCGTCGAAGGCAGCCATTTGCCAGTGATCACGTAATGACGACGTAATGATCTTGGTGGGCTTTCCCGCAGGTCAGCGTCCGTTCCCGGGGCCTTGAGCGTAACCGAGTGGACTATACGTGGACTGACGAACGGGAGCCCCGAACCTCTGTGGTCCGGGGCTCCCGTTCGTCGGTCGTGTCGTTGTGTCAGTCCGGGGCGCCGTCCTCCCTCAGCCCCTGCATGATCCGGTCGTTCATCTCCTGCTCCTGGCCGTCGATGCACTTGGCATAGATCTTGAGCAGGACGTCCACCGAGTGACCCGCGCGAGCGGCGACCTCCGGCGCCGGGACACCGGAGTTGAGCCACTGGGAGACTCCGGCATGACGGAGGTCGTACGGCCGGAAGGCCAGGACCGACGACACCTGATGCGGCACGAGCGCCAGTTCCCGAGCCTGTTTCCATGCCCGCGAGTACGACGAGGCCGCGATCACGTTGCCCCGCTCGCTGGAGAACAGCCGGCCGTCCCCCGCTGTACCGAACTCCTTCAGATGCTCGCGGAGCAGCCGAACCAGCGGAGGAGGAATCGGCACGATGCGCACCTCACCGTCGGCTCGCTGCTTCAGGCCGCGCCGGTCGTGTGCCTCGCCGGAGTCGGTCCACGCCTTTCCTGCCGTGGGACGGGTCTCCGTGAGTTCGATGCGGCCCCAGCCCGAAGCCGGAAGCGTGCAGTCGGACCGGCGAAGCCCGAGCGCCTCCCCTGGCCGCATGGCCGCGTAGCACAGGCACCCGAAGAACGCCCGCAGTCGTCGGCCGCTGGCCCGGTCGTAGCCACCCACATAGGTAAGCGCGGTAAGCAGCTCCCGAGCCTGCCGAGGGTTGACCACCACACGGCGGTCAACCTCCTGCACCGGCCGTTTCCCGCGCTTGCGCCGGACCCGGCTCAGCGGATTGGACGGCAGGTGTTCGAGTTCGACCGCGTACTCCAGCGCGTTGAAGACCACTGCTCGACGTCGCCGGTAGGTCTGCGTTGCCGCAGGCTTACCGTCCAGCCTCCGGCCCAAAGCGTCGATCAGATCATGCGTACGAGTGATCTCCTGCAGCTCGCCCACCGGAAGCGAGGTCTTTTCGATCCACCGGACCGCCGCGGCGATCTCCTCAGGCCGCTCCCGCTCCCTGCGCGGCACGGGCAGAACGTAAGAGCGCAGAGCGCGCCGCAGCATCTCCGGAGAGGGCTGCCCCCGCCCAGGCTTGACCAGGGCGGGAACGACCGTTGCCAGTGCGTCGGTCATGCTGTCCCGCTGCTTGGCGGACGCCTCCGCCCACCGCGCATCCACGTACTTGACCGCCAGGTCGAAGAACGACAGCGCCGCCTTTCCACCGCGCAGCGAGTCCGGCAGACCGGTCACGGTGTCGAACGGTTCACCCTTGTCAGCGGCACGAAGGAGCTTTGCCCGGAAGCGGTCTGAGCTGTACCGAGTTTCGTAGAGTCCGATCTTGATGGTTCAGGCGGACTGCGCGACTTGCTCCTGGCTCCGCCAGAAGGCTTGCTCGTACTCGGCGGGCGGTACGTAGTCGAGTGCGGAGTGGAGGCGTTCTTCGTTGTACCACGTGATCCACTGGAAGATCGCCCGCTCGACCTGTTCGACGTCCTTCCAGGGGCCCTGCATCTCGATGAGCTCGGCCTTGAAGGTGCCGTTCAGGGCCGAGGAGTTCGGCCGTGATCCTGGGGACGCCGTAGGTGCCGTCCGACGCGCGGTGCACGGCCCGTATCCGGGCGGCGAGGCGGGCGTCGGCCGCCTGCCGGGCGGCCCGGTCCGCGGCCGTCCGACGCCAGTAGTAGAAGCTGGAGCGGGCGATGCCCAGGATGGTGCAGAGCCGCTTCACGCCGTAACGGCGCTGATGGTCGGCGACGAACTGGAAGCGGTTCACCAGCGCGTCTCCCCGGCGAAATACTTCGCCGCCTTCCGCAGGATCTCGCGCTCTTCCTCCAGCTCGCGGACCTTCTTCCGCAGAGCGGCGTTCTCCGCCTCCAACGGTGTCGGCGGCTCGGCAGGCACCTCTGCTCGGCGCCCGCGGGGCCGGCTCGCTCCGGCCGCTCGTACCCAGTTCCGCAGGGTCTCGGGGTTGATCCCCAGATCGGCGGCGACCTGCCGGATCGTCGCCTCGGGCCGCGACCGGTACAGCGCGACCGCGTCCGCCTTGAACTGCGGCGGATAGTTCTTCATGACCACGAGATGTCCGTTCTCAGATCCTCAGGATCCAGTGTCTCGTGTGTCCAGGATCAAGGGTCAATGCCCCCGTGATCACTCGCCCCAAAGCAGCTCCAACCCAAAGTCGCTACGCCAACCGCGCGGTAGCCTGCACGCATGGGGTGTTCATGAACGACCGGGATCTGCTCCCACACAAGCCGATGTTGACCATCGAGCGGGATCGGCGGGATCTCGTATGACTCTGCTTGCTGCCGCCGACACCGGCGGTCCGGTCCTCCCATGGTGGGCGACTATCCTGATCATCGTGGCGGGTGCGCCATTCATGGTGGTGCGTCTGTACCGCATGTACCGCCGCCACGACCGCTAGATGAATGAGTCCGATGTTTTCAGTGGTCGTAGGCGATCAGTGATCGTTTGGT